>NZ_JALKIM010000013.1 GCF_023050945.1 Anaerobiospirillum sp. NML120448 | reverse complement strand
ACTTTGGCTCGTTTAAGGTTAATTTGTCGAATGTTCTGCTGCTTAATGTACTTAACACACTTATCAAAATCTATTTTTAGATTCTCATTGCTGTTAATTTTGTCACGTAATTCATTTAAAATTACATTCGGACGTCCTTCTTTGCTAAGTTGGACGTTTGTTTGAGGGGAAATTTTATTTGTCTTCATACCCCTCATTTTAAATTAAATCATGATTATTGTGTACCTATTACTTCTATATGGTTAAGAATAGTATAGTAATATTTATATATGGAAAAGCTAAGAGTAGTTTTTCCAAGAATTAGATGAACATTCCACTAGTGTAGTTGTTCTTCAAAAAATTTCTTTTTTAAGCCTAAGGTACTACCATGAGGCTAGAAACAGGATACTTTAATATGCCTTCTTCTTTAGAAAAAATCATAGCTCCTAACAAAGTTAAGAAAAATATCTTGTCTTTAGCTGTAGCTTGCCTTATGCCAAGCTTATTGGTAACTAATGCCTTTGCTCAAGATGCTACACATGCTAATAAACAACCTGAGCAAATTATGGCAGAAATTGAAAGCAAGCTGCATAATCCTGAATATATGCGTAATGTTTCCAAAAATTTAGGGATACCCTCTGACCAACTAACTAATGGAGCGCCACCAACTTTAAAGCAAGCTCCTGCTAATGCTATGCAGAGTCAACATGCACCAAACGCACCACAGGCTGCTAATAACGCCAGTGCGCAAGCAGCTACAACTACTGCTACAGGAACAGCTTCGGCTCAAAAGCAGCATAGCAGCTTACTGCAAATGAGCGAAATTAAGAGCTATACCGCTAAATGTGAAGGCAATCACGACTTAGAGGCTTGCCAAAAGCTAGGCGTACACTACTCTACTTTAGCTATCGACTTTAATACTGATATTGAAATTAATATGCGCCTTGCGGCCTTTAACTTGGAAAAGGCTTGTGTAGGAGGCTTAAAGTCAGCTTGTGATATTTGGGGCCATGCTCTTGGCATGTATGGTAACTACTTTATCGATGATCGTAGTCCTAATAAAGATTATATCTATGGCTTTAGAATTTTAAATCACTCTTGCGAGTTAGAAGATGCCTTTGGTTGCGCTAAAACTGGCCTTTTATACTATTATGGTCGTGGTGCTGAGGCCAACACTGATCTAGCTATGACCTATTTCAATCGTGCTTGTGATTTAGCCTCACAAAAGCCAGATCACATTAAAAAGATTGAACCAAACTTAGGTTTAGGCTGCTATTATGCAGGCAAAGTTGTAGCCCAACAAAATAATTTTGACAAGAACAAGCCAGAGACATTACCAGCTCAAAGCGTTACTTATTATGAAAAAGGCTGTCAGCTTAACAGCCCTGATGCCTGTTTGGATTTAAGTGCTTACTACACCTCTATCCAAGATTCTAATAAGGCAATTTTCTACTCCCAGCGTACTTGTTTAGCAGGTAATTCTAAAGCTTGCTTTGAAAATGCCTTGCAGCTTCATCAGTTAGGCAACGATGCTCTTGCTAACCGTTTCTTGGAAATTGGTTGTCAGATGGGTAGCGGTGACGCTTGTACCCTGTTTGCCACTAACCTTTTATCAGGTGTTGCTATTGAACAAGATACCAACACAGCCATTATGATGCTAGAAAGCTCTTGTAAAGCTAATAATGGCTTAGCTTGCATGTATTTAGGAGAGCTTTGCTATACAGGCGGTTCTGAAATTCCTAACTATTCAACCCCTATTAATTTTGAACATGCAGCTATTTACTTTGAGCGCTCCTGCTCTTTAGGAGTTGCCGCTGCTTGCACTGCGTTAGAAAAGGTAAAAGCTCAACTTACCTCACCTAGCTCTAATCCTATTCATATTCCTCGCTAATTAGCCAATTAGCCTATTATTCTTTACAAGGTCTAAGCGTTAATCTTAGACCTTGTCATTTTTTAGTTAGTTAAGAGAGCAAATAAGCTTTATAATAAGCACCGCAATCTTGGGCTTATTTCATGCCATTAATATTAATTCCATACGGTTTCAATTAGCCATACTAAAAACAAAGTATAGGTATCAAAATCTTTTATGGTCTATTTAGGATAAGCGTGCAAAAACATCTGCGATTTTTTGGTATACTAGATATTAAATTTTACCGATTAATCAATCAAAAACAAAAGCTTTTAAAAGCCAATAAGGAATTAATAATATCGGCAAGACAGCCTCGGTTAATGGTTTTATTTTTTAATGAATTGCAGGATCTAATCCTTATCCTGCACAGCTAATAATAGCATGATACAAATACCAAATAAGATCAATTATTAGCATACGTAGTTGTTGATAAGCAGTGCTGCAAAGTTTACGCTTCTTATCATTAAGAAGAGCTGTTTCACAGATTTTAGCAAGGAGAGCGCTTTGCTTCCTATTTCAAGACATAGGTTTGAGCGCCAAGACGGTATGAAAAAGTTATTGGTAAGTTTAAAGGCTTGCCATGTGAATTGTTTCTCAGATCAAGTTGTAAAACTTATTCTTAAAGCATTGCTTGTTTGGAGTAGTGCTAGCTTTGCTATGGCTTCAAGCTATGGCCCGATTGACGCTATCGCTAATCAAGTTCAAGAAGATCAAAATACTATTGCCCAAGAGCAAAGTTCTATTCAGGCTATGAACAATAGTCTGGAAGTTGCTGATTATAGCTCCAATTCAAGCTCTCCTTTTAATCCTAACTACCATTTTCAATCTGTCTTACAAAGCTCAGAGCAACTAGACGCAAAGTCTTTATTGGGCGATAAAGCTAGTGCTATTCAACAAGACAAAGATCAAGAGTCAGCTAATTTAGAGCTTAATGAAAAATTACACAATGTAGATTTTGAATCTAGCCTATTACGTAATGAAGGATTTTTCTTTACTGGCTCAGCTGTCTTATCTTACAATCATAAAAATACCGAAAAAGTTGTAGATACTAGCCTTCCCAAAGAGTATCAAGAATTTATCAACAACGAGGAATACGGCAATCAAAGTGAGACCTTATTTGCCTTAAGTACCGACTTATATCAAGATCAAGAACCTATTTTACTTGATGCGGCTACGCCTACTACAAGCAAAGCCAAGGACGTTAAGCAGGTAAAACCTATCTTTGCCAATACCAATAAATTATTGGCTCCAGATAGTGACCCTTACCATGCTTTTTCCTGCACTACTGACAACTTTGAGCAAAGCGTACAATTGCTCCAAGAGAGTTTTCTTGAGGCTCAACAAGCATTGGGCAATTACAGTGCTACTGCGCAAAATATTGATAACAACATTGTTGATGCACAAAACTCCAATCAAGTTGCCTCTTTAGAGCCAACCAAGCCTGCTGATATCCTGGCTTTAGATCAAATTAACCAAGCCTTAACCAAGGACTCAAGCGCCACCACTACAAATAGCCAAGATACTGCGTTATCCAATGATAACTCTAGTAATTTAGCTAGTGAAGGCATAACAGATAACACAGCTGCAAGTGAAATTAGTAACTTACCAGAGAGCCATGCATCAAGCGTGGACAACTCTGCTATGAGTGACAATAGCTTGCAAGCAGACGCTAGCGCCAACGCTAGCGCTAGCGCCAGCATCAGCAGCGCCAGCGCCGAAGAGCAGACTGATCCTGCTAATATAAATAATATGGAATATAGTTCTGAGTTTATGGTGGATCATTTTATCAGCCAAGACTCAGATAATGCCTCTGATGCTCTTTTAGGCGAGGACTCTAGCGACTACGCTGCCGTTTACTATGCCTATAACGAAATGGAGCATAACGAAGAACAAAATCTTGAGCGTGTCTACAATCAAAATGAGCGTGTTTACTATGGCTCTCAAAACCCAGAGGAGGCTAAAGAAAACTCTAAAAACCTCAATAGAAACGAGTTACATGTAAGCTCACTCTTTGAGAAGACTGACATGTCAGCCAATACTGAACAGACCATTGATGCACAGGACTCTGATATAAAAGCTCCTGTTGTATCAGGTCAGCAGCACTATAGACCTAAAAATTCTTTAGAACAAGAAATAGCCAATAGCCATGCCTCTGAGGTCACTAAATCTGTTTTAGTCTCCCAACTATTAAGCGAAAAAAGCATTAGTAACCATACACACATTGAAGATACTAATGAAGTGTTATTTGAGTCTTATGTAGGCACTAACGCTAATTCTGATAGTACTGAAACTGATACCGAGGAAAGTAGTGAAAGCAATAATAAAGGCCGTATCTTCTATACTGGCACTAAAAACCATGTACAGGAGCAAGATGAACTAACTAAAGCTATTAATGAACTTCAAAATGCCCATAAAGCAAGTCAATATACAGAAGACTCCCACTATGGTAGCGATGAGATTGATGTTGATCCATCTGTTGACTTGGAAGATCTAAAATCTTACCAAGAGGACGATACTACTTTATTTTATCCGTCTTTAAATAATGCTGATGATAACTCAGTGTATGCTTCAGACAAAAAGCACAATAGCCAAGCTGGCTCTAGCAAGCAAAAGCCACTTAGTCGAGATGATGAATACCGCCAAAATCTTTTAGAATATGATATGCAAACCTATGGTGCCAAGATTGCAGATGATCCTAAAAAGCTTGAGTTGTCTGACATTATCTCAGACTCAGACAATGTTGATACCGATTTAAAATCAGCAAATGATGAAGATATACCTTATTGGCAGAAAAATAAGGATTGGCAATTCAAAGATCAAAGTAGTAATACTAACTTTTCTCAAGATTTTGCGCAATCTAAAGAGGAAGAGGCCATTTATGGTGATTTTTCTTTAGACATTAGCACCCATCATGATGATTATATTGATGATATTGATGAGTCTAAAATTGATGACTACATTATAGCTGCCAATGAAGAAGGTTTTAGCCCTATTTCCAAGCGAGTATTAACCCGTACCCGTATTACCTCATATGCCTTACGCTTTAATGAGAACCCATTCTTGCCAATTGATGAACTTCAAAGAGAGCAATCTGCTTGCATTAATGGTAAGGGCTATTCATGCTATTTAGTAGGTCGCCATTATGATGGTTTATCCAGTTTAGGTCGCAATAATAAGCGTCGTATGATTGCCGCTAGTGAACTTGCTAAAGCTCATGAGCTCTATCCTCATATTTATATAACAGGAGCTGACTTTGATCACCTCTTGCACACTATTGTTTTTTATAGACGTGGTTGCCATCTTAAGCACTCTTTAAGTTGCCGTCTGTTACTAAGCGCTTATGGTCGCTTTGGTGGTCTAATTGCTCTGGGCAAGACTACAGTTACTAATAAACAATTAGGTATACGCTATTTAGAGGCGGGCTGTCACTTTGAAGAACCTCGTTCTTGCGCCAATTTAGCAGCTATGCATTTAAATGGTTATAGTACCTTTGAGCCTGATTCCAAAAAAGGCATTGGACTATATGTAAGATCTTGTCGTATTGCCCGTACTATTACTAATGAGCTTAGAGTTATTGATCCTAATTTAGGTATTGGTTGTTTAGAGCTTGGCAGAATATACTTAAATAGTGGTTTATTTAAGGATGGTACTTATATTAAACAAGATTATGTAAAAGCCCATCATTATCTACACCACGCCTGTAACTTACGTTCAGCAGCAGCATGTAAAATGCTTAAGGATAACTTTACCAATCACGAGCATATTGATATTCCTATGCCTATAGGTGAGACCTTCCGAGAAAGCGGCAATATGAATAAGAAGCACAATGACAATAAGGCTCCTATACGCTCCACACCGCTTAACCTCTATATAGGCAAAACTAATGTATCCCTAGGAGATAAGCAAGCGCAGCGCCAGGTATTACGCAACAACATAAGTATTAGGCCTTAGCAATGTTTACCACAAGGTAATGCTTAGCCAAGTCATAGCAAGCTTAGTTAAACAAGGCTAAGCAGAGCCAAGCTGTGCAAAGCCGAGCTAAGCCTAATAAGCCAAAGCTTGGTAGTTTCTTTGCTAGAGCCAGGCTACGCTAATCTAGCTTAATTAATACAAAAGAGCGTTGCAGAGCTATACAGCACAACGATGCTTGGTGTGCTAAGAGGTACGGCCAATCAAAACAATTACAGACTTTAATGCTTTTGTGATGGCCGTTTTAGTGCTGAGGATAGTAGTAGATTAAAGAGGCATTAGGATCATCTAAAAATGCCTGAGGCATAATATATGGGCCTTGGAAAAGAGCTAATTGCACCTGTTGTGGCTCAATTTTTAGTTTTACATGATCTTTTAAGGCTGCTAATACTAAGTTTGAGCAGTATAAAGCATTACTATCAGTACTTAAAATAAAAGGCTTGCCCTCTTGAGAGGATAGATAAGCTTGAATTTGCTCTTGCGACGCTTTTGGCAGTTGCTCGTAGCGCACTATAGCTAAGCGCTCTGACTGTGAGACAAAGTTTGCCAATTTAATCTTAATTACGCCATCAAAAGCGGAAGTAGCATCATCTGCGGTAGTAGCATGAGTTACCATAATCTCAGGATGTACCTGAGAGATAATACCTACGTGAGAGAATTTGCTATTGCTAAGCTTAGCAATAACTACACTATCAACCCCTACTCCCATTCGTAAAATCACATCTCCTACTTTAAGCTCAGGCAAAGGTTTGATGGTGTTTAGCGATAGTTTTTCCTTATGTACAGCTATCATCTCATTACGATTAGCAACTAAAACATAACTCGTAATAATTAGGGCTAGAACAATTAAAACTAAGGCATACCAGCGATAATACTTGGTTTTAAACATGGTACAGCTCTATTTAGCCTATCATCATTTGCATTGCGTAGGCCATAAGGGTGGTGATTTTGGCTTAGAAACAATAAAAAAGGCCTCTAAAACTATGTTTAGAGGCCCTTTTAAAGTAAGAACCTATCTTACTTTAAAGCAACTAACCATTGATCGTTTACTTTTACTAAGCTTAAGTCGGTTACATCAGCAGAGCCATCCTTATAGATAGTTTTAACCTTTAAGGTAGCTACATTGTCTTGAGTTTGAACATCAGAAATAGTGTACTTATCAAAGCCGCCACGTGACTCAGCCTTCTCCTGAGAGTACTTTAGACCAAAAGCAAGCTTACCCTTTGCGGCAGTCTTCTCAACATCATTTAAACCAGATAAATCAATAGTTGTCATGAGTTTATCGACATCGTTAGCTAAAGCGGCATCCATATAGGCGCTAGCAACTTTCTCTGGGCCATTACCAGAACAGGCAACAGCAAAAAGAGCAAAAAATACAGACATCAGAGCAATTTTTAAAGACTTGATCATATTAGTATTCTCCAAGTATATAGATAATGCACCTGACAAGATCTGATTATTACTCTTTTCCAGTGCATGTGATGTTTTCAATTGTAATCAAGAAAAATAAGATTGAATAGCAAATTAATCGCATTAACCCATAACAGTGCAAAAGATTTACAACTTCCTTATGCTACTAAAGCTACATGCTAACGACGTACCAATTATCTTCATATTTAGCTAAAGCAATCATGGTCTCTTTTGAAGTATTGTTGTTAAAGCTAATTACCACAGAGATTAAAGCCTCTTTGCTAGTTTCTTTAATATCTTTAACCTGTATATCTTTTAGGCCGCCTTGCTTTTCTACCTCAGTTGCCACTACATCCAAAGCAGCTTGTAATTGCTCTCTAACTTCCGCTAACTTAGATTCATCGAGCTCATTGGTATTAATAGTTTTAATGACTTTCTCTATATTGTTGTGAAATACACCATCAATATAGTCCATACCTGTTAGCTGAGCCTGACTTGGAGATGGTTTACCACAGGCACTAACAGCTACCACCATTAATAGAGCCATTAGGGGCATTATTAACTTCTTTAACATATCTATTCCTTAAAAACTATGTCTGTTTCGACATTCAGAGCAATGATTCTATTATGAAACCGTGAATGCCCTGCATTATGCCACAGCCTTATTAGAGCCTCAAACCACATTTATTCTTGAAGCTCACAATCTCACGCACTTTATTTCTCTCAGCTATGATGCTCCGCTCCTCCATCTTATTAGCTCTTGCGCAAGGCATGCGCAATGCGCATGCGCATTGGCATGAGCATGAGCATGAGCATGAGCATGCGCATGTTAGCTTTATGAGAACTATCTACCATGCCTTTTGCCTAACTAAGCCCACCCTACCCAGACCTTTACAAGTTCATAAATACTTGCAAGGTCTAAGAGCAGCCTCAAGGTCACGCCTTTTGCTTAGCAGCCAGCAGTTGTCAGCCCATCTGTCCGCAGTCGCCAGGGATTTTGTAATGTGGCTCAAAACTCTAAGGGCTAAGATCAAAAATACTAATAGCCCAAAGGCTGTTGCACCAAATTGGACGAGCTAAACTAGTTTTGCATGGCCTACTTTTGCCTGATATAAACTCGTTTAAGGAATACTTATTAATACGATTAGAGCACCAAGCTTAGGCGTTGCTTGTTGGTTTATATTTATGTGGAGTTAGCTTGAATCATTCAATTGTTTGTGATTTGTCTCTAAAATTTTCTTAGCCTTAGTATTCGAACTTATGAAACTAATAGTATGCTAACAAGCTATAGATTCTTACACAAAGTCATTAGGGCAAACATAGGAGTGAGCTTTGATGCATTTTGTTTTTACTAACAATAATAGCTAAGTTTTACCTACATTATTATTGATAGTATAAGTTTAAAGTTTTTTATGAGCGCCTCTAGAGGCCTGATACAAGGATGATTTTATGGCAAAGAAGAATGTTCTCACCGCTTTAGCACTAGCTGTTTCCTTAACTGCCGCCGCTCCTGCTATGACTGGATGTGTAGGCTCTACTACCACCAATTCTTCTACAACTGATCGCACTCAAATCATGCTAATCTCCGAGCAGGAAATTAACACTAGCGCAGCTCAAGAGTACGATAAGGTTATTGCTCAAGCCAAAGCTCAAAAGGCATTAAATACCAACGCTAAGCAAACTAAGCGTGTTAAGAATATTGCAAATAAATTAATTGCTAAGGCTAGCATCTACCGTCCTGATAGCAAAAAGTGGGACTGGGAAGTTAACGTAATTAACTCTGATGAGGTTAATGCTTGGTGTATGCCTGGCGGTAAGATTGCTGTATATACAGGCTTAATCAATACCGTAAAGCCAACTGATGATGAGTTAGCTGTAGTTATCAGCCACGAAATTGCACACGCCTTACGTGAGCACTCCCGTGAGCAAATGTCAGCTGAATATGCAAAACAAGGCGCTTTAAATATTGCAGCTATGTTTGGCGTTGATCAAACTAAGTTAGCGATCGGTGATGCTATTTCCAATATTGGTTTCTCCCTACCTTTCTCACGCTCTCATGAGACTGAGGCCGATGAATTAGGCTTAGAGTTAATGAATGCAGCTGGTTACGATACTGATGCCGCAGCTTCTTTATGGAAGAAAATGATGGCAGCCTCTGGCGGTTCTTCTAACGCTTTAGAGAATCTCTTATCCACTCACCCATCTAATGATGATCGTATCGAAAACTTAACTGAACTTTCTGCTAAGTTAAAGACAGGTAAGAGCGACAAGTAGTCTACTTTTCTACTAAAAACTCTAAAAAAGGCCTTATTAACTCTTAATAAGGCCTTTTTTCATGGAATTTTACTATGAGGCCAAGCCCTCCATAAAAAAGCCTCTGCATAAAGCTTCATACTTTAACTTAAGCTTAAAACCAAGCCTAGTGATATACTTTGCGTAAGATATTATTAGGATCTGGTGATGAGATGAAACAACTACTCTCAGGTGTTCTACTGTTCACTATCCTTAGTACTTAATGTTTTCAAGACGATTAACTTGCTAATCGAACAGCAATAGAAAAAGATGGCGCTACCTCTTCGTTGCTAAGGGGATAGTGCGCAAAATTATTATGAGGGGTATATGGAATTACAACGCATTGTAGTAGCTCACTTTTCACCAACTGGCGGCACTAAAAAGGTAGCCCAGGCGCTGCAAAATGGTTTTAAAGCAGGAGTCGAAGGCTTAGAGTGCCAAGTTGTGCCTTTTAACTTCTTAAGTCCTACCATTAGAGCTAAGCGTGTTCCTAAATTTACTGAGCATGATCTATTAATTTTTGCCTACCCTGTATTCTTTGGCCGTATGCCTTGGGCTTTTGAAAACTGGCCAGAGTTAGTAGGTAATGGAGCTAAAGTCATTGTAGTTAGTGTCTACGGCAATAGAGCTATTGAGGATGCCGCTCGTGAAACCATGTCCTTTTTAAGCAACCATGGCTTTAAAGTTTTAGGTCATATTGAGGCCATTGCTCAACACTCTCAAGAAAGTACATTAGCTGCTCATCGCCCTGATGATGAGGATGTGGTTGAATTAAAATCTTTTGCCCAGCGCATCTTACAAACTATTAAGGATCAAGGCTTTGCCTCTCTCAAGGAGTACGAGTTTGATTGCACTACACCTTTAAAAGCACCAGGCAAGGCCCCTTGTGTCCCATTTATTACTGACGCAGACAATTGCGATCAGTGTTTACGCTGTGTTAGCGCCTGTCCTTGCGGCATTATTGATAAAGACACTATTAGCGTTAAAGATGAAGATTTAGCCTTATGTATGGGCTGTAGAGCCTGTATGAATGTTTGTAAGAGCTGCACCAGAGGCTTCCCTCAAAAGGTTCATCAGGCCATTGCTGAGCGAATGGCTATGATTAAGGCCGCCAACAGTGAGCGCAAGCCTAATGTTTTAAGCTTAGCCCCCTAAAGTTAAGCAAACTTTTAGAAGAAAGCTTTTATTACCCCGCTAAGTAGGCCACCCTCAAGCTTATCTAAGTTGAGCTCAGCTTAGCCTCAGTTAAGCTAAGCCTAAACAAAGCTAATTTAGCCCAGCCTCTCCCATAGCCATAGTTGGATGCTCTAATCTTGCTATACTGTCTAAAATTGGTTTTTCCAAAGTAGATGGCATAGCCTTTCCTTCCTGTAGCCAAGATCTTGGCTTTAGCCTTAGCCTTATGCCACAGGCATGACCATAGCCATGGGCGTGGTCATCCCATAGCCACGGCTATGGTCGTGACCATGACCATGCTTTATCTTTGCTGATGATAGCTAGAGTATTAGTATTAATACCAAATCCCAGACTCTTAATTTTGAGCCTGAACTTGCTTAGAGAAAAATTTTTTTGTTAGGGCACAAAAGCCATATTTATCGCAGTTTAACCTAGATATTTACTAGTTAAGCGGCTGGGATTATTTGTGTGAGCTATTTTTGCTAGTTTAGAGCTTTATAGATCGTGCTATAATTTTTTTGCTTTTGTTCATAGAGGTGATATCAGTTGCTTGAACCCAACACTTTTATGAAAAAAGTGCGAACTTGTTTGCAAATTTAGGCTTAACTTAAACTAATTGCGGCACACAAATTGTAGCATTTGCCATAATCTTAATATTCCTAAGTAAGCTCTATCGAGTTTTGATTAAAGCTTTGGTATTTTGGCAGATAATTTTAAGTTTTTTCTGCTAGTCATCTATAGAGCTTTAATGGAGAGAAGTCGCTTAGTTTAATTTATAGTTTGCATCTGATAAGTTCTTAGTAAGATGCCAAACCTAAATATTGGCCTTTGGCCGCAGGGAAATTCACCCCTTAAAGATTGAGCATATTTTGTATATTCAAGTTTGCATAGATTTTGCAAAACTCGTTTTATCCTCTTTGTCCATGCTCTAAATATATTTATTGCTACCAATAAGAGGCCTAAACACTTTGTAAAGCTATAATATTGTTGTGCTTAAGATAGACTGTGTTTTTGTTGAGACTGGTTGTTTTTAAGCTAATACATGGGTATACCATAATTATTTGGTATGGTTGATTACATAGGCTATCGTTTCTAGCTTTGGTGCTGGGAGCCCCAGAAAAAGGAATTATTGTGAGGCTGCAAGCTTGCTCGAAAGTCATTACCCTAACCGCTTTGGGATTTACCCTTACTGCGGCGGGAGCTTTTTACTCTTTAAATGAGGCACAAAGCACTCTAGATGCTCAGTACGACCGTCAGCTTAAAACCCATCTAAGCACTGTTGGTTCTGATCTTAGTCATTACGTACAAAGAATAAATAATGACTATTACCAATTAATAAACTTGTCCTTAGCTAATGTCTTAGCTTTAGGCCAACCTTATTACAAAAAAGATCCACTTTTATCTTTCTTTGAACATAATTTCCGCCATACTTCTCCTTACAGCCAAGGAGAAAACTTGCTCTATGCTTTAGAGGCACTTAACTATTTTAAGATCCCTTATGTTAGCTATAACTTTGCTACTAAAGAGCTTAAAGTACATGGGGCCCAGGATGACAAGCACGAAAATCGCATTTTAAATGCACGTGCTCAAGATGGCACTAAACTCAAAGATCTAATTAACACTCGCTCTACTCTTACCCAAAGTTTTGGTATTTTCTACTTTGGTGGCGATACTTATTTATGCCTCAAGATTTATGATAGAGCTACCCAGAGTAACTACTTTATTGTTGATAGTTATTTGAGTGTACTTAATAATGCAGCCGTTAATGTCAAAAAGATTTTCTCTGATATTGACCCTGTAATGCAGGGCATTTTAAAAGACGACAATGTCATGATTGTTCGTCGTGGTAGCCCTATTTTTAAAACTCAAAACTTTAAGCTTAAACTTGATTTACAAAATGGCTCCTTACGTAAGTTAGTAGGCATTCATATTGTTGATCATGATGGCAATATTATTCATGACCCACAAAATCTCAAATCTGGACAAGAAGCTTATATTTTAGGTGTTTCCTATTTAAGCTCAATAAATTCCTATTTGGTAATGCAACGTCCTTTTGAGAGCTATAAGTCTGATAATTCCTTTATCACTCTTGCCAAGATTTTCATTATCCTATTAAGCCTGGTCTTTGTTGGATTAGTAGCGGTTAATGTTTACCGCTCTGGTCTTGCAGAACAGGACAAAAAGCAGCGCTTTGCTCAGCTTATTAAGAAAATGCAAAGCATTAGCCCACAAGAGTTACAAGAACGACTCAAAAATGCTTATGCTGCTTTATTAGCTCATAAGAATAACTCTCAACATAGTGCTGATAGTTCAAGTGAACTTGAGCATAAAGATGCACTTACTGAGTATAAAAAAGAGCAAGATCTCAAGGATAAAAAAGAAAGTCCTAGTGCCGATTCTCAAAAGAGCAAGAATGAGCACGATAGCGCCCAAGCTATTGCTACTCCAGATTCAGAGGCTAAATCTGATGCTAAGAGCAGTAAAGGCGCTACCTCAGAGCGTGCTATGCCAGAGGCTAACAAGGCCGAAGCTAATGGAGAAATGAACGCTAAGTACCAGCAAGCTACTGATTTAGGTAGCGACCATAATGGTGATATGGCTAACCAAAGCTTGCTTGATAGTGAGTTAGCAATAGAGCACTTATCTGATGATGACTTGCTGTTTGTTCAGAACTATCTAGTTGATGAGTTATTAAAGGATTCTGGCATCAAGAACACCTCTTTAGAGGCTATGATGGCTGGTCAAACCTTTAGACTGTCAGCTGCTTTGGATAGCGACTACCAGCAATCTATTCATGAGCTTAAAGATCATCTCAAGAACGAGTTTAAGAGTCGCATTAATATCCACCGCATGGAAGGTAAGTTTATGGCAGCTCGCTCTATGCTGCTAAGCGCCCTTCCAGCCGAAGATGCCATGCCGTCATCTAATTTTATTGACTTTGCTGCTTGTACCGTTCCAGCCCGTGAGCTCTCTGGTAATTTCTATACCATGAAACGCCTAAAAGCAGGCAATTTAGCCTTTGTTATTGGCGATTGCTCTAGTTCAGGGGTAAAAGCTGCTTATACCGTAACTGTAGTCAATACATTACTTGAAGAGGCTTTACGTCAGGATTTAGACCCAGCACAAATCTTATCGTTCATTAATGAGCGTTTGTGTGCTATTTCTAAAGTAGCATCAGTATCTTTATTTGTAGGTATTATTTCTGAAACTACAGGAAATGTGATCACCTCTAATGCAGGTCATTGCTGCCCTATTTTAATTGCTAATAATCAACCTCAATTCATAGGTCATGAAAATGAACTACGTCTTGGTGTGGACAAAGATCTCAAGTTTGAAATTAGCAAGTGCAGCTTATCTACAGACGATATGATCTTGCTTTATACCAACGGTGTACTTAATGTTAAGAATAACGAAGATATTAGCTTTGGTATTGAGCGTCTCTTTGAGCATTGCCAAGAAGCCAAGAGCATGCGTGCTGATGAGCTAGTAATTAATGTTCTAAATGACATTAAGCTACATAAAGGCAAGCGTCCGTTTAGAGAGGATGTATCCTTAATTTGTATTAAGCAATTGCTCACCGAACTTAAATAATTTTCAAGCCCAGCTAAGAGAAATCTACGCTGGGCTAATTTTATCCAGAGGCTATACCAACACCACCAACTTCCTACCACCAGACCTCACATATACCATGCAATGGTTTACTCTCCTACTGTTCTTTGCCCACCATGAGCACCAGTCAACCAATCAATCCTCCAACCAACCAACATTGCTAAGAAAATTTAGGTGCAAAGCTCGAAAAAAAGAGCTTAATTTTAGGGAAAATTGTCGCAATAATAGCTTTTTGACCATAAATATTGCATCATTTTAGTGCACTTAAAAAAGGCAATACTTATAGATATGGCTAGATAATGCCTAGGATCCAAGATAAATAAACGCTTTTAGGCTATTGCACTAGATAAGGGCTGTAATTGAGATAAAAGGGCAAAGACTAGTACTTATCATCTTTTATGGCATAATGTGCCCAACGATGATTAACGTCTTAAGGCAGATATAGTAGAAAACCAAATGTTTTTACTTTCTTGCTCGCATCATATAGCATTACCGTGCTTTTGACCTTGAGACTAGACTTTATCAAGCTAATTGTAATCATGGTTTAATACGAGAGTTAATTTTAAGACTCAATCTCTTAAAGCTTACCCAGTTTTATAGAGACAGGCTCTTAACTCAAGAGCTATAGCGAGCTAACAAGAAGTAATCCTTGTTAACCCTTTAAAACTCGTTGATTCCCGTTGCTATTAGCAGTCTTTACTGACTTAAATATAAGCTTATTCATTTACACGGCTCTTTATAGAGCCTTTGCAATCTTTAGAGCTTATATATTGAATTTACTAAAGTCCATGTCTTAAATCGGTTGCAAGCCGTTAAAGCTATAAGAAGCTTGAGCAAGTGCTCCTAAGTCCATTGAGAGATTATGCATTTAACTAAGTAACATACAGTAGCTTACTGTGTTATTTTAAGAGGCCTACCAGCTCCAGAAATTACAAAATCTAATCATGCTAACCTGCATTATTTAGTTTTTGAGTTTTCTTAGTTCCCAAGATTAATGCTTTTGTTCTTAATACTTTCGAGTGCTTTACAGATATTTAGTGATCCTCTGTTGCTTGCACCATATGTCAATTCAAATAGAGTTTTACTAAAATCTGATTTCTCCTTGGTAAGTAATACATCATATTTTTTTAGCTCACAGCTAAAACAGGCCACTTACCTCTCTGTAGCTGTCAGTAAGACCTTTTGAATGTATAAGGCTTTTTTATGTCAAAATTAACCATCAAGGAAATCATTTTGCTGGGCATGACCAACTTTGCGTTGTATGTCGGTGCTGGCAACATTATTTTCCCTCCAATCTTGGGTTTACAATCTGGTACTAACGTAGCACCTGCTGCTATTGGCTTCTTAATTACTGGTGTTGGTTTACCAGTTATTGCCGCCGTTGCTATGGCTCGTTTAGGTGGCTCTATGGAGGAGCTTTGTCGACCAATTGGCGCTAAAGCAGGCTTCTTAGCTACCGCAGTGTGCTTCTTATGTATTGGCCCTCTCTTTGCTATTCCTCGTACTGCTACTGTAGCTTATGAGTTAGCAATTAAGCCATTCGTGCACTCTGACTTTAACTTGCTACCAGGTTATAGCGTATTCTACTTTATCATTGCTACTATCTTTGCTATGTACCCAGCTAAGATTCTTGATACTGTAGGTAAGATCTTATCTCCTATTAAGATTTGCGCTTTAATCATCTTGTGTGTGACTGCTTTCTTCTTATCTCCATCTGAGCCAGCAGCCCCTCAAGAGCAGTTTGTAAATGGTGCTTTTGCCTTAGGCTTTGTTAACGGCTACTTAACCTTAGATACTTTAGCTTCTTTAGCATTTGCCATTATTATTGTTAATGCTATTCGCTCTCACGGCGTAACTGATGCTAAGCCAGTAACTAAGTATGCAATTATCTCTGGCTGTATGGCAGGTATTGGCTTCATTTTCATCTACATTTGCTTATTCCGTTTAGGTAATACCTCCGTATCCTTAACTCCAGAGGCTACCAACGGTGCAGAAGTATTAAGTGCCTACGTAAACTATGCTTTTGGTAATTTTGGTAATATCTTCCTTGCTATCTTAATTATCGTTGCATGTATGGTAACCGCCATTGGTCTTATCTGTGCTTGCTCAAGCTACTTTGAGTCCGTATGGCCAAACATCAGATATCGTACCTATGCCATTATCTTTGCTGTAGTTTCTTGCGCTATTGCTAACTTCGGCTTAACTACCTTGATCAACATTTCTGTACCAGGCTTAATCAGCGTGTACCCAATGTTCATCGTATTGGTAATGACTTCCTTTATCCGTGATTTCTTCAATAGCCAGCGCTTCGTTATTGCTCCAGTATGTGCTTTAGCTTTAGTGTTCGGTATTAATGACGGTTTAGATGCTGCTGGTTTAAGCGTATTACCAGACTCAGTAAAGGCATTATTACCTTTCTATAGCAGCCAGTTAGCTTGGTTAATCCCATGCGTAGTTTTATGCGTAGTTTTAGCCATCGTTGATCGTGCTATGAACAAGAAAGAAGTAGCTGCTTAATCTTTCATTAAAACTAAACCTTCCATTAGGTTTAACAAAAGCCTCGCTTTGCGGGGCTTTTGTCATTATCCAGCCTCCCCCGACCAGCCCACCGACACAGCACCACCTTTACAGCTTACAAATTTTGCCCTATCGCCCGCTCCTGCTGTCGCCACGGCTCCCGATATTGCACTTGCTACAACTCCAGCTCAGGCTTTTGCGCCCGCTCCAGCTCTTCATTATCGCTCCAGTTTTTACTACAGCTACAGCCCATGTTCCAGCTCAAGTTCATGCTCATGCTCATGCTCATGCTTACCCTTAGCCTTAGCTCAAACAATAGACCGCTCCTAGCATTGGCAATAGTATTAGCTATAGAGGATACAAATTTTGGTTAAGTCTTTTGTAATAGCCTTGAACAGGGCCTAGTACCTGCATAAGCTTTACACCTTGAGGCTAACCTAAAGCGCTTATTATTTCTATTGGTAGGCTTGTAATGTTTAGTGTTGGCTGCTGCTATGCGACAAACTACCCTATCTCATACCTATTATTAGTTCTTATCATTAAAAAGCTGCCCTAGAATCGCTCTTAATCTTGAGAGAAAAAGTCTGTACTACTTAT
This sequence comes from Anaerobiospirillum sp. NML120448, assembly GCF_023050945.1. GTDB lineage: Bacteria > Pseudomonadota > Gammaproteobacteria > Enterobacterales > Succinivibrionaceae > Anaerobiospirillum. The sequence goes on along the minus strand of NZ_JALKIM010000013.1, from coordinate 48,699 downwards.
CATATTTGCCCCTTGATGATAGCTATCTTTGGTAATTTATGGCAGTTTGTTAGCTTACATGGGAGTGAATAATGAATTACTCTTTAGACTCTACTAAAATATGCCTGATATAGGCTGATTGACAGCACCGTTTGACAGATGAGTATTTATTATGGCTGTAAAACAAGTAATTCCTTGTCCAAAATGCGGACGTGAAAAGTATTATGAAGGCCTTTGTTGGGTTTGTCAGGCCGAGGAAGAACGCCAAGATATTGTTAATATGAGCAAAGAGCAAGAAGAAAAAGAGATTAACTCTTTACTCAATATTATTGCAAGCACTGGAGAAATGGAAGATGAGCAAGAGGTGCTCTTTTCTAAATTAGTATGCTATCGTGATATCAATACCAGCGCTTTTGCCGAACTTGCTTATGAAAAAGGCATTTACTTCCCTTGCGGCCTATACAAAGATGCCTCTGAACAAGTAGTTAAGAACCTCTGTACCCTACTGTGCCAAGATGATTTAGATTCTTTTATTGCTAACCAAATTTTACTTTGTGTTTCAGTTGCAGCCGCTCGCAAAGAAATCAGACCTATTGTTTACGACTGCTTTGTAAAACTTCACAAAGAGCCAAGAGCTTGGCGAGCAAAATTGCATGTCAACCCTGATGAATATGCTGTCTATGGTGGTTGGACATATGACAAAGACTTCAATATTGTTGAGACCCAATACCCTGTATGCTATTCATTAGTACAAGGTACTAAAGAACAACACGAACATAGCCCTGTAACTATTGCTCAAGCAACTAATCAAGAAGAGCGTTGCCCTGTATGCCAGGCTAAGATGTTTGATGTCATTAAGATTGATGGCAGAGATCCAAAGCTTAAGTTTTTAAACATTGATGGCGTAATTGCTATTAAGTGCTGCCTCTCTTGCTTCTTCTATAATGAGGACTACTTTGTTTCTTATGATTTAGAGGGCAATAGCAAAGTCTTAAACGACTTACAACGAGATGAAGAGGCTGAGTGCTTTATTAGTGATCAAGACTATGAGTGCATTACTCAAAATACTTATGTATTAGGAGAACACCCTACTCCAATTCGTTACCATGCTCAATGGAATGATTGGGGCAGTATTGGTGGCTTTGCTTTTTGGATTCAAGATGTCGAAATTAAGCATTGCCCAAAGTGCGGTAAACCAATGAAGTACTTAGCTCAGATCCCTTGGACAAATGTTTTAAATAACGCTGAGGGCTACGGCTATATCGAAATTTGCCCTGATTGCCAAATAGCTGCTGTAATTCACCAACAAACCTAAAGCTCACTGCGCTTTACAACAGCTTTTCTCTACCAGCCTAGCACCTCAAATGCTAGGCTTATCTTGGTTCTTTAGCAAAACTGACTTAGCTCTACCTAGAAGTTTACTGCGATAGCTAATACCACCATCCAATCTAATCTTACTAACAATCATAGTCTTACACTGTCAACACATGATTGTTGCACCACTTCATCGATAAAGGTCTTTACTTAAGGGCTATGTTTTGCTGTGCTCTACTATCTGCTGTAAGTTTGTTTGGCATTTATAGCATGTGCTTATTCTTAAATTTTAGTGCTTAATTTGATGGCATGTGCACGAACACAATAAGCATTGCTACTCTTATGTGAATCAAATCACATATTGTCCTTTGAGCTTATGTTTTTCTTGTCTGACCTGTAATACTATTGCTTTTAGCTATGATAGTCTTTTAGACGTTGTGAAAAATGCGCCTGTAATTTGTTTATTAATTTTTGCCCTTTACTTTAAAGGGAGATAACACAACATGCTTACGCTTGGCTATTCGTCAGGCTGACTTTCTACGTCTGTGAGCTTTTTTGTTTTAGCTTAGGGCTTAATTTAGAGCAAAAAGGTTAATGCTAGGAATAGGAGCCATTAGTACTTTGCCCATGGCAATGGTAATAATGGGCAAATTATGCGATTGAGAGATTACAAATTTTATCCTGCAACCTTTGAACCCTGTGAAGTTCAAGGAAGCAAAAATGGATTTAAAGCAGTAGTTCATACTATTGCTATGGACATAGTTACCTACGGAATCAATTACGATAATACCGTTAAAATGGCCCAATCAGTAATAACTGATATGGCTCATGCTATGTCTTATGAGGATAATATTCCCCAAGCCCTCACTGGAGTTGAAGTATCAGTTCCTGCTAGCAAGGATAACGTCTCTAATCGTAAGGAAATCCACTCTAAAAACGACGTTGATCAAGAGTTAGACGTTAAATTACGCTCCTTAGTTCAGCTTATGAAAGAAGACAGTAAGAGCCAAGATCTTGCTGAGCCAACCTACGTAAAATCTTTAGCGCCAGAGAAAAACGTAATCAATCGTAAGTACAAGTTTAATGTTGATATTGAGCTACCAACTCAAACAGCAATTAAGATAGTAATTGCCAACTATTTAGCCAGTCAGCATAAAAACCTTAACTCTCTTGCCTCTAATATTGGCTGTAAAAAGGAAGAACTAGAACGTCAATTAGACTTCTACCAAGACACCAGCATTTATGACTTAAAGCTGATTATTTCATGCTTAGATCTTAAGATCAGCGATTTAGACGAATTAGGTTGCCCTTGGTAATCATTGGTAAGCATGGCTCAGCCATATAATTTTACCGTTTTACTAGCAAGGCATTGCCAATAAACCTATAAGTACTCAAACTGCCTTGTAGCTTAAGATGGCCCTACTCTCTTGCTTTTGTGGCTAAAACCCAAACAGCCCATAAGTAAAACCTTACAGGCCTATATAATTATGTACTCACATAAGCAAGCAGCATGTATGCTCATGCAAGCACGCTTAATCATGCGAGCAAGGCTGCTGCCACGCCAGCCAGGCTGTTTTATGCAAGCAAGGTTTATGTCTTACTAAAGGTGTTTGCAAGGATAGCTTATTTGCTTGCTATGTATAAGCATGCAGGCTTGCCTAAAAAGCCAACCATGGGGAAGTTAGGTCAGCAACTTCTACTAGATTCACTACTAAAACCACTGGCCTTTTGGGAAGCTATTCTCAACTCAAAGAGCACCAGGCACTAAAAAGCCCGAAAGCTTTAAACTGTTCGGGCCTTGGCAAAAAGATATTCACTAAAATTAGCGCTTGCGACGGGAGCGAGCTTTGCTAACTTTCTTATTTTCTGCATTCAGATTAGTCTCATCAGCACCATCTTGCTCTGGGGCAGTTTGCAGATCTTGAGTTTGCTCCTGCTCTAAAGCTTGTGACTGAGCCTGGGCTAAGGCCTTATCTTCGGCAGGGCCCGCTTGGGTCTGGGCTGCGGCAGCGGTAGCTGCGGCAGTAGCTGGAACCTTTTGTGGCTGAGCAGCTGTGATTGAATCTACAAAAGCTACGCTATCGCTTTGGTTGGTTAATTGAGGGGCAGGTTGAAAAATCTGGCCAAACTCTTGAGCAGCTGCACGAGTGGTAGAAACAATACGAGTTGATTCTGTACCTAACAAGGTTCTTGGTGAAGACTCAAAAACATTAGGCTCGTTATCATTTTGCTCTACAGCAAATAAGTAATCCTCTGGCAAAGTAACTTGCTGGCAGAGGCGAATGTAATCTTGCTCGGCAAGACGAGCGGCATTAGAACCATGTAAAGCTAAGGCCTGTCTATTACGAATAATAGTCTTTACCTCTCCTGAGGTCTCAAAAGCACCAGGCTTAGATCTTACAACTATAATGGATTGCTGAGACTTTTGTTCTGGTTTAACTACTGATACCTGACCAGACAAGATAGTATGGCCCTGTTCCATAATGCCATCATGGATCTCATGAGCCTGAGCTTGTAGTTTTTCTTGCTCGGCTTTTTGTAAGGCTAATTGCTGCTTATAAGACTCAGAAAGCTCTTTTTTGTGCTCTACAAGTGCAGGTGCACTTGATTCGCGAACTAAATTTGAGCCAAGAGGCAACATCTTGGTAATAGTGGTGCTCTTGGTTGAGTTAACACTAGCAATACTACTATCAGTAGTAAAAGCCTTAATTGATAGTCTGGTACCATTGATGGTTTTTTGAGCGCTATAAAATTGCTTGAGCTCTCCAGAGCTAACAAATTGATTATTCATATTATGAGATGTTCTCATTGATAGAGCACGGGCGCTTCTAATTGATGAGGTTGGATACACTTTATTGTGGTCACGATAATAGAAGCTTTGATTGTTGTGCTCATTAGCATGACTAAAAGGCACTTCATTATCATGTAAAGCGCTATGGGCTCTAATTTCCTCTAACAAGTACTCTTGTGAGTCTTTGTTACGAGCTATTTGAGTATAGTCTATACCTGAAAAACCGTAAGCAGCTACACGCATTACTGGGGCATGATCAAAACGCTCAAAGCTGGTTTGAGTAAGACCAATATTATGCTTAATGCCATTAGGCTCATTCATTACTGGTAAACGAGTACGACGACCAAAAGGAATGCTAAACTCATAATAGTCAGCGCCTTGGGTCTTATTCTCACGTACAGGAGCCTCATCAACATGCACAATAGGTGCACTAACCTTGACCTCTTTATTATGAGGTTCGTTAGCTAGTTTTTCTGCAGGAGCATTGTTAGCCTTATTTTTGGCTTTGTGCTTTTTCTTACTCTTAATTTGCACTATAGGCTGTTCACTCTTATTAACCTGATTTGAGTTATTGCTCTTAGCCTCAGGCGCTGATTGTACAGGCTCTACAGTAGCATCGCTCTTTGGGGGAAGATCTGGTTTTTCTTGAGTGTGAGCTTGAGAGCTAACTTGCTCTTGCTTAGCAATTTGTGCCTGAGCAATAGCACTTTTTGCTACATTTTCAATCACTAACTCATTAAGCTCGGCATCATTATCCGATTGCTTTACTTTATTACTTGGTTTTACAGTGCGTGATTGGTCATCAGCTAAATCCAAACCATTGGAGTAGGAATACTGCTCTATGCTCAGAGTTCCCTGTACTTGTTGGTTACCATAGCTGTTAGAGGACAGTGAGCCAAAGCCTTGTCCAGAACCATATTGCGCATTAAAACCGTTCATAAAAAATCCAAAAGCTTACCCTTGGTAGCTATAAGAAAAGAATGCTTACATACAATACAAGACCTTGCACAATGGCAAGGTCTTGCTAGCTTATATTAGTCTTTGATTAACTTATTAAGCTAGGTTTTCTTGTGCTTGCTGGTAAGAGCTATCACCATTATCTTGAGCGCCTTCCTTTTGCTTTTGCTCTTTAGCACGGCGAATTTCTTCTTGGAGCTCAGGATAAGGATCATTGCCATTTAGGCTATTTGGAGTTAAGCCATCAATACCATTTAATGCAATTTCACGAGCTAAAGCTTCATCCTCAGAACCTAAAGCAGTAGCAATTAAAGCTAATGGTAGACGCTCTAATTCTAAGCGGATCTTATTGCCATAAACGCCATCTAACAGACAACGATAGAGGTGAGTCTCTGATTGATTTAAGGCAATTGGAGCACACTCAGCCTGATAAGTATCATTGCTAGTCCATAAATCCTGATTGGATAATAAGGTTTGCTCATCCATCAAGATAGACTCGATATTTGGTAAGTACAGACGTAAGTTATGCAAAATAGCAAAAGAACGTAAATCAATAGAGCCTAAGTATTGGCATTGGCTATGAGATACCCACTCAATTTGGCAAACATCACGAATATGATTGAGCGGAGTAATAATAGCAATAGTACCCTTAATAGCTGGCAGCGCTACAGCGGTGGCAATATTGTCCATAAAGACCACACGATCAGGGCGTAAATTTAGAGATGGCATTTCCTCTAAAGAGCAAGCAAAGAACTTCATGCCGCCTACTTTAGACTTAAGCTCATCATCAAAAATCACAATGCGAACTAAAGCTGGTGGTGGAACAACACCTAATTGGAGTAAATCTTTACGATATGGATTTAACTCTAAGTAATCACGTAAGAAGTCTAACAATAATGGGCTGTGAACTTCAAACCAGTGAGTATCAACACCACGAATTGGAATTTGTCTGGTTAAGCACATGTGGTCACGGTGAGAGCAGAACCACTTTGATACTGCCACCATACGCTCAAAGTCAATCCAATCAAGATTAGCCAATGAGTTAATGACGTTTAAGGCACTATCAATCAGCTCAGGGATTTCTTGAAGAATTAAGGATAGGCAACGAATAGCAGAGTGGTACTCAACCTTGTGACCTGCCCAAGTAGCTAACTCTTCTGGAGTTTCGAACACTAAATGAATAGGTACTTTAATAGTGCCTAACTCTTCAAAAGTACGATCAACAAATTCAACATGACCAGCTGGCAAATTAGTTGACCACTCATTACAGAAGCTTAAAAAAGCTTCCTTGTTGCTAACAACATCTTCCTCGTTAGATGGAGCACCTAAATAGAGGTGAGTAGGAAAATCCTCAGGCACTTCACGCTTGTCCTTGACGTGACTTGCCAGCCAACTGATCACTTTAGCGCGATAGTAATGGTTAATCTCGCTGCGAATAATGCTACGGTTTTTCAAAATTAACTTCCTATTGTCTAACTTGTGCCCAAGACATTGCTTTTAGCCAGATTGCAATTTCTAAAGCTTAGGTTTAGCAAAGTAGCACTCTACCAAACTAAACCAAAGCCTCAGACCTAATTTAAAAGAAAATGTCGTGAAACTAAGCGCTCAAATCCAGGGGCTTTTGCCCCTATCGTTAGCTCATTAACTACCAAAACAGTTTTCCAAGACTTAGCTCTCTACAAAAGTATCTTTTTATTATAAAAAAGCAACTTACTGTAGAACACTTGGTGTGTTTGTTCTAGCAAGCTCTATACCGTCTAAAACAAACACCATGAAACTTTAAGTTATGCAAAGCCAAAAACTTTGCTAAATACAAAAAACAAATATCTAAAAAGGGCAACTATCCACTCTTGGTAAATATTTGCATCATATGTAAATTGCAATTATAGCATATGGCTACATGTACAAAACTAGCTACAGTCCAAATCCTATTACAAGTTGATATTTGGGAGAAAGCTCACACTTTAGCTGTCATTGGCTTATAAATGCACTTTTACTCATAGCAACTTATCTATAAATGCTGCCCAAAATTAAAATAAAGGCCGATCCTTTTTTGATCTGCCTTGCAAATATTATTAAACCTTACTGTGTATTACTGCGCCTAAAAAGCCCAAGTGCTATACAACACCGCCCTAGGACTGACAAATTTACTGTAGCTTTGAATGCATGCGTTCAGGCCCAAAAGCTTGCAAGGCTTAACCTAGTTAAGTAATTAATTGGCATCTGATTTGTTTGAGAGTTCATTGCTGCCAGGGGCTGCTTGGTTAGCTGCCCAAAAGCGCTCAATAAAGGCAAAATATGGCAAAATCAATTGTACTGTTGGACCGATTAATACAGCTCCTAAAATAGTACCCTCTCTAATTCCTATAATGGTTGTGAAATTAGAGCACCATAATGAGATAGCAGCTGCTAGCCCAACTAAAGTTAAATCGTAAGATAACTTTACTATGCCCATTTTCCATTTTCTTACTTGAGCTAATTTGATGACAAAGGCATCGCAAGGCAACATAGCCACATTGACTGTTGATTGAAGTACGATATTTACGGAAATAATGATTACGCCTGCCAAGAAGGTCGCAAAACAAGCCCAATAGCCAATATACTCAGGATGAAAATCTTGGGTTAAATACATTGCTAAATCTACTAGCAGTCCAAACACTATCATGGCTGGAATTTGCATTAAGATATTCTTAGTTCTGCTACGCCATTGAGCTTTAGGATATAAGGCATACTGAAAAACCATCATAGCCACGTTAAAAGCAATGGTGACAGCACCCATGGTCACTGGAAAATAGCTAGAAATTACAAAACTGGCACAAGCAATAGAATTGACACCCAAAGTAGAACGTGTAACTAAAGTCACACCTACGGACGCAATGCTAATACCAAGCATGAACACACAATAGCGCTTAAATAATTCTTGTTTAGACATAAATGTGCCTCTGCAATACAACTACTCTCATCTGGCCTGTCACTTGTATACCAGATACTGTATTATCTACCTAAAAGACCTATCCTGCTTAACATTTTGTAACTTCTTGTATGTTAGTCACAAAACTAGTAGAAGTTTATTTATCGCAGTCCCCACTAACTATTGGCTTACTAAGCTCTTCCAACAAGCAAAGCAAGCCAGTTTGATTGATTGCTTGCTTGATTGCTACCAAACTACAAGATGACATGCTCGCAAGCTGATAAGCTGGCCACCAACTTATAAAGTTGCCATATTTTGTCCTCATACGCTCGCCTTAATTGCAAATAACAGCTTACTTAACTACTTTATTGGCTCTATCTTGAGGACAAAGAATGCTTTGGTCTTGCCCTATAGTTAAAGGCTGCTGTTGTTTTGGTTCTATTAGTTGTGCTCTTTTTACGTCATGTTAATGACTCTTAGCTAGAAAGGTTCAATATGAGTGCTTATTTGTAGGCAGGCAAAATTCAATATACGCAAAACACTAGGGACAAGACAGAGTGCCTTTCCATGTGATTGAAGATGAGTTTTTTCTTATTGAGGCTATGGCTGTAGCTGTAGTAATAGCAGTAGTAGTAGCGGCTGCTGTGGCGGCAGCGGCGGCAAGAGCGCTGTATGGGAAAGGAATAAAGATGGCTGTTGATGAAGTTGCTTGGGTTTTGTACTGGTGCCCGATAGAATCCCACATCCCACCCTCATTATTATTTAATCAGCGTCCTGGTGTTAACAATTAATTATGCATTATGCATTTGTGCACTATGGGAGCTTAACAATTAATAATACCCCAGCTCTGAGGGCTATCAAGCTGCAAGTGCATATGACAATTTACGCTGTCACGGCGTTGGTCGCTCGCCTTAAACAATAATTACCGACTAAATCGGGCTTTTTGAACTATTCTATTAAATCTACTGTCCAATTGGACTGTTGGAGCTTATTGTCAACTAGACGCAGCTCTTTGGATAAATCGTCTTTTTGTTTTTGCCAAGCACTAATATCGATGGTAGGCTTAAACTTAATCTCACCACCACGGGCTCTAAAATTAACTTCACTAGCCTCATTAATGATCTCACTATAGTGCTTAATCTTAAGATTAAGGACATCCTTATGGGCAATTAATTGAGTTAAGGAAGTGCCATCAATCATAGTAGCAGCATTAGTAAGATTAATACGCTCAATCAAAAACTCTAGACGCTCCAAGGCATTATCAAGAGCGCTTTTTAACTCCTGAGGGTTTTCAAGAGGCTCTTCGCCCTCTTGCACTAATACACAATTAGCTAAACGGGCTTTAATTTGGTTAATCTTTACAACTAAATCAGCACGTTCTTGTAAGGCTTCTGCAAGTTTCATCGCAATTTCTAACCTCTGTTTCCTTAAACTCTTACTCAATTCTAGCACTAAAGTTCATTGTTTTAACCAAAACAGTGCACAATTGCAAAAGCACAACTTGTATGACCAATATTTTTTGTTTAAAAAAATCATCCATTTGACTTTTCTTGCTCTCTTATTAGAGCACCAAAATAAACCGTTTTGCACTAAATTCATTCATAAGGTCAAAATATAGTTACAACTAAATTTTGTAAAATAATCGTGCTTTTTTAGGCTAAAGCACGGCTCTGTGCTAATTTTAGAAGCTTGATTTAAATATAAAATCTCGTTTTAGTTGCCAAGATGCTTTACTCGTAAATGCGATAAATTCTCTTAGCTCACTTGCTTTCAATTGCTCACTAAGGGGTAATTTTATTTTTAAAGAGTGTTAAAGAGATCACAAAGTTGCGCTATTATGTGGACGAGTCAATATTGCCTTAACAATTGAGTTAGCGTTTATTTAAAGTATTTTGGCTGAACTTTAATAGATCTTCTACACCCTATTAAGTCCTTGTTACAAAGCACTTATTACACTTAGATCCCAGAGTAAAGCTGCCTTTTGAGGTCTATGAGTGTGCTTTAGGTAAAAAATACCTCTTTTGTTTTCATTATTGGCGTATTTAGGAAGTAAACAATTAACTTGCTGTTAACCAAAATCAATCACAATCATGTGTTGAGCTTTTTAAACTTTTCTTAAAGTTTAAAAATATGGTTAATGATAACTCTGGTGAATTTTATGCCAACCAACGAACAATTAGTAAGACTAGGCATTTTTATAGCTACTGGCTATTTATGCGCTGGTGTAGTGGTTGCTATTTTTGCAGGTCTACCTTTATGGATCTCATTTTTTAATAGCGAATTTTCAATTGCTGCAATTGTGGTTAGCGCAACCTTTATTGCAGGCCTCATTATTGGCATGTTGATCTTACGCCCTTTAATTCCAAAGGTTGGTGTAAAAGCCGTATTTGAGCAAGATGTTTTAATCTTAATGATTGGCTTACTTTTCATGTCTTTAGCCATGAACCAGGCCATGCTCATCGTTGGTCTTTTAGTTACTGGTGCCGCTATGAGCTGGTACTTTACTGCTAACTTTAAAGTCCAAGTAAAAGCAGCTAAAAATGGTGGTGCCTCAGCCCTTACTTTAGGTGGCTGGGCATTAGGCCCTATTGTGGTAGTTTGTGCCTTAAACTACTTTGAACAACATGGTTTACTTACCTTACGTTTACTCTATGCTCACTTCATTATTATTTCTTTCTGGGTATGGGTACAGCGCTTAGGCCTCCACACTGACTACTCTGATGCTCCTGAATTTGTGTTACGCATTCAACATGATAAGGTTGTAGCTAAGACTCACCAACCTAAGAAGATCTTAGATCCAGGTGCTAGCGCCTCTGATGAGTTTTTAAAGGATAACTCTACTACTACAAATCAAGAAAAGAGTGCAGGTGAAAACAATAATTCACCAGAAAATCGTGTGTAGCACTTTAAATATGTTTGTGTGTGTGTGTTGCTTATTAGCAATGAGTAAATGAAAGGTTTGATATGCCCTTATTATTAAAATTTCTAAGCTTAGTGGCGCTAGGCCTTGCGTCCATGGCTCCTGCCTTTGCCAGTGAAGCTATTTTCACCACTACTACCATCTATGGCATTCGCTATGAGATGATTATCTTTGGTCTTATTTTGCTCGGCGTTGCTGTGTTCTACAATAAGACCATGCATGTTGCCATTATAGGTTTATTATGCTTGTGTTTTTACAAGTATGAATTTGTTGATGGCTTCTCTGTAATTCATAAGCTTATTGGCTATACCAATGCAGATGGCCAATGGGTTAAAGGCTCTTGGAACACTTATTTAAACCTAGCTTTAATGCTTCCTGGCTTTGCTATTTTAGCTAGCATTTTCGAAGAGTCCCGCTTCCCTGCTGTGCTACCTCGCTACCTGCCTCATGGCCTCTTTGGTGCCATGACCTTGCTAGCTTTTGTATTTATCCTCTCTACTTTCTTGGATAATATTGCAGCAGCAATTATTGGCTGTTCTATGGCAGCTACCTTATACAAAAACAAGGTACATATTGGTTACATTGCAGCTATCTGTGCGGCCTCTAATGCTGGTGGTGCAGGCTCTGTTGTAGGTGATACTACCACTACCTTAATTTGGATTTATGGTAAGGATCCTTTAGTTTTAGCTCATGCCTTTATTCCTGCTACTGCTGCTTTCTTAGTATTAGCTTTCTTTGGTGCTCGTCAGCAACATCGCTATACTCAGGATATTTTTGTGCCAGAGGGCGGTGTTAAAGTTGAAAATCGTCGTATCGCATTAGTGGGCGTAATCTTAGCTGGCGCTATTATTTTCAACTACTTCTTTGAGTTCCCTGCTTTAGGTATTTGGATTGCAATCTTAATTGGTACTCCTTTTGTTAAGATTAACTTCCGTGAAGGCTTAACTGCTATTGAGTCCACCGTATTCTTGATTGCATTAGTATTCTGTGCTGAGTTAGTTCCTATTGACTCAGTACCAGATGCCTCCATCTTATCCACTATGGCTATTGGCTTCGTGTCCTCAGTATTTAATAACATCCCATTAACTCAATTAACCTTGATTAAGGGTGGTTATGACTGGGCATTAATGTCTTATGCTGTAGGCTTTGGTGGCTCTATGATTTGGTTCGGTTCCTCAGCTGGTGTAGCCGTATGTAACGTCTTCCCTAAGGCCCGCTCCTTCATGAACTGGTTACGTTATGGCTGGCACATTCCTTTTGCCTTCATCATTGGTTTTGGCGTTTACTTAGTAACTTTTGGCTGGGATCCGATGAAGGGCAACCCACCAGATCAAATGCCTGAGCCTATTACCAATCAAGAGGCTATTGGTAACACTCAAATTCACCATGAAGCTATCCCACCTCAGGTACAATTCATGCCAGAGGCTCAAGATAGCGCAGCAGCTCCTGCTCCTGCCCCAGCTCCTCAAGTAGAAGCTGATGCTATGTAATTAGTTCATCACAAATGTAATTAAATCAAAAAGGGCGGCTGATTTTAGCTGCCCTTTTTCTTTCATAATGGGGTAATATTTACCCAAAATTAAACAACAGAGGATAATCTATGTTTACCCCAGAGGAATTAGAAAAACACTACTCCTGCCCTGCATATGATGCCATATATTGTGGCCTCCATGATGGCAAACCGCTGTTATTTCAGCACTATAAAGAAAATTGCATAATAGGCTACCCAAGCTTTTTGCTATGCGACCCTGACGACCCTTTAAACGATAACAAAATTAAACTCATCTATGATGATAGCCTTAAGCTATTTGACCTAGCCCGTAAGGTAATGAAGGAAAGAAAAATTAACTGACCAACTCCCATAGACAAGCCCATGTGGTGCCTACGTATCAAGGTTGCCCTATTTTCGTAACACCTCACAAACTTCCCCATCCAAGAAAGCCAAGCAAGTCAAGAGAGTCCAGGGAACTAGGCCTCTCAAGATAGCCAAAAGAGCCAAGGCCAAGCGGCAAGCTAAGAGGGCCATGGGTCTGAGAGGGCCATGCGCCTGAGTGGCAATCTGAGCTTCCAAGAGCTTTAAGTGCCGTAGGCTCTTAAGTCTTTGAGTAGCTTACGGTACTCTTTATCTAAATACTCATCCACTTTGTCCTCATCAATACCACCTTTGAGTAAGTAATTTCTAGCCTCTTGAAAAGCTAAGAAAGAAAAGCGGTACAAAGCTATGATGTTAGTGCGTAGTAGTAAGTTAACAATTGAACCTTTAGAGCGTATTAAAGCATCAGTAAAATCAACAGCTAATAAAGAGCCCTGAGCCACTAACAACATACGTCTAGTTTCGGCATTATTGTCAGAAAGCAAAGACAGATCAAAAGGCTGTTTTTCAATATAGAAAAGCTTAATAGCTCGTACTAATCGTACTAAGCCCTCGGCTATGGCGACAGGAATGGCTAAAGCTATACCATGGCGAAGGTCATAGCCTTGCTCAAAAACTTTAGAGCATATGGTTGCAAAGTCTTGCCTGTGCTGACCAAAAGCGCCAAAACCACCAAATAATTGGGTTAAATTGAAAAATGGTATTGGAATGCCACTACCTCGGTTTTGCGCACCAGAAGAGCCAGCCACATCAGACATAAGATGACCAAACCAATTAGCTATGCCACACAAGATTTTACCGATTAAAGTAGTACCTCTAAGCTCCATTTCTTGCGTGTCAATGACAAAAATTTGTCCGTTGGAGGCAAAATGAGAGGTGCTATTAAATTGATCCACGATGGAGAAAAATAAGCCAATTAAATCAGGCGAGTGAGCTAAATTCTTGAGGTGGTGGTTGCTTGGGCTCAAATTGAAAGCTCTATCTACTTGAGTGCTAATGCTCTGATCATAATTGACCTTGTAGGTACGCTCTAAAAAGCCAATAGCACTAGCGGTAGGATTAGCTATATCATCGATATTTTTTCCATTAGGCCAACCATGCAAGCGAGCAAAGCCTTCAACGGCTTTATCCACCATATCATCAACCTTTTTGGTCAATACGCCCTCACCAGGAGCTCCCACAAAGAGCACATCCACTATACCTGCAATAAGTCCACAGGTAGCGGCCAGCACATAGTCGCTGCCATCAAGTTGTGGCCTCTTAATCCTAAAATCTTTTTCGATAAGATCATGAAGAGCACGCTTTTCCTGAGGACTAAGCAAATTAGCAATATTTTCATTGAGATTGACTTGGTATTTCTCGCTATATTGCACAGCACTTTGGTGCAAGCTTTCAAAAGAGCCATCGGTAGCTAAAATATCAACATCAATATATTGATCTTGGTATTCCTTACGCTTTTGCCTATAGATAGCATCATATTTGCTCTCTCCCTGCCCAAGCTCTTTGCTCTTACGACGCTCTAGCATGCCCTCTAATGCGTTAATGGTATCTTCCATATCAGAACCTACCTGAGAGTCAAAACGCATATTAGGATTGGCATCAAGGTAGTTTTCTATTTCATCTACCTGGCACTTAAACTGCTCAACCCTGTCATCAAAATTATCTTGGGCACGGCGTATCATGGCTCCATGTTGGTGAAGCTTGCCAATATTAGCCGTGGTTTTAGATAAGCGATCATGCTCGACCTTAATAATGTCTTCGCTTTGTTTCAAAACGTTTGGTTTTTTCTTAAATAAGTCAAAAAACATGTTTTGCCCTCTAGAAAATTCTCATCAAACAGCTTCCCTTTCTCAGGCGCTAAAAGAAAGAGCAATACCACCTATGAACTTATAGTATTGCTCTTTGCTTTATTAAAAATTAGCGTCTTGCTTAGCTAAATAAGCTCTTCTTTAACTTAGAGAAGCCTTGCATAGCCATACTAGAGGCAGAGAAATATTCTAAACTCTCAAGGCCTTTCTTGATCATCTCCAGCTCATCAGAGGAAACATCATCTTTAAGCTTATAAACAGTTTTAATTTCGCCATCAGAATCTGCTTGCTCACTCTTTTCATAGAACTGAATAATGAGACCATAGAGCTTCTTTTTGGTGGCATCTTGAGTTAATACTGATAAGCGATCCTCATCCAAGAAGCGTGGAATAGCTTGCTTGACGGCCAAACGGTTAACATCATCGGCTCGATCCACCAGTCTGGAACCACTATTAGACATATAATTAATACGAGTCATAATATTTTTGAGCCTTTCCATGGTCTGCTCAAGCTCAGCACTTTGAGAGTCATAGCGCGCCATTATGTCTTGGTATTGATCTGAGAAAAATCTAATATCCTCAATTACTAAGTTAATAGTTTTGTTAAGCTGATTGCATACGGCGTGCAGCATAAGCTCTTTTTTCTTACGCTTTTCGATGTCGCTCTTTCCAGAGAGGATATCAACACCCTTTTTAGCACCATAGCCAATTACCAACAAGGCACCAATACCTGTTACCATGCCAGAAAGGCCAAACAAGCCACCAAAGCCTAAAGCAGCTAAACCTGAGCTAATGCCAGCTGCTGATAAACCTACTACAGAACCAGAGAAGTATAAGGCAGCAATAGGCACACCTACACCAGCAGCACCTGAAAGCACTGCTCTCATGCCGTTTTCTAGTCCCACATCATCAACATTGTCGTCAAAGAGCTTTTCATCAGAGGCAATAGCGTCTAAATAAAGCTGTATTTGCTCTTGAGTAATACCAAAAGCCTTAACATACTCACTAATGGTAGGACTATCCTGGTAGGAAATATCAGAGGTCTTGCCCAGTACATAGATCATGTCTTTGCCCAAAGAGTGGATAATCTCTTGCTTAGCAGCATCATCAAGCTTAGGCAATACCCCTTTAATGAGCTCCACGGCTGACTCTTTAGAGTCATTAAAAAATATTAGCTGCTGTCTAACTTCTGCGCTTAGGTTTAAACGAGCAATCAGGGCATAAATTTCACCAAATTCTGCGCTAGAAATTTCACCATCGTCCATAAACAGGGCAATAATGGCTTTAACATAGGTGATTCTAATATCTTCTGGCATTTCCTCTAATGGAATGCGCTTGATGAGGTTTTCACTCTCCTGCAAGCTCTCCTTAGAGGTATTTTGAACACAGTTTGCTAAAGAAGCCAACAACTTAGCGGTATGCTTAGGATTAATATCATAGATGTTAAAATCATGGCTATAGCCATTTTTAAGCTCAATATGCAAGAAGGTCTTTGTTTTGACCTTATCGTCATCACGCTCTTCTACAATTTTTTCGGAGGCATCCTTAATTTGGGCATAAGGCAATTTAATAGGATCAACTAGTAATTCTTTGATGTAGCAACAATCTTTAGTGAATAGTAAACAGTCAGTAGCACTGCCAAAAACGGTAAGGTCAATGACCATATAGACATCTTCGGCATCAATAGCATTGTTGGTTGCGCCCTTAATAGCTCCATTAATCTTCTTATCAGGAATGCTAGGCACAATGAAAGCCTTATTAGCAGCTTTACTACCATGAGTAGTGATAATTTCATACACACTACCCTCATAGAGATCATTAATGGCTACAAGACTATTTTGACTTGAGGAAGACATAATTTCTCCTTAGTTAAAGGAAATGTACTAAGACAGGAACCTAAAAAATAGGCAGTGAAATCCTAGCTTTCCTACTAAAGGACTCAGTAAGAAAAGATGGTAGTGGATGTATTATCAATTACAGAGAGTTAAGGCATATATACCTAGAATCTACCCATATGCCTCTATATAGATAGACTTTAATCATGCTAATTTATTGCCCCACTCATGGCAATAATTTTGGTAGCAAAACCTATCAAAGATCTTATTTTTTTATCGCCCTGCCCCAAAATCAATCCTACCCATGCCTGCATCCTAATAATAATGTAGCCCACAGAGGCTCATTCTAGCCATAGCCTAGCCATGTCTTAGACCATGGCTATGGCTATGCCAAGGCTTTGGCCTGTAATAGCCAGCTCTGGCAAGCCCACTAAACCAAAAATCCTAAGGGCAAACATCCTTATGCCAAACAAAAACATTACCTAACAGCCTCAGGGCATACCTTTACACGGCCAAGCTCAGCGCAACTTAAGCTGTTTTTTCGTAGCTTTGACCATGACAATAATGGTCTAATTTGCAAGCATTGCATATTATGGGTACACATTACTTGTACTTTGCTAAGATGAGCTCGCAATAATAGTCACAATTACTCTCTTGTGCCCCAATAATGGATAATGTCAGCAAACAATTGCTCTAAAAACTCAGACATTTGGGAGCTATCGCATTGTTGCAAATACTGGGCATTAAGATTAGCCAATTTTAACTTGCCGTAGCGATTAATCAGTCTAGTGATTAAGCTTTCAGCAGTAATGCTTAATAAGTCCTCTAACTGAGAGTCAGTTAAATACTTGCCGTAGCGCAAAGCAAAGTTCATCTTGGCTAAAGCCAAGGACTTGGCCAAATGATGCTCCCTTTGCAAGGCCTCCAACTGCTCACAATAATTTAAGTAGAGCTCAAATTGCTCTTGATTGAAACTTATCTCCTCAACATTACTCATTGAGCTTAACTTATCGCCATCCATACTATTTCTCCTGCCCTCTTACAATCAAATTGCCCCACATCTATCCTGCGGTCGCTCCAGCCCTCAACTACCGTAAAAGCCTGTGCTGTGCCGTGCAGTGCCTTGTAGTGCCAGCACAGGCGCTATAAAAGCGCAGGGGCTGGCGCTAGCACTGGTGCTAAATATCTACTAAGTCCTTTAACAAAGTCGTATCGCTTAGATTGATATCGTCTAAGACCTCAAGTGAAGCTCTATCCCACTGATAGTCGATGATGGGGCTAACGGCGGTTGTAAGTTGCTTAGCTATAAGGTCATACGCCATCTTTTGCTTAGCATTTGCCCTATAATTTATGAAAAACCTAAAGCCCTCATCTGCTAACAAATTGGTTATCTTATTGTGGTTTATGGTAATTAAAAACTTACAATAATTTAGCCAGCTATTATCTTTACTGGTGTTTTCATCTATACCCAAGGCAACAAATGAAAATATGGCACCAGCACTAAATTGATTAAGGGGCATAGCATCTTTATTGAACAAAGACACTAAACAGCTAATGTCTTGCTGGTCTTGTTGCCTTCTATAATCAATATAGCTTGCAACTATAGAGCTTGCTTGCCAGGCATGGTTAAAGCTCAATAAAGACTCAAAAAAGACAGTACTTATTACTTCACTTTTAGTGCCTTGGACTTTATCCATATAGTGGGCGTAATTAATGATAAGAGCTGATACCTCACTTAACTTACAGCACCCTACAGCCTCATAAAGCAAAGTAGAGAGCTTATCAGCTGGATACTCATTTTGTAATAAGCGAGCATACCAAGGATGCTTTAGCAGCTTATCTCTACCAAGCAATGCCAGCTGGTTGTCATACTCAAACTTAAACACCGAATCTTTAAATAAGTCGATATTGTTGTTAAGTTCAGAAATGACCTCAAAAGTTGCTATATCTTCTGTTGAAGGGCAACGATGGTGCGCCTCAAACAAATGCAGCTTACCAATATGAGCAAGAAAATTAGCAATGCTTTTATTATTAACCACAAAAGAGCGTTGAAGGTAAGAAATCAGCTCAATATCCTTATCACATACACTATCTTTTGCTAAGTTTTCCTTAAGCAGCATGTAAGTCTTATACAAGACCTTAATAGCACCATATAGAGTATTTCTATCTAAAGATGTGATCTCTAACAGTCCTGAGGTAATAAGCGGGATCTCTACATGTTTTAAGCCATGAGTCATACCTTGTTGCAACATTAAAACTGCTCTTTTAGCTAACAGCGGATCACATATAGGATTGATGGATAAGGCCAGCAAATACGCAAACTTCACCGCATCCCCTACGTGTTCAGGATCTTTTTCCTTTGCTAAATAATAGTAGCTCATAAGACTATGTGCGACCATGTTGCTACTATCAGTAGGCAAAACACCCCACAGCTGCCCCACCTCATCAGTCTTGCACCAACCAAAAGAACTTAAACTCTCCAAACAGCCATTATCACCTGTTTGCTCTTCGGTGCCCTGCATGCTCCCAGAATCATTAGATCCCTCAGCTCCCACAGAACCCTCAGTACTACCCATCATAGTTTGGCTCTCTGAATATGGCTCAGAATCACCCTTAGGCATGTTGCTATCAACAGCAGCTCCCGCACAACTCTTAACTGATGGCTGAGCGGCAGTATCTTGATTGGGCTCAGCTAAGCTATCAGCTGTAGCTGTTTCTTCCCTAAAGCTTTCCAGCTGTTTTTTGATATCAGCATAAAGCTCATCCTCACTCTCTAATAGCTCATCATTAAGCATATTGCTATCAGCAGTATCTTGATTGAGCTCTGCAACTGCTAAGCTATCAGCTGTAGCTGTTTCTTCCCTAAAGCTTTCCAACCTTTTTCTGATATCAGCAAAAAGCTCAGCCCTACTATCTAATGGTTCATCATTGGGCATATTGCTATCAGCAGTAGCATCCTTGCAAATGTTCTCTACTGATTGCGTAAGGGCTGATGCCTTTTCAGAGGCTAATTGAGCTTTTAGAATGCGGCGTAAATTAGTTCTTGCATTAAAAAAGAGATTGAATTCGTTCTGGTTAATTTTTGCAGCGCTAATAGGTGCTGTAATATCATTAAAGTAAGCAATAATATAAGAATAAGCTCTCCTTTTCTCTATAGGTTGATTCACTGTTGCATATTTTTTGGTATTTTCTTTGTTTCTGATGAAGGCTAAAAACTTATCTTTTTGGGCGCTGATTAAATCGCCTGCAAAAAGAACAATGTGCCCTTTAGATATAGAGCAAAGATAGCTCAAAACATTGTTGCCCTTGATACTTTCAGCCATCTTAAGAACAAAGACAATGCTATCGAATGCTAGGTTCAAAGGCATTTTAAAGAAGTCAATGCACATTAATTCATCATCAGGCCATTCATAGTTCTCTACCTTACCTTTCAATAGTTCTTTAAAAACTTGATCAAACTTTGCCTGGTCAATGTTTTGCTCCTCTTTAAGAGCATAAAGATAAGCTAGCCTAAAGAAGCTACACAAAATTTTCCCTTGGCTTCTTTGGTAAAGATAGTAAGTGGCAATTACACTACTTATAGTAAGTTGCTTATTATTGCTGCCAAGGCACTCTCTTATCAGATTACTAATGGCATTTTCAGAGCTTTGAGCAACAGCAATGGCATCAGCTGCAGTGGTGATAGCAGTACCTGCTGTAGCTGTGGCAGTGGTGGCGGTAGCTGTAGCGTCAGCAGTAGCTAAAGTAGTCATTATACTTACACTGCTTAAGAACTTACTTATATCATTTTGCAGCTGTTCTTTTTTAATATCGTACTCTCTGTCAAGATTGGCAATTTGATCTTGAATTGCCCCTAAAAATTTGTTGTAGGCAGCATTAGAGCATCTTTGCGCAAACTTATCTGTATTGGCACTAATGCATGGCAAGAAACAATGGCTGATGATATTAAGGGCACAACCATTATTTAGTAAATGAAACTCAAGATCATTGTCAGGCAAGGTCAGAAAATAGCTAACCCTACAATTATGATCCCAAGAGCCTTCAATATTGCTATTGTGCAGCACCTGCTTGATAGCTTGTAGACTGGTATTAGGGGCAACCTCATTCAATATTCTATTAATAGGTGAATTAGCTGATAAATTATTAAAAGCTGCTACCTGCCTAAAATTACTAATAGACAGCAGTTTGTTAGAAGGATTAGGCATTAACTCAGCATAAGTATTTTTTCCCCCAGAATCGCTATCAGTCACTACTAGATAATCAATTTCTAATAGTTCTAACAAGTCCAAATACCTAAGCAACCCATTAGACACAAAAGGTACTACAGCTATACCAAGAGCTTTGAGATCATAGCCTAAGCGTTTTGCTACCGCCTCAAAGATCAAAACATCCGATAGCCCCTCAACCAAAATTACAAATTGGCTGACTAATAAGTTAGTATGCTCTATTAAGTACACATAGAAGGCAGAGCACTCTTCTACCATTTTCGAGGTGTTGGTAAAAGAATAGCTGACATACTTATTGAGGCGCAGTTTTGATAAGCTAAAATTGCAAGTAGCATCTGTATCCGCATGCTCAGGTTTAGGCACATATGCAGGCGCAGGCGCAGGCACAGGCATAGACGCATAAGTAGGCTCAAGCTCAGGTACAGTAGCAGGAGCTGTCTCAAATGCAGGGACGGGCGCAAGCATTGGCTCAGGCATAGAAGCTGGGGCATCATGGCCGTCATTACTACCAGAGCCTTTATTTAGCAGAGCAAAACGCTCAGCCATTTTTTGAGCCCACCATGAGCTTTGATGAGAGTTGATTTTCTCTGCAAGCTTTTTGAAAATTGCCTGAGCTTCCTCAGCGCTGTCTGTACATTCACTATTATTTTGTGGCAATAAGCTCTGCAAAGCTTCACCATATAAGCCCTCAGGCTTAATCAAGCACCAATGGGCTATGTCAAAATACTTAAAGGTCTCTAGCTGGGAGCAAAAGATCAACTCTTGGCATAAGCTATTAGCTCTCTTAGGATCAGCTATGTTGTAAGAGGTAAAAGCCTCACTATCCTCCATAAAGGCATTGGCAATCTTTACGGCTTTAGCGATAGCCAATTCTTTAAAGCTATTAAAAGGATAGTGGTATGAGCTAAAGCAGGCCTCTAAAGAGATTAAATGATAGGCCCAATCATAGGCAAATTGCTCTAAAAGAGCATTGTCTTCTTGAGTGATGATAGAGCAAGGCGCATTAAAGGAAATAAAGTCGGTCTGTTTAGGCAAGATTAATTTATCACCATATTGCTCAATGATGGCTAAGGCTATTTCCTTTACAGCCTGATCATACTCTACCTTATCATTTTGACTCTCGGTACATTGTGCTAACTGATTAAGCGCTAAATAGTTAGAGCTTTCATATTGAGAAAGCTTGGGCCAAGAGGCTCTAGCAAAATCAGACTGGAAAAGCTTAAAACTATGGAAGTGTTCTGAGCTGTGAGCAATATCTTTTAACAAAGACACTTTAGCCATGAGTTTTAGCATGGCACAAACAGTAATTACTTGTTCCTCTTTAAGAGCAAATGCCTCATTATTATTTGCAGCACTAGCCCAGACTCTAACCTTGGTAGACAAATCTAATTGCCTAATCAAAGACTTACATAAGCTAACATCATCTTGCTTAAATTGGTTTTGACCTACGGATCTAGAATCATGGTTAAATAGCGCACCAAAACCACAAAACTCACTGATATTGCTTTTGCTGAGTATTTTATGGCTTACTACTCTAGGGTCATTGAACATACAACGATAAGCCATCTCATGATTAGCTAAAAAGGCTTGATTCTCAGCATTAATGCTTTCATCAGTATGTAAATCTTCCTCAGCACTAAAGCGATCGTGACCGCTATTTTTGTCGCTAAGAGAAATTTCTATGATTAAGGAGTCGCAAGAACTAAGAGCATCCCACGCAAAAGGCATACTTAGCTTAAATACCAGCTTAGGCTGTAGTGCCAAAATTAACTCACCAGCTTTATTTTTGAGATCGCTACTAAAGCTTACCTGCTCACTATTGGCATACTCACAATCATCCTTATGATTAGGCCTTTGCAAGAGCTCTTGCTCTTGCATTGGCATGTCCACGCAGTCGTGCTCACAATCGCAATTGCACTTGCACTCGAGTTCGTGCTCCTGCTCGCACTTAGAGTCTTGCTCTGGCTCTTGGTTAGAGCTTTGCTCAGCAAGAGGGGCGCAGGTATTGGCTTTTGGAAGTGATGAGGCTAAAGAACTTGAGGTGATTGGAGCTAAGGTGGTCTGTAGAGTTGGGGCGGGCGCTATTTCATGAGCATTTTGGTAGTCTTGTAATAAAGCAATTAACTTACTTTTAAGCTCATAGCTAAAATTATTAAACTCTAAAAGTTCACAGCTAAAGAGATCGTCAATAAGCTTACAGGCATTAATAAAGCTTAACTGATGCTCGTTAGGCATTGGGCCAATGAGGTTGATTCCCGTATGCAAATTAAAAAACCAAGAGCCAATAGACTGATAGTTCTTAACATTCAAACACTCAATAAGCATATATAATTCTCCCATTAGCAGCTAAGCTGTAATACTCTGCTCATAAGTCTCTTAAGTGAGCAATCCTATAGTTAAGGCTAAATTTGACTGAGGCAAAACTACCAGAGCTCTTAAATAGCATTATTAATGGCCTATAGGCTCTAAGCTGTCCTATAGGTTAAATCAATCATAATTGAAAATAGCTGATATATGGGCTTTTATTTATTGATCTTGCATGTTTTTACCAAAAAATTAATAAAAATTTAAAAAAACACTTGCATACCAAATAAAAATCTATATAATAAGCACCGTTCCAACGACAGTGGCAAACACTGTTAGCGGTGCGGTGAGGTGTCCGAGTGGCTGAAGGAGCACGCCTGGAAAGCGTGTATACGGTAACTCCGTATCGCGGGTTCGAATCCCGCCCTCACCGCCAGAGATAAAATAAGGCAGCGTTAAGCTGCTTTTATTTTGCCCAAAATCCTAGATATAACATCATTCCTCCTTATCACTTCTATTTCCTACCTGTGATCTCTCCTACTCTATCCACCTATTTAACAACAGCTTGAAAGTATCAAGTAAGATCTCTTATCTTAAGAGCAAAAAAATGCGCTTAAGCTAATTGTCTATTAACTTAAGCGCATCAATTAAACAGTATTTAAACTATTGGTCTTTAACCAGCGATTAAAGGATAAATACCGTAAATAAAAATGGTAATGATGATTACTGGGATCACGAAACGTACGTAGTGATACCAAGCAGTATAAACAACACCATGAAGCTTATGCTGGTTAGTAATTTCTGTTACAGCATGTTCCTTTAACTGCCAGCCTACAAAAATAGTAGCGCCTAAAGCTGTTAATACAAAGCAGATATTGCCTGAAATAAAGTCATAAGCATCGAAGATGGAGCGATCTAAGATAGTAATATCCTTTAATGGGCCACTAGAAAGAATGCAAGGAATATTACCCAAGATAAAAATGGTTAAAAGAGTAATATTAATTGCGCCCTTATAACGAATATTAAACTTCTCGTAAAGAACAGAAATAATAACCTGGTAAATGGTCAATGAAGTGGTAAGTGCAGCAATCACCAACAACATAAAGAACACAATAGCAAAGAAGTTACCAAAAGCCATATGAGAAAAAGCAATTGGTAAAGTCTTAAATACTAAAGAAGGACCAGCATCTGGGCTTAAACCAGCACTAAATAAGGAAGGGAAAATCATAAAACCAGCTAACACTGCAATAGCGGTATTGATAATACCAGTGATAGTAGCGGTCTTTACTAAGCTTTCCTCTTTATTTAAGTGACTGGATAAAGTAATCATCACACCAAAGCCTAAGGATAAAGCAAAGAATACTTGACCTAATACATCAAGTAATAACTTACCAGAAAGCTTTGAAAAATCAGGAGTTAAATAGAATTTTACGCCCTCTAACGCACCATCTAAAGTAAGGTTACGACCTACCATGATGATAAGGCAGATGAATAGTAGCGGCATTAAAAACTTAACTGAGCGCTCAATACCAGCAATAATGCCTTTCTTTAAGATAAACCAGTTGGCTAAAACAAATAAGCCAGTGCAGATGGTAATAGTCCAAGGAGAATTTTCAATTTGATCAGTGTAGAAACTTGAAGTAATTTCCTTAGTAATAGAGGTAGAAAGATCTAAACCGCCATCTACACCTAAAATACCCAAAAAGATGTGATAAATATAAGAAATTACCCAACCACCAATTGGCATGTAATAAGAAAGAATGCCAAAGGAACCTAAGATACCTAAATAGCCAAAGAACTTCCACTTTGGAGAGTGCTTAGGATTATTAGTAAAGAAGGCATCAACACTGTTAGTTTGTGCTCGTCTACCAATGACATTCTCTACCAAAATAATAGGAATACCTACCAAGAGCATAACTAAGATGAACATCAAAACATAGGCACCGCCACCGTTTTGACCCACTAAATATGGGAAGCGCCAGGTTGCACCAAATCCAATAGTAGCACCAGCTACAGTAAGGATATAGGTCAAACGGCTGCTCCAAGTCTGTCGAGCCATAACTCATCCTCAAGATGGCCGTAATCAAAAGATTACAAAAGCTAAAGAAAATTTTGCTCTGACATAGAGACAAAAAATAGCGCTAGCATCCAGCTAATTGCGATGCGAGGTGTTAGCGCTATGTTTTATCATTAATAACTACCAAAATAACTAAAGCAACACCAAGAACAATGTAGTTGCCACAGAACATCATTGCTTGGTTTTTTCTAATATGTGAACAAATGTAGTTAGAGCAAAACACTATGCATACAAGAACTTAATCAATGACAAATACACATATGTAATTGCAAAATTACCATGATTTTGCCCAAGATAAGTGCGTGCAGAGGGCTATTTTAATTTATTTATAGCCTTTATACAAAATTTTTACCAAAACTTAATCTCAACCCGACGTTAAGCACTAACAAACAGACAGATCACGCAATTTGAATGTTAAAGTGGCCAACAGGCTATCTAATGTAATAATATGGCTGCAAGGCCTAGATTTTTTAGTAATGCTAAGCTTAATCTAAGAACAAGAATCTAGAATAGCTAATACACAGTATTTCGGTGTGCTCCAGGCGCACTTAGGGAGTTAATATGTTTAAAAGCAAATACGTTTTACCTATAAGCTTAGGAGTAGCCCTTATGTTATCTGGCTGTGCAAGCAATTCTCCTTCGGCCCCAACTAAGGTCTCCACTCCTGATGAGTTTTTAGATGCTAGCGCACAAGAGCTCTTTTCTACTGTAGAAAAAGTTTATAAGACTGAATACTTTGCCTTAGGTATTCCTAAAGGATGGAAGGTTTTAAGCTTTGACAATGCTAAGTTAGCAAGCTACATCTCTGTTGAAAAAGAAGACCACTCAACCTTAGTAACCATTCGTGTAGCTAAAGCTATCCGCAAGAACGTGGATGAGTCCTGTCAATTAGCTATTGAAGGCTTTAAATCCAATGAAGTTCAACTTTCTGCCGATGTTGGCGTAGCTTTTGGTACTTGCGTAGTAGAAGGCAAGGACAATGAAAAGGACGTTGCTTTATGGTTGCGTCAATATGATGATGACAATAGCACCTACTCTATCAACTACACTGGTTCATTAGAAAATGTTGGTGAACTTTTAAGTTACTTAGTAGGCAATGAAAAGTTAATGCAACTTATGGTACGCCCTCTTTAAGAATAATTAAATCACCTCAATAGTTTAATTTAAGGCAGCAATATCTCTGATAGAGCTGCCTTTTTAATTACTATTAAGCAACCAAACACACTAACAGCTAAGATACCAAAACCTCTTATCAGCACTTATCCCCACTAAACAAAATAAGCGACCAGCAATATTAAATACTCCGTATAATCTTTCACATCTCAAGTGCCTGCGGCTCACCAAACTCCGCTCAATGCTCACACTCACCCCTCACGGATTACGGCTCACAGCTCATTGCTCTGGTTAATTCCCACCAGCCCAAACAAACACTTATAGACAGTGTCTACAACTACTCATGGTATTGCGCATGTGTTGCAGTGCATCAAACTTAACTAAAGCAAGAGTCTAAACTATAAAAACTCATTACCTTTTGCCTAATGCCTATGGCATTAAGCTGCAATGAGCTATTGGCACAAGCTTATTGGCTAATTTTGAAGAGATATGAGGGCGATGAACTTTCAACTTCACCGCTAGATCCATCAAGTTCACTTTTGATGGGGTAAAAGCTCCTGACAGCCTATTAGCCTAAATTTGTAAACACTAATAATCGTCGCAACTGCAATAGCCCTAAGCGCTTTAACTAAGCATTTTTGACAAAGTTTTTAAACTTTGTTGCTTATTAGTAGATAAGTAATCACAATTACCATATACAGTCTAGAGCTTAACTTATCGTTCTTACTACTACTATAGTAGGAGTGATTCTAAGTTCCAGTATCTTTAATCTTTTGAAAATAGAGATGATTTTATGAGTACTAATCTATCTTCTGCACCAAGCAATGGTAAAAAGGTTGTTGCTGTAGCAGCAGCCCTGATTGTTGATCAAGATAAGTTTTTGATAGCTAAACGCTCCTCAGGCCGTCATCTTGAGGGTTATTGGGAGTTTCCTGGTGGAAAAATTGATGCAGGAGAGAGTGCTGCTCAAGCCTGTGCCCGTGAAGTTAAAGAAGAGCTTGGTTGTACTATTAGTGTCGATAGCTACTTTTTAACTTGCCATCATGAGTATGAAGACTTCAATTTAGCCATGGACATTTACGTATGTCATTTACATCCAGGTCAAGAGCCACATAAATCTGATGTCCACGATGAGATCCGTTTTATTGGCGTAGATGAAATGGATAATATTGACTTTGCCCCTGCTGACATAGCCTTTTTACCAAACATTAAAGAGTTTATGCTCTCCTATGCTAAGGTTTGCTCCCCTACCAAAGTATCTGAGCCCTAATAAGTTTAATAAGCTGCCTTAAGCAGTCCCAAAATAGCGGCCTTACTAGTCAATTTGCGCCTGTGCTTGTGTGACAAGTAGCACATATTTAGCAAGTGCTATTATAACAGTACAAATGGCTTGTATATCTTATTTAATTAGTTTTTACGAATTAACTAATGCTTACTTTATGACAATAAGAATGCATTTTTGCATTAAATAGATGCAAAAAAATTTACGTTCATAAATGGCTTAAATAAGGTAAAAACAAGCTAAAAGTAAAAAGAGTGTGAGTTTAGTCTCTACCAAAAAACCTAATAACATATATAATTGACATGTTTTCTCAACAAGTAATAACAGTTAGGGTTTTACTTGGTATGGGAATTCATTGTTAGGATTTAGTCAATTAGGTATCACAAATGATCTATTCACATGAAGTAGAGCAAATGTGCACCGTTAAGAAGGGTGCATACCACGGTCCTGCTCCAATCCCTGAGGAGGGCAAGTGGGTCCAGGCTAAAGAAATCAAAGATATCAGTGGTTTAACTCACGGTATCGGCTGGTGTGCTCCTCAACAGGGTGCATGTAAGCTTACCTTAAACGTTAAAGACGGCATCATTGAAGAAGCTTTAGTAGAGACCATCGGCTGTACTGGTATGACTCACTCTGCCGCTATGGCATCTGAGATTCTTCCAGGCAAGACCATTTTAGAAGCTTTAAACACTGACTTGGTTTGTGACGCAATCAACACCGCAATGCGCGAGTTATTCTTACAAATCGTTTACGGTCGTACTCAGACTGCTTTCTCTGAGGATGGCTTACCAGTTGGTGCTTCTTTAGAAGACTTAGGTAAGAACTTACGTAGCCAGGTTGGCACCATGTTTGGTACCAAGGCTAAGGGCGCTCGTTACCTCGAATTAACCGAAGGTTATGTAACTCGTTTAGCTCTTAACGAAGAGAATGAGATCGTTGGCTATGAGTTCGTAAACTTAGGCAAGTTAATTGATCTCTTAAAGGCTAACCCAGAGCTTACTGGCTCCGAGGCTATTGCCAAGGTTAAAGGTCACTATGGACAGTTCGATGATGCTGCCAAGTACATTGACCCAAGACATGAGTAATGAGGTGTACTAAAGATGGCTTTATTTGAAAGTTACGAGCGTCGTATTGACAAAGTTAACGCAGCATTAAACGAGAACGGCATTGCTTCTTTAGAAGAGGCTCACCAGATTTGTAAGGATCACGGTTTTGATCCATACGAGATGGTTCGCAAGATTCAGCCAATTGCTTTCGAGAACGCATGCTGGGCTTATGTAGCTGGTGCTGCTATTGCTATCAAGAAGCAAGTTAAGACTGCTGCTGAGGCTGCTTCTGCTATCGGTATCGGTTTACAGAGCTTCTGTATTCCTGGTTCTGTAGCTGAGGATCGTAAGGTTGGTATTGGTCACGGTAACTTAGGCGCTATGCTTTTAACCGAAGAGACCTCCACCTTCGCTATGTTAGCTGGTCACGAGAGCTTTGCTGCTGCTGAAGGCGCTATTGGTATTGCTCTTAACGCTAACAAGTCCCGTCAAAAGCCTTTAAAGGTTGTTTTAAACGGCTTAGGTAAGGATGCCGCTCAGATCATTTCCCGTATCAACGGCTTCACTTACGTTCAGACCCAATTTGACTATGCAACTGGCGAGTTAAAGATCGTTAAAGAGATCCCATACTCCAAGGGCCCACGTTCTGCTATCCGCTGCTACGGCTGTGATGACGTACGTGAGGGTGTTGCTGTTATGCACCACGAGGGCGTAGATATCTCCATTACTGGTAACTCTACCAACCCAACCCGCTTCCAGCACCCAGTTGCTGCTACCTATAAGAAAGAGTGTACCTTAGAGGGTAAGAAGTACTTCTCCGTAGCCTCTGGCGGCGGTACTGGTCGTACCTTACACCCAGACAACATGGCAGCAGGTCCAGCCTCTTACGGTATGACCGACACCATGGGTCGTATGCACTCTGACGCTCAATTCGCTGGTTCTTCTTCTGTTCCAGCTCACGTTGAGATGATGGGCTTCTTAGGCATGGGTAACAACCCAATGGTAGGCGCTACTGTAGCCGTAGCCGTTGCTGTTGACCAGGCTTTAAACAAGTAATAGTCGATACCTAAAATCTGACTAATTTAATTGTGCGACATAGAAATCATGTCGCACTCAATGGGCCCACAAGGCCCATTTTTTTTACCCAAAACCTAAAACCACTGCAAAATTTTAAACCACAAGCCCAAGCACTAACCCCTACTCCATCCGCCTCTAGAGCTCCTACAGGCGCTTACACGGAAAACCAATTAATTAAGCTAAGCTAAGCTGCGCTCTAAAGTGCGGTGCAGCTCCATTATGTGCTATCTCACTGCATGTCTGGCAAGAAGAGACGATAATGGCCATTACTTATTATTAAACAATAATGCGTACACCTACTCCCTCAAACTCCAAGCTAATGAAAATAATCAACTATCTTTGGTTTATTGCCGAAGACATTGGCAAAAAAGAATTATCTAAATTTGATGGCACAGGCTTTTTGCAAATTTGTACTGCCATAATCACTCTGCCTATCCTTTTAGGTATAGGGGCTCTTAGCAATTGGTTAGTTGCTTTAATCATCGGATTAGCTCTAAATCTAGGACTTTGGTACTGGTGCTCTTCCTATTACAACGAACCAAAATACCAAGAGCTCAAAGCTATGTACCCTAATGCGCTATCCTGCATGGATGTAGCTAAGATTCTCTCAATAGTCCTGGTGCTTTGTATTATTAGCTCAGCAGTACTCTTTGCTCTGGTATATTACTTTTTCGCTCACTAAAGTAGTCAAGATAGCAATCGACTTCGCTAAAAATTTTGCAGACAACATCGCCAGCCATGCCTTCTTTTAGTTGGCCTTAAACCTTCTAAGATCAATTTATGCTCCCCAGCATGGTTTGGTATACTCTGCACGGCTTATACCTTACAACTAGCTAAGAGGCTTTTACTGCCTTAAGCTACCTTGAACTTCGTTGAACAGCTCTATTTCTTTCAATAGCGCTATGCATAAGGTCAGCTACTATGCCTATAGCATGTAGCATCGGGATGAGCTTACTAATAAGTATTTACCAAGCTATAGATTGGCCATGTAATCAAATATGGCCCTATTACCAATTATCTAATATTGGCAGTTAGCTTATTTGTGGGCATTAGCTTGCTGCTCAGTAATGATTTGACTTACTTGTGCAAAAGACACAGGACGATAGTTGTTGTTATCGACACCAACATCATATTGAGTAGGAAAAAGATGTACTAAGCGCTCTTTATCAAGCCCTGTACTATGCTTAGAACTATGAACATGGCCAAAGAGCTGCCAAACGTTTTGGTAGCCGCCCTCAAAACACAAAAAGGGATAATGAT
Organism: Anaerobiospirillum sp. NML120448; assembly: GCF_023050945.1. Lineage (GTDB taxonomy): Bacteria > Pseudomonadota > Gammaproteobacteria > Enterobacterales > Succinivibrionaceae > Anaerobiospirillum. The sequence continues at coordinate 17,927 of NZ_JALKIM010000013.1, read as the reverse complement.
TTAACAACATCTTTTGCTTATCTACAACTACTCTCATTTGCATATTAATGTCAGCAAAGTAATCCTGTATTTGGCTTGAGTTAGCAATTTTCTTAAGATCGTGATTACCCAAGATCAAGTATTTGGTGCCATTGAGTCTTTGTAGAATCTTAATCCACTCTTTATCGCTGCCAAAACAAAAGTCACCTAAATGGAAAACTATATCTTGAGGACTAACGACCTCATTCCAATTGTTAATCAGCACTTCATCCATATGTTCAGCGCTGTTAAATGGTCGCTGGCAATATTTAATGATATTACTATGGCCAAAGTGAGTGTCTGAGGTAAAGAAGACTTTAGTTTGAGTGGTGTTAATTTCTAATAAACAACCTAATCCCATTAGCCAACTCCTAAACAAACATAGATAATTATCTATGTATTTAGCTAAATAAAAATTACAAAATGTTTTAAAGGTAATTAAAGGAGAAATTAAGAAGAGCTTTTGATGGAGGGCTTTAAACTAATGGCCCCGGAAATACCGCCGCCGTGTTTAGCTCCTTGAACCAGTAAGTTCAAGGTGGGTTATCTGTGGCTCGCTAGGCTTCTCAAGGGACTACCCAACATTAGATGCTGAATAGTTTAGGCGTGCTCAATGGAACTCAAGAAGACGACCCATTCTAGTATATATCGGCTCAGGGCAAAACTGCTAGCGAATACTCTAGAAACCATTAGTTACGGTATCTCTACCGTGTTTACATAATAGCACAGAGCTTGGTTTTTTCAATAGATATACATGTAAATAAAGGCAAATAAAAAGCTTGTATTCTTTACCAAAATATAGCTATCATAAAAGATTACAGCTGCAAATTAAGCTCTATTTTCTTCCTTTACGATATTTATCCATTTGTTCAAAACTTTCTATCCAACAACTATCCTGATATTACTCCCCATTATTTACTGCAAATCTTGGCTCTTATTTATAATTTTTTAAACTCAAAGTAAAAAGGCAGCTTGTTAAGCCTTTGAAGCATTAACAAACTGCCTTATAAAAATCGTTAATTATCCTTTGCTAAGCTTGCCAATTAGCAAGAGGATTTAACTTAGAGAGCTCTATCTAAATTAGAACACAAAGCGTGCATTAGCATTCACGCCATATTGATCTACATTAGAAGAACCAGTGTAGTTAACACCTAAACCTAAGCTTACATTACCGCTTTGTGCTGCAATGCCCATAGTAGCGCCATAGGTAAAGGAATCTACAAACTCAGTGTCAGTAGAGAGAGCCTTATTAGCAACGCCTAAATAGTTAACCTTGCTCTCTAAGGAATCATCACCAAAGTTGCAGGCAACAGTTAAATCTAAGCTTGGCTTAACAGTCCAGGTACCAGCTACAATATCCTTGGATAAAGTAATACCTACTGGGATAGAGAAGACATTAGCATCGGTACCATCAACAGAACCAAATGCTACCCCCTCCTCCTTACATAAAGCTTTTGCTGCCTACCTGTAAACAGCACTTAGTACCCAGCACACAGTAAACAGCGAACAGCGCAAATACTTGCATCCTTGGCACTCTATGGTTTATCGGCTTTTAGTACAGTACCACAGCGTGTGTGGTATACCTCCTCCTTGCCGCTGTAACAACTTGTAGGCCAACAACATCAATTGCTTATTGCTTTAACAGCTGACAATCTTTTAGGCCTGTCTAATTAGCGCCTTGGAGCCAAACTACCTTGCCACTGCCAACCTGGCAGGTATACAGCATAAGGTGATTGCTACCCATACTGTGAGGCTTGGTTTTTTTTAGGGAAGCCTCACCGTGCAATGGCCACCCACCACTGTGTCACTTCTACACTTTGCAGGAGCAAAACATAAATTACTTGCTGCTTTTGGGGATATTTGAGGTTTGAAGCTTGCCTCTTGATGTTTAATAAAGGCATCTGGAGTTAGCTAATAGGCAAACAAATAATTAAGCAGCACAAGTTAAATAGTTGTTAAAGTCAAACTTAGGATAGTACAGCTCCTTGCTGTAAGCTAAGCAGCGGTGAAAGAAGGAAAGTGCGCTTTGATCGCACTCGTAATTGATATTGGCATTAGTAAGAGTAGCACTACCTGATAAGACCTCTATCTTAGATGCTGCCTCCATCATCTTTAATGGAGCTTGAGCTGAGGTACTCTTGTTGATGTAATAGCCATAGTTCTTGCAAATCATATTAAAGATAGCTCTAAAAATGGAGTTAACTACAGGAATACAAACAGAAGTAGCCACTAATGAGTAGGTATGACTGCGAGTGCAGGTGAAATTAAACTTTTCAGGATAGCCTTGCAATCTGGCGTACTCTCTTTCAGTGAGTTTACGCACGCAGCCTGAGTTAAAGCTATGGACACGCTTATCGACATTGCACTCTTTATAGCCCCTATCGTCCACTACTAAATTACGCTCTAGGCCCATAGAGCCCTTCACAATGGCATTAGCACAGCCATTAATATCTGCCAAAGCCATACCGAAATTACAACCCTTGATCTTCTGGCATAACTTGTTTTGAGTTAAATGCCACCAATAATCAGAACTCAAAAAGTACTTTTGCTCAACAGGGTCTTTTTCTAAGATGTCGCTAAGACACACTTTTTTGCCCCAAGCACGAGGAAATTCAAAGCTATTAAAACCAAAGTCTATATTGCTTTTAACAGCCAAAATATAGAGTCTGTTTTTATTATGAGGCACACCAAAATCCTTATTATTCATGATTTTAGAGGTGCAAACATAGCCTAAGCTTTTAAGCTCGTGCTCCAACTTAATAAGTCTAATACCTTGATTAAAATTCAAAAGATTGCTTGAGGTCTCAATCAAAACAACTTTAGGCTGAGCATGCTGACAAAACTTTAACAAAATGCCACATGAACTGTTCTCCTCATAGTCGCAAAGTGAGTAGCTATCTGATACTTGCTCACTATCAGAATTACGACCAGGGACAGGATGGGCTTGGTTAACTTGAACTTGAGAATGGTCAGCAGCTGAATCGACAGCTGTTGCTGCGTAAGCGTCAGCAGCAGCGGCATCGGCAACATGAACAATAGCGTGAGCATGAACTTGAGCATCAGAACTTTGAGCTTGCTTTAATGCTTGGTTAGATTTGAGGTAAATGTCTTTGGCATTTATGGAAGCTACGCAAAAATCAACTTCCTTACAAGACATTACATCCTCTTGCTTATCAGTAAAGCAAGTATGCTCACACTCTGAGGAGTTGGATAGGTTGTCCTTAAATACCCGTAAGGCTACTTTATTTGGTTCATAGACCAATACTGTTTGTTCTTGATGATTTAAAAAAGGTTGAATAGCTAAATGCCAGCTGCCAGCACCTGCAAACAATTCTACAAATCTAAGCATGATACGATCCTTAATAATGCACATTGTTAGATCACACAGCCCAGAACGCTCTTAAGACTAAACAGTTATCTTGATAAGAGCTTTTTATCTGGCTGGTACCATGTTTAGATTAAGGGTGGAAAAATCCTAAAATGCCTACAAATACCTAAGATCTAAATAGCCTCTCTTTGATACTCAACTACTCACCGATAATTAACCAAGCCCTTTATAAAAATACGATATATAAAGCAGATTTAGCTCAAATATTACTCAAAACCCCCACTAAAGCTTGCCCCTTTTCCCTACTCTTTATCGGCCCTAAAGCATAGTTGAATGGTAAAATACGCACTTACATAGCAAGCTCTTGCATCTCAATTCTTAAAAAAGCATGCTTGTAGAACCAAGTTTTTTGCATATAAGCTAGAATTAAGCTGACTCACCCATCAAAAAACCTGATATTTACGCTGTTTTATTGCTTAAAGATTTTATAGAAATTACGATCCAGCTCACAAAATAAATTTCACTCAACTTTTAAGCCCCAATATCCCTATCAAACATCCCTTCTAATGTCATAAAGCCACTATTAAACGAGTGTTTACCTTATAAGCTTTACTCAACTTATAGTTTTTTCAATATTTATCACTTAGGAATTTGCTCAACCATAAAGCCATATTAACCTGTAAAAGGAAGTGCTACAGAGAGCACTGATGGGGCGCTGGTGCGGGTGCGACCGCAAGCGCTAGCATTGGTGCGGGAGCTTGTGCTGGTGCTAGCTCTAGCTATGGCGCAGGCGCAATAAGAAAGAGCTAAGTTTGGTGAAACCTAGCTCTTTAGATTATGCTTTTGAATGTATTGATTGTTTTACAGTAATGCTTAAATTACTAAGCGCCCGCACCTGCGCATGCCCCAGCATTAACGGCATCTTTCATGGACTTGACTAGGCTACCTACGTGAGGAGCAGCCTCTTTGCCGTATTGGGCAATGATATTTAAAATAGCTGAGCCTACTACAGCGCCATCAGAAATAGCAGCTACATCTTTAGCTTGCTCAGGAGTGCTAATACCAATACCTACTGCGCAAGGCAAATCAGTGTGCTCACGAACTAGCTTGACCATATGCTTAATATCGCTCAGGAGTTCATCACGACTTTTAGTATTGCCTAGGCTGGAAATGATATAAACAAAACCACGAGCTTCCTTGGCAATCTTAGCAATTCTATGCTCAGAAGTAGGAGAAACTAAGCTAATGAGCTCTACGCCATGCTTGAGGGCTAAGCCTTCAAACTCATCTTTTTCCTCATAAGGCACATCAGCAATCAAGACACCTTCAGCCCCTACTTGGGCACAGCGCTCAAAGAAAGATTCAATACCATAAGAAAAGACCGCATTAGCATAGGTGGTCAAAATAAAAGGTGCACTGATATCCTGACGCATAGTTTGAACTAAATTAAACACGTCATCAGTGGTAATTTTATTTTTGAGCGACCTCAAATTTGCTGCCTGAATAGCTAGTCCCTCAGCGGTAGGATCTGAAAAAGGAATGCCTAATTGAATAATGTCGGCACCATTATCCACAGCTGCCTTAACTAGCTTATGAGTGGTGGTTAAGTCAGGATCGCCACAGGTAATAAATGGAATAAACGCCTTATTATTAGCAAAAGCCTGGGTTATCTTACTCATGAATTTCCTCTCCTCTATAGCGAGCTATAGCAGCTACGTCCTTATCACCACGTCCCGATAAATTAACCACAATAATCTTATCTTTGGACATAGTAGGAGCTAGTTTCATAGCATAAGCTACAGCATGAGAAGACTCAATAGCTGGAATAATACCCTCAGTCTTTGATAAATACTCAAAGGCATCTACAGCCTCATCATCAGTAATAGAAACATATTGGGCACGACCAATATCATGCAAATATGAGTGCTCAGGTCCAATGCCTGGATAATCCAAGCCTGCACTAATGCAATAAACAGGTGCAATTTGGCCATACTCATCTTGGCAGAAATAGGATTTCATACCATGGAAAATGCCTACCTTTCCTACATTCATAGTTGCGGCAGTATCCAAAGTATCAACACCACGGCCAGCGCCCTCGCAACCAATAAGCGCCACCCCAGTATCATTGATAAAGTGGTAAAAAGCTCCAATAGCATTAGAGCCACCGCCTACACAGGCAAGCACGGCATCAGGTAAACGACCTTCCTTTTTAAGGATTTGCTCTTTAATTTCTTTGGAAATTACAGCCTGAAAATCACGAACAATAGTAGGGAATGGATGTGGGCCTACAGCAGATCCTAAGCAATAATGAGTATCACTCATACGAGTACACCACTCTCTCATGGCCTCAGATACAGCATCTTTTAAGGTTGCAGTACCACTATCAACAGGGTGAACACGTGCGCCCAAAAGCTTCATACGATAGACATTTAAGGCCTGACGCTCTGTGTCTTCACGACCCATGTAAACATCGCACTCAAGACCCATTAAAGCCGCAGCAGTAGCTGAGGCTACACCATGTTGACCTGCACCAGTTTCTGCTACCAGACGGGTTTTACCCATCTTCTTGGCAAGCAAGGCCTGACCTAACACATTGTTAATCTTATGAGCACCAGTATGGTTTAAGTCCTCACGCTTTAAATAAATCTTGGCACCGCCGAGATCTCTGGTCATTTTCTCAGCGAAATAAAGCATTGACGGACGATTAGCATAATCATTAAAGAGCGCAGTTAACTCTTGGTTAAACTGAGGATCATTTTTGTAATGATCATATGCTTGCTCGAGCTCAAAGATAGCATTCATTAAGGTTTCAGGTACATATTGCCCGCCATGAACGCCAAAACGTCCTTTAGGATTGGTCACTTTAAAATCCCTCTACAAACCAGCAATACAAGACCACGGTTTAGGCAGCGTTACGCACTAAACAAACAAAGTCATGCATCTTGGTAAAATCTTTAACTCCATCAGTCTCAATTCCTGAGCTGACATCAACTGCCATAGGGTGGCAGGTTGCAATGGCTTGCTTGATATTGTCTAAACTCAAGCCGCCTGCTAAGAAGTAAGGTTTATCCATGCTGGCCACGAGGGCCCAATCAAAGGTAGTGCCACTGCCGCCCTGTTTAGAGTCGAGCAGCACATAATCACAATCCCAAGTTTTAGCTTGTTCAATATCCTGAGGGCTATTAATCGAGCAGGCCTTAATAATTGGAGTATTACCTAAATGGTTACGCTCCAGCTCCTCTCTTAAAGAAGCAATATAGAAGCTATCTTCGTTACCATGTAATTGAATGACATCAATGGTGCCACTAGCAACTAATTTAACTACTGATAGAATTGGCTCGTTAACTAACACACCCACAGCCTGAATTTGCTTATTAAGCAATCTCTTAAGCTCTAAAGCTTGAGCAGGAGTCACATAGCGCTTGCTCTGAGGAGCAAAAACAAAACCTATGTAATCCACACCTAAGCTATTAGCAAATTCAATATCTTCAGGCCTCTTGAGACCGCACACCTTTACTAAGGTAGTTGCGCTCATAAAAACATATCCTCAATTACGACCTTAATATCTTTAGGTCGCTATAAACATAGCTAATAAGATAGCATCATTAGTAGCTTTTTTTCTGATTGCACACCGCTGGCGCTTTATACTTAACCGCCAATTTAAGCCTACCAAGCACCCCAAACACCAAAATTTCCCTTATTAAAAGCCGTTTAAGGCGCAAATCTTAGCAAACAGAGCATTTAATTTACGCCCCTAAAAAGTGCGCAAATTTTTTACACTAGCTAAATTTCCCCTAACCTGCACTAATTTGGCCCTATTCTTAAGACACATGTAGCCTTTCCCAAAACAATACTAAGGCTCAGCCACTATGGCTATAGCCAAACAACAACCAAGCATCCTATTTAACGCTATAGCAATGATTATCGCTTTTCTTAGGCGGCTGTTGGCCTCTTAAAAATGGGAAATTAGTACTGTACTGTACTTTAGCATGGGCCCTATTTCCTACTAATAAGGGCTCAGCCACTACGGCTATAGCCAAACAACAACCAGGCAGTCTATTTAACGCTGTGGCAATGACTAGAGCTTGTCTTGGGTTGCTTTTGGCCACGTAAAAAAGGTAATTGGCTCTGTACTTTATCGCTCTTTACTTTAGCATGGGCCCTATTTACTACTAATAAGGGCTCAGCCACTACGGCTATAGCCAAACAACAACCAAGCATCCTATTTAACACTGTGGCAATGACTAGAGCTTTTCTTAGGCGGCTGTTGGCCTCTTAAAAATGGGAAATTAGCACTGTATTGTACTGTACTTTAGCATGGGCCCTATTTACTACTAATAATAAGGGCTCAGCCACTATGGCTATGGTCAGATAATTACCAGCAGCCTATTTAATGCTGTGGCAATGACTAGAGCTTGTCTTGGGTTGCTTTAGGCCACGCAAAAGTGGGAATTGGCTCTGTACTTTATTGCTCTTTACTTTAGGATGAAGATTATTTGCTACTAATAAGAGGGCACTATATGATATTGGGGAGCTTGGCTAAGTAATTATCTGACACCATGTTGATGGTCGTTTTAATGAGCATGGGTTATCTTTGGTGGCTTTTAGCCCCAAAAGGTGTTTTTACTTTACTGCTATCGCTAAGGCATCTCTTCTATTGAGTGAGGTTAAACTATGGCCACTAAGAAACGAAAGACATTGCCACAGAATTTCGATGAAATCTTACAAAAAGGAAGCCCTGAGGAGCAAAAAGAGGTTTTCAAACTTTGTGCTTTAGATGCTTATGAAAGAGGCTATGCTAAAAATACAGCCTTGCACAATTACTATCTCAATAAAGACTTGCTTAAATACCTAATCGCACAAGGGGCTGATATTGAGTGCCCAAATGCTTATGGTAAGCGGCCCTTGCATGCTCACTGCTCCTATGGCACTAATTTAGTTTCTGTACTGCTTGAGTTGGGAGCTCAAATCGAGAGTGTTGATAGTATGGGCAACACCCCTTTGATAGCTGCTGTAGCAGCACACAGAGTTGATGCAACTAAGATACTTTTAGAGCATGGCGCTAACATTAATGCTAAAAATCAACTCAAGCTCAATGCTCTTGAGTATGGCCTGTCTCTATGTTCAAACGTTGATATTGTTGCTATGGCTAAAATCTCTCAAATGATGCTCGATCAAGGCATGGTGATTAGCCCTAATATGCGCCAGAGTGTGAGAAATATTGGAGAGCAATTTGAGCACTATAGGGACGATTTCAACCCTAATTTTTTAGAAGACACTGATCATGCCCTATCTAAGCTCTATGAGCTTTTTGGGGTTGAGCCTGTAGCTAATAAAATTAAGCCAAGTATTGGTACTAAAATTACTCTGCCTAAGGGGACTTTAGATAAGCAATATGAGTATCTTTGGGAACTATTAGTGCCTAATAATGGGCCTGCTTCGACAGTACAAGGTGAGGTAATTCGTATTGCAGGACGGGTAAGACACGAATTTTTCCAAAATGGCGGGGCTAATTGGGATAGAACTTATAGATCTATGCTTAATGCTTTATTAAAGCACCTTAAGAGTCATAATAGTTTGGATGAGAGTCAACTATTAAATGCTAAAACTATTAGCCATAGTATTAAGGCCTCAGGCGACTTTGACTTCGATCTTTTAGATAGCTTATGCCATTTAGCAGTTTTATGGGTAGCAAAAAATTTAGAGCCCATAGCGCTTAGCAAGCCATCCTATCAACGCTAAAGACAAATAAGGCAGAACTTTACGGCTCTGCCTTAATTGGACTTGGAAAATATAGCGCCACTTACTGTAAAGATAAACTAAGGGGTCTAAAAGCCTAACCTTACAGTATTAGCATTGCTTTACTTTAAAGAGATAGAGTAGAAAGAGTTGGCTGCACCGTAGTTAGTAGCACCCTCTAACTCCTCTTCGATACGAATTAATTGGTTGTACTTAGCTAAGCGATCTGAGCGGGACATAGAACCAGTCTTGATTTGACCAGCATTAGTACCCACAGCAATATCAGCAATAGTAGCATCCTCAGTCTCGCCAGAGCGGTGAGAAACAATAGCGGTGTAACCTGCTCTCTTAGCCATTTCAATAGCTTCGAAGGTCTCAGTTAAGGTACCAATCTGGTTAACCTTAATTAAGATAGCGTTAGCTACACCCTTGACAATGCCTTCCTTTAAGATAGCTGGGTTAGTTACAAAGAGGTCGTCACCCACTAATTGGCACTTAGAGCCTAAGCGATCGGTTAACTTCTTCCAACCATCCCAATCACCCTCAGCGGCACCATCTTCGATGGAGATAAGAGGATACTTATCAACCCAAGACTCTAATACGTCGATCCACTGGTCAATAGTGTAGGTCTTACCTTGCTTGGTTAACTCGTAAACATTCTTTTCAGCGTTATAGAACTCACTAGAGGCGCAGTCTAAGCCAATGTAAATGTCCTTACCTGGAACATAGTTGGCAGCCTTAATAGCCTCCATAATAAGCTCAATAGCTTCTTCGTGGGAATCGATAGAAGGAGCAAAACCACCCTCATCACCCACAGCAGTAGTCATGCCCTTGGAGTTAATGATCTTACGTAAAGCGTGGAAAGTTTGAGCACCCATACGTACGGCCTCAGCTAAGCTTGGAGCGCCTACAGGGATAATCATAAACTCTTGAATATCAAGGTTGTTGTTAGCGTGTGCACCACCATTGATGATGTTCATCATTGGTACTGGCATTTCCATCTTGGAGCAGCCGCCTAAGTACTTGTATAAAGGTAAGCCAGCGTCCTCAGCTGCTGCCTTAGCAACAGCCATAGACACAGCTAAAATAGCATTAGCGCCAAGGCGAGCCTTAGTCTCAGTACCGTCTAACTTAATCATAGTACGGTCAATTAATACCTGATCACTTGCTTCCATACCTACTAAGGCATCACGGATCTCGGTATTGACATTAGCAACAGCCTTAAGCACACCCTTACCATCGTAACGTGATTTGTCGCCATCACGTAACTCAATAGCCTCACGAACACCAGTAGAAGCGCCAGATGGAACACTAGCACGGCCAAAAGCGCCAGTCTCTAATAAAACATCACACTCTACAGTTGGGTTACCACGGCTATCAATGATTTCACGGGCTTTAATATCTGCAATTGCGCTCATGTCTTTTCCTTAAAATGAATATCTCAGGATAAATACGCCAATTTTTGGCTTAAACTCTAAGAACAGCTTGAGATGACACATATTCTTAGAGGGAAATCTGTAAAGTCTCTTGCCCAAACTACCTTTGGGCAAAAAACTTATTTAATGATGAAGAAACTGGGCACTAAAAGGTGCTTTAGCGGTATCACAAACTAAGAGGCAGCCTTTTATTGGTGCTAGGAGCATCAGGCTTAGACAAGGACTAACTATTGTTAGGAGGTCGTCAGTCTCGTCTTTAGAAACTTAGGTGCTTACTTTGAATATAAGCACCCAGACCTATGCTGAACTTAAAGTCGATCAATTAGAAACTCGACCAAAGCCAAGGCTAACCTTGGTTAGCTTTAGCTTACATAAGATAGTATACACTAATTGCAACCCATTGCAATATCCATCACACTTTTTACACAAATAATAATTTTCACTTAGGTTAAGGCCATATCAGCCCTTTTAGTAAAGCTTGCGTTTTAGCTGCTTGGGGAGGGAATTGTTAAGTAAGAGGTGATTATTTACAAAATAAAAGACCTCTAACTGGTAAGTAATAGTTAGAGGTCTAAATAAGGCTTTAATGTTCTATGAGCAGGATTCATTCAGCTTGGGATAATTTAATATCAGCTTGTGAGCATTATCATCCAAACTACGTCTTAAACTTGGGTCGATACCTAAACAAGCGGCCAAGTTTTCCAAATATCCTAACTCTAAAAAATGACTATTGTTTAAAAACACAGCTGAGAGCAGGTAAATATCTAAACTTTCCTCAGGGAAACGTACCTTTTTAGCTAATAAAGCTGGATCTAAATCTATAGTTAAGAGCCTATCAATCTCACCTCTAATATTGTTAAACAAGCTCTTAGGAGCCACAGAACTACAAAAGTCTACTAGTGATTGATGTTCATCATTTTCAATACGACCATCAGCTCTCATAGCAAAAATCATAGTTTGCAATAAAACTAAGACAGTATCATATAAGGCAGACTCATTAGCCTCTTCTAAAGTACCATCAGGACGTAGGACAGAAGCTCTGCGACGCATCCACTGCTTAAATATGCCATAGGCCAGCACGTCTGCTGGGCGAATATTTTTTTGCTCTTTAATGGCACCATGATCACTTAAATCATTAGGCATAAAGTAAGAACATATTGAGCGCTCAGAGCGACGATCATTTTCAGAAACCCTACTTAAGGCCTGCTCACTACTCATAGAGTTAAGATCATTTTTACCACTAAAAGCCCTCATACTGAGCTCATGGCTGTCCTTATCTGCTAGCGATAAGGAGCTAGATGTTTGGTTAGCAGCTTGCTTCTCTACAAGCTCTTTATTGTTTGTAAAATCCATAGCCAAACTCTTATTATCCAATAGTTGTCCAGTATTAAATTGTAAAGGATTTTGGTGCAGTACAAAATGTGATAAGCCTTGAGCTACAGGTCGATGAACTAAAGCCTTGGTAAACAGCCCTACCTCATCTCTATTAGCTACCTGAGCATAAGCCTCATTCATAGCATTAAAGCCCAGTAAAGAAGCTAATGCCTGTGATACCTCACTAAGCGCTTTAGAGGCAGTCTGGCGAAAAGTGGAGCTTTGGCTACTACTGGGAGGAGCATTTTCTGCGCATAATTGCACATATAAATTATTACCCCAGCTCTTACTGGTCTTATGTCGCTCTTTGCTTTGAGCTTGGACATTACAATTAACATCAGCCTTAGCAAGCTTGTTATTAGCCAATTGAGAGCTGCTAGCCAAGCTAGCATCAAGACCATAGTCATACCCAGTCCCTGAGTAAGTGCCTGGAACTTGGTCAAGGCCCAGACCTTGGCCAAAGCTAAGGTTTTGGTCTTGGCTCAACACAGGAGCAACCTGAGAGCGTTCTTGATTAGGATAGGCCGATCTTTGATGCCAATGTTTAGACCAATTACTTGACCCTACTACTTCAACTTCAACCTCATGGTCAGAGGCAGAGTCGTTAGTAATGGCAGAATCTGACGCAGCGGCAGCAGAATAGACAGCATTCTTTTGTTGCTTAGTTGATATGACAGAGCACTCTTGGCCATCAAAAATAGCGCTAGTGCTTGAGGCTGATACCTTATCATAAGCACTATGGGGCTGAGTGGCACTCTTAGTAGAGTGAGATACAAAGTCTAAGCGCTGGCAATTTTCATCCTCAATTTCATCTTCGATTAAAGATAATAAGGAGCGAATGCTATCATCAGAGCTGCCATGCACACAAATATCATCGTTATTAGGTGCTACCCAAAAATCACTTTCCTCTTTTTTGGCAAAATGAGGCTGATAAGGATTAGCTAACACCTGATTTACAATCAGCTGACTATCTTGGGCTAATGGATAATCATTAGTCTGCGCTGGATCATTAAAATCCAAATAAGCACTGTCTTCATTAGAATTTAAGCGTGGTAAGTTTTTAAAGAAATCAGCTGTTTCTTTTAAAGTACGACGGCCTCGTGTCCAGTATGAATTAGCTTTATTAGAGCTATTGTTACTTGATTGAGACCAGGTGCGCTTAGCTGAGCGCACTTTTTGCCAAATATTTTGCGATGAAATATGGTGGAAATCATAATTGCTGCTAGCGCAGGTTGCGCTATCACGTTGTGCTTGCATAGGGATCTGATCCCAGCTACCACCAGGAATTACCGCATTGGCTGCGATCTTAGTTGGACTATAAGCTAATAATTTAGGCTCATTAGTGTCATGGTAGGCATAAACCAAGGCACCAGCGCTTTGTTGTGGCAAGCTATCATTAAGAGAGTCCTTGGCTATAGCAAGCATTTTGCCTGTAGCTTGACCTAATTGCTTAGGTAAACCATCCATATCCATACATGAGCGTAAGGAACTCAAGCCTTTTACTAGCTTGGAACCTACTGCACCATAAGATGAATCAAACTGTGACTCATTTTGGCTGTTTAATGACTGCTCATATGAACCATGATATTGATTGCGAATATTGGATGGATCTTCCATAGCTGAAAACTCCATAAAGTAGTGTTAACTCATTAACCAAACCTTTAAAGAACGACGCTTGGATGGATTAAAACAAGGAACTAAGATGCCCTATAAAATAGTTTAGCTAAGCAAAATTAGCCTTAAGGCAGAGCTCTTAAAAGTTGAAATTACCACTAATGTAAGCATGTTGTAGTGTTAGTTTAAACGCTAATAATAGCAAACACACTTCATTTCATAAAAAACCATCACAATTCTTCTATTATGCACTCAAAGCAAGCAGCCTCTGACGCTACTGCACTAAATCAACACTAAAAAACCCACAAATAGTACACTACATCAAATGTTGCATTGGAAGAAAATATGGTGTTGTAATATCTATCTATTATCGCAGCATCTTGATAATAAAATGCGATAAATATAATCAGTTTTGCGATTAATTAAGAAAACTTTAACGCAGGTCACAAGAAAAGGCACAAAATCAAGTGACTTTATTAAGGAGCTTATTTACCTTATTTATCGAATTTTCTAACAGTATTACTAAGCCAACTAAAAATACTGTTGTGCCAAAGCACAAGACACACCACAAACACCGCAAAGCACCCCCGACTACATCAACCTACAGACCACAAAACAAACAAACTGACAGCGCCCAACTTATAGTTATGGCTATGGTTTTTATCAACAATTAAAAAACACCATATTCATCACTGTGGTGAGGGGAAGATGTGACCCTATTAGGCTACCTTTTCATTTTTGTTAAGAGCTTAGCTCCTTCTTTTCTAAGACAACTATTGTTAGCTGATAAATAGCTCAGATAAGCCATCTATGAAAAGAAACTTAGAGCTCCATAAAGCTAAAAAGCCCAAAGAAATACTCTTTGGGCTTGAATAGTACATATTTAGAAATGATTAAACTATTAATTCCAGCCAGTAGCCTCACGTAGACCATCAGCAATATCAGCTGCTGTTGGTACTACAGTGACACCAGCATCACGAAGTGCCTGCTGCTTAGCAATAGCAGTACCCTGGCCGCCAGAGATAATAGCACCAGCATGGCCCATTCTTTGACCAGCAGGAGCAGAGGCACCAGCAATATAGGAAACTACAGGCTTGGTCATATTATCTTTGATCCAAGCAGCAGCCTCTTGCTCAGAGGTACCACCAATCTCACCTACTAAAACTACCGCCTCTGTTTGAGGATCTTGCTCAAAGAGCTTGAGCATATCAACAAAGTTAGAGCCCTGAACAGGATCACCACCAATGCCTACACAGGTTGACTGACCAAAACCTGCATCAGTAGTTTGCTTTACTGCCTCATAAGTAAGGGTACCTGAACGAGATACGATACCTACTTTACCCTTGGAGTGAATAGAGCCAGGCATAATACCTACTTTACACTCACCAGGAGTTACAACACCTGGGCAGTTAGGGCCGATTAACATAGAGTTTGATTGACGTAAACGGGCCTTAACACGCAACATGTCAAGTACAGGGATGCCCTCAGTAATACAAATAATCAGCTCCATACCTGCATCAATAGCCTCAAAAATAGAGTCGGCAGCAAATGGAGGTGGTACAAAAATCATAGAGCAAGTTGCGTGAGTAACGTCCATAGCCTCACGAACAGTATTAAATACAGGCAAGCCTAAATGGGTAGCACCTCCACGACCTGGAGTAACACCACCTACGAGCTTGGTATCACAATAAGCCAAACATTGCTCAGAATGAACAGTACCTTGAGAGCCAGTAATACCTTGGCAAATAATCTTGGTATCTTTGTTAATGAGAATACTCATGATGAAAAAACCTTATCTTACACGGCCCAACACTATAATGATGCCTTTTGAACGGCTAATAAAGCAGCTTCACGCAAACCAGTTGCAGAGCTAATATCTAGTCCACTATTGGCTAGAATTGCTGCACCATCTTGAGCATGGTTACCCTCTAAACGAACCACTACAGGTACCTGAGTGCCCACCTCATGAACAGCGCCTAAAATACCCTCAGCAATCAAGTCGCAACGTACAATACCGCCAAAGATATTAACCAAGATGCACTTTACATTCTTATCCTCAAGAATGATCTTAAAGGCCTCCATCACACGCTCTTTAGTTGCAGTACCGCCTACATCTAAGAAGTTGGCAGGCTCGCCACCACAGGCCTTAATAATATCCATAGTACCCATGGCTAAGCCTGCGCCATTAACTAAACAGCCAATCGAGCCTGTTAATGGAACGTAAGAGAAGTTGGAAGCCACAGCACGAGCAATGCGAGGATCTTCTTGTGAAGGGTCGTCAAGATCTAAAAATTCTGGATGGCGATAAAGAGCATAAGAGTCAATATTAATCTTGGCATCTAAGCATAATAATGAGCCATCAGTGGTTACTGCCAATGGATTGATCTCTACTAAAGATAAGTCCTTATCTAAGAAAGCACGGGCAATACCCATAAAGATCTTGGCAAATTCGTTAACTTGCTTGCCCTTTAGACCTAACTTGTAAGCTAACTCTCTACCTTGATAAGGTTGTGGGCCAGTTAATAAATCAATATTAACCTTTAAAATCTTGGAGGCATCTTTGGCAGCTAGCTCCTCAATAGACATACCGCCCTCTGAGGCCATGATAGTCAAATTAGAGCTGGTTCTATCAATAGTTGCGCCTACATAAAGCTCTCGTACTGATTCAGTCGCACGCTCAATCAAAATACGGGAAACTAACTTACCCTCTGGGCCAGTTTGATTAGTTACTAAACGAGCACCTAACCACTTAGCAGCAAAAGCCTCAGCCTCTGCTGGGGTATTAACCACAGCTACACCACCAGCTTTGCCACGAGCACCAGCGTGAACCTGACATTTACAAACAAAAGGGCCTGGGGCTAATTCATAAGCAAACTTACCAATACCAAGAGCTTTGGTGCTAATACGAAAATCAGCAATAGGTAAGCCATAAGAGCGGAGAAGCTCCTTAGATTGATACTCGTGTAAATTCATAATAAAACCATCTTCAGCAAAGCTGTGTCTAAAACAAGATTAGACCTCTGTTGGAGGGCCCTAAGAGCCATGGCTTAAAGTTTTAAACCATGATTTTGGCAATCAACAAAACATGCAAAATGCAAGCTCTCTTGATTGCCCTCTTAAAAGCCCGTGATTAAGAGTTATACAAACAATTAAGTATGTTTGATTGTGCTAAACATTATAGAATCTAGAAAAGATAAACATAAGACAGGATTTAGTGATAAAAAAATCTAAAATACCTAGCAGCCATTCAATCAAAGCCGATAATTAAGCGGTTTGCTAGCCCCTCATCGACAGTGTTTTTCCCTGCCTATTTCAAGTGCAACTTTTAGCCATAAGGTCATTTTTGCACCATTATTACCCATTAAATTAGCTTTGATTTTATTAACGCACTAAATTAATGCAAGATTCACCCCTACTTTTCACCATCGCCCGCACCACCTATTGATACCCCACATCTTTATTATGAAAGTGCCTAAACCTACAGTTAACAGTTGGCTCATAAATGTAAATGATGGACAATGCTTTTACCATCGATTTAAAACAGTTTGATCCAAGCAAACCTATTAGCAATATAGCCACTCTGCTTAGTACATTATATTCACTGTTCAAATAGTATTTGCCATTGTTGAATTGATAGTCAAAAGCCATATCAACTATCAAATCCCATAAGGTCTACTCAATTCTTTTGATCAATAGCCAATAGACAACTAAACAGGCTATGAGCCTTTAGTTAAGCTTTTATTTACCTTTAATTGATAATTACTATCTCGCTTAAATTAGAAAAATCTCTTTCATGTTAGTATTGTTATTTAGCTAGAACTTGCGCTCTTAAATGCGCTCGTAAAAATTTTTATTGCTGTTGTTAAGATAATAGGACACCACGATGCTCACGGAAAAACAGATTGAACTAATTAAAAGCTCTGTTCCTTTTTTACAAGAACATGGTGTAGAAATTACCTCCATCATGTACAGCCAGATGCTAGCTAACAATCCAGAGTTCCGACAGATTTTTAACCAAGGACACCAGCGAACAGGTAGACAACAGATCTCCTTAGCTGCTGCAGTTTTAGCTTATGCCCAAAACATTGAAAACCCAACTGTTCTTTTCAATACTGTTAAGCACATTGCCAGCAAGCACGTATCCTTAAATATTCGCGCCAAACACTATCCTATTGTAGGCAAGCACTTGCTTGATGCTATTGAAAAGGTCTTAGGAGATCAGGCTAATGATGAGATTTTAGATGCTTGGGCAGCAGCTTATGCTCAATTAGCAGAGATTTTAATTAAGACCGAGTCTGAGCTTTATGAAGACTGCGCTAACTCTGTTGGTGGTTGGTCTGGCTGGCGTAGCTTTAGAATTTCCAACAAGAAAAAGGAAACTGAAGATGTTACCAGCTTCATTTTAGAGCCTGTTGATG
>NZ_JALKIM010000012.1 GCF_023050945.1 Anaerobiospirillum sp. NML120448 | reverse complement strand
TCAATATCAGTTTTAAATTTACGTACTTTCATGTTAAGAGACTATATTGAGCTATACCTAAAACTATTTTAACATGAATGTAGTACTAAGCTTATTTATTACCTAATTATTTATGTCGTTTACTATAGATCTTCTTTATTGGCAAGGAGCTGTTCTCTTGCTTTAAGCGCTAATTTACCTGCCTCAATATCTACTTGTGCTTTAATATCTGGATTGAGCTCATTGGTGTTGTTAAAGCCCAGCTCTTGGGTAAGTTTGAGTGCAAAAACATCAGGGTTAACAATATTTGCTTGAAGCTTTGGGGGCAGAGTTTTTGTTAAAGCCTCGTAGCAAGATGATTTGCCAGATCCATTCGGGCCTGCAAAGATTAATAGCAATGGTTGACTCATAGTTAATTGCCCTTACCTAAGGTGAGAAAAGTTATGGCTTATCCTAAGTATTTGCTAAGAGCTGTGATTTAGTATAGGGGTTGGGTAATAATTTTTGCCCTTTTTTGTTTTTGTACATGACATTGTATTCATGGGCTTATAAAATAGAAAGCCATTTTAATACTGAAAGCTTGAGACATTAAAATTAAAACCAAGATTATTTGTGGCGATGGTGGTTTTAAGTTGTTAGTTTCAGGTTTCTAATTAAATGAAAAGCACATTATATTAATAGGCATAGAGGCGCTTAATCTGCTTTATTCCTTATTCTGGTGGAGAAACAATTTTATATGCAACCTCAAGGAGCACTGTCCTTTACTGAGTTGGTATTGAATGCCAGCTTTTTAGTGCAATGTGTAATGCTGTTTTTATTAGCACTATCAATTGCATCATGGACTATTATTATTTCACGCAATAATCAGTACCGTATTGGTCGTGCTAAGGCTGATGCCTTTGAAGATCTGTTCTGGTCAGGTATAGATCTCAACAACCTTTATCAGGATTGCATGAAGCGTCCTGATGAGTTGGTGGGACTTGAGGTAATTTACTCTGCTGGTTTTAAAGAGTTTGTGCGCTTAGTTAATTCAGGCCCTGCAGATCAAGATGTGGTCATGGATGGTACTTATCGTCAAATGAAAGTAGCTTGCTCTCGTGAGGTCGAGTTATTAGAGACTCATTTACCTACTTTGGCAACTATTGGTTCTATTAGTCCATATATTGGTTTGTTTGGTACTGTTTGGGGTATTATGCATGCCTTCGTAGCTTTAGCAGCAGTAAAAAATGCTACTTTAGCTATGGTGGCTCCTCCTATTGCTGAGGCTCTAATTGCAACTGCTATGGGTCTGTTTGCTGCTATTCCTGCTGTTATGTTTTATAACCGCTTTGTTACCAAAGTTGAGGCCTTAGAGAATCGTTACTATAACTTTATGGATGAGTTTTCAACCATTCTCAACCGTCGTTTAGTAACCATTCGTTCTCAGCTTAATCGCCAGCAGCATGAAATGGCCTCTGCTCCAATGGTCAACAATGTGCAAAATAATATGGGTTCTTCCCCTAATGGCAATGACTTATCTGCTATGAATAATCTTAATGCCATTAACCCAAGTGCAGCGCCTAACCCACCAGAGACTCATAAAGGCGCTAACAATAATGTTTATGATGCTTATGGTCAAAATGACACTATAGGCAGTCAGGCTGCTATACATGGAAATGATAGTGTAGCTAATACTAATAGCCAAATTAATCAAGGTCATGAGCTAAACTCTCAAGCTATCAACAAGCGTAATAATGGCCCAACGCCACCTAGTGCCCAAGCATCAGCCAATGCTGTGCCTGTAGTAAATCAAGGTTCTATGGCCGCTATTAGCTCAGGTAATGCACCTGCTGCTAGACCTAATCGTGAGATGGTTAATAATAACAAGCCTCAAGCTCGACCAGGCCAGGCTTTAAGTGGTGTTAATGCCGCCTCTGGCCAAAATATCAATGCCGCTGCCTTTAATGACCCTAATATGGCCGCCAATTATCGAGGCATTGTTCCTCCACGCTCAGGGAACAGCAATAATATGAACAGTGCTCAATTACCTGGTGGTTCAGCTGTACTACCTAAGGGTGCCCCTAATGCAGCCATGATGAATCAAGCTCGCAATAATGGTGCTGTTTATAGAACAGGACATGATTTTGAGGGTAAGAAAGTAAATAAAGCACCTCCTAGCGAGCCTCAATATATTTCCCCTGGAGTGCAAAATAAAAGAAGGGCCAATCAAGTAAATAATGAGAGTTAAAGGTTCTAGAGTGTATCTTGTATGCAGCTGATAACTTTTATTTTGAGGGTAAGTTAAATGGCAGAAAGAGGCCGTAGACGTAAATCTAGAACTGTAGCTGAGATCAATGTGGTACCGTATATTGATGTTATGTTGGTATTGTTAGTGATCTTTATTGCTACAGCTCCTGTGGTAATGCAGGGTGTTACTGTAGACTTGCCTCAAGCTGAAGCTGAGGCTATGAATGAGGATCAAAGAACTCCAATTATTGCTACTGTAGATAAAGCAGGACAGTACTTTGTAAGTGTTGATTCTCAAAGCGTTAAAATTCCTGACTTAAACACTGTAGGTTCAGTAGTTTCAGAGGAATTACGTAAGGATCCTACTAGACCTGTAGTGGTTCAGGGTGATGCCCAAGTAGCTTATGACAGTGTTATACAGTTAATGAATGCACTTAAAAGAGCTGGTGTGGATAGTGTCGGTTTAGTTACTGATCCTATTGCTATTACTAAGGATTAGATTTTTTTAGTATGAAGATTGGACTTGGAACTGCTTTTATTTTAGCCATGCTTTTTCATGGTGCTTTATTAGCTACCTTGGTAATTAATGTTTCTTTAGAGAAACCTAAAAGACCAGAGGAAAAGCTAGGCCAGATCATGCATGCTACTATTGTGAATGTCCCTCCTGCCAAGGGCTCTCCTAGTGGTGAACCGCCTAAAAAAGTTCAAGTTCAAGATACGGCCAAGCAGGCTGCAGAAGCTGCCGCAAAGGCAAAGGCTGAACAAGAGGCCCGCATTAAAGCTGAGCTGGAAAAGCAGTTAGCTGCCCAAAAGAAAGCTGAGGCGGAGCGTCAAAAAGCCTTAGCCTTAAAGAAAGCCGAGGAAAAGAAGAAAGCTGAGGCCGAAGCTAAGAAGAAGGCCGAAGAAGAGGCCAAGAAGAAGGCCGAGGCTGAGGCTAAGAAGAAAGCTGAGGAAGAGGCCAAGAAGAAGGCCGAAGCAGAGGCTAAAAAGAAAGCAGAGGCCGAAGCTAAGAAAAAGGCCGAAGCAGAAGCTAAAAAGAAAGCAGAGGCTGAGGCTAAGAAAAAGGCTGAGTTAGAGGCTATTGCTAAGCAAATGGCTGCTGAGCAAGCTGCCCGTATGGAAGCTCAAAAACAAGAGCAGCTTAAAGAACAGGCCGATGATTTAGAAAAAGATCTCTTAGGGCAGGCCAATGGTGTAGAAGGTGGCGAGGGCTTAGGCTCTGGAACAGGCTCATCTGATAGTTTGACTTATGGTAATAAGGTACAACAATTAATTGAGCAAAACTGGCGTATTGACCCATCAATGAATGGTAAAAAGGTAGTAGTTACTGTGTCGGTAGATAATGAGGGCATGATTTATAACGAAAAATGCCAAGGAGACAGTACTGTATGTGCCAGCGCTATTGCCACTTTAAATTTAATTGGTATGTTGCCTCGACCTCCACAAGGTTGTAAAGACTGCAATACCATTGTAATTACTATGACTCCAAAGATTTAAGCTTTAATTCATTTTAGTAATACAATAGTGCCAAACTCTAATTGCAATAATTTTGCTAACTTAAGTGGTCAATAGTGTAGTTAGCTTTGCTAAACTATATTTAGTTGATTGTTTTTATGGGGGATCCATGCGCTTTATTCGTGTTCTTGGCTCTGTTGTGCTGTCTCTGATCTTGTTAGGGACTAACGCACAAGCAGCTCTCCAAATTGAAATCACTGGCGGTATTAATGAAGGCCGTCGAGTGGTTGTTTTACCTTTTAAAACCTCAGGGCAAGTGCCTGTAGATGTCTCTGCTATCGTTAGTGCAGACTTAATGCGTTCAGGTAAATTTACACCTATTACCTATAACCAGCTTCCTGCTGGCTCTATAGTAAATGGTGCTGTTAACTTTGACGTTTTAGCTGCTAATGGTGCTGAGGCTGTAGTTACTGGTGAAATTAATCCTGTAGCCAATAGCAATAACTTTCAGGTCATTTATATGATCTATGGTGTGCAAGGTGCCAATAAGGGTAAGCCGCTTGCAGAGCGTCGAGGTATTACTACTAACCCTAATCAGTTACGTCAAGCTGCTCATTTAGTATCAGATCGTACTTATGAGTTGTTAACTGGTCAAAGAGGCGCATTTAGAACTCGTATTGCTTATATCGTTTATCGTCATGGCGATCGTTTCCCATATCAGCTTATGACTGCCGATTATGATGGCTATAACGAGGTACCAATCTTACGCTCAACTGAGCCTATTATGACCCCTAACTGGTCACCAGATGGCAAGCGTTTAGTTTATGTCTCTTTCGAGAAGCGTGCCCCAACCATTTACGTTCAGGATATTTTCTCTAAAGAGCGTACTAAGCTTTCTTCATTCCCTGGATTGAACTCATCTCCAACTTGGTCACCAGATGGCAATAAGATTGCATTTACTTTATCTAAAGATGGTCAGCCAGAAATTTACTATTACGACTTAGTAAGCGGCAAGTATAATCGTGTAACTAATAATAGAGCTATCGATACTGAGCCAGCTTGGTCTGCTGATAGTAAGCGCATCTTCTTTACCTCCGAGCGTGGTGGTAGAGCTCAGATTTACGCTGTAAATATTGACACTAAAGAATCACAGCGCATTACCTACCAAGGTGCAATGAATTTATCTTCACGCCCAATTCCAGGTAGCGATGCTCTAATTGTGATCACACGTCAAAATGGTTATCGTGTAGCCCGTGTTGATAAGGATGGCTCCATTTATATGCTTACAACCTCATCTTTAGATGAGTCTCCTTCTGTGGCTCCAAATGGCAGTATGGTAATATATAGTACTGTATACCAAGGCCGCAAAGGCTTAGCATTAGTTTCTACTGATGGCCGTTTTAAAGCAAACTTACCATCAAGTAATCGTGGCGAAATTAGCGCTCCAGCTTGGGGCCCATTGCCTGAGAAATAGGCATTGCAAACTCTCAATTGCATAACTTTCCTAAACTTATAGGATCAGGCAATTAAGGAAGATTTTTATGAAAACAAAAACTTTTCTGGCACTTTTAGCAGGCGTTATGATGTTTGGTCTGACAGCTTGCTCTACTAGCACTGATGGTCAGCAACAAGACGGCGAGTGGATTGAAGACAATGGCGCTACGCAGGATAACTCTGGCTTAGCAGGCGATGTTTTTATTGAGGATAATTTAGGCTTTGGCGGTATTGCTGGAGATACTGT
This sequence comes from Anaerobiospirillum sp. NML120448, assembly GCF_023050945.1. GTDB lineage: Bacteria > Pseudomonadota > Gammaproteobacteria > Enterobacterales > Succinivibrionaceae > Anaerobiospirillum. The sequence continues at coordinate 62,699 of NZ_JALKIM010000012.1, read as the reverse complement.
AACTCAAGTAGGTGAGGACGGTGCTCTTATTATTGGCGATCCTAATATGTCTCAAGATGGTCTTTATGATCCAAACTTTGCAGGCCCTCAAGCTTTAAGAGAAAACAACACTGTTTACTTCAAGTACGACAGTGATCAAATCCAAGACGAGTATGTTTCTGTAATGCAGGCTCATGCCCAGTACTTACGCAACAATCCTGATTCTCGTATTATTATCGAGGGTCATACTGATGAGCGTGGTACCCCAGAGTACAATATTGCTCTAGGTGAGCGTCGTGCTCGTGCTGTAGCCCGTTACATGCAAAACCTTGGCGTGGATGTAAATCAGTTATCCATCGTATCTTATGGTGAAGAAAAGCCATTAGATCCAGGTCATGCTGAGGCTAACTGGAAAAAGAATCGTCGTGCCGTTATTAATTACTAATCTTTCAGTAATTAGTACGTATTTAGGCTAACGCCTCCCCCAAAGCCCTTGTAAGTTCTCTTACAAGGGCTTTGGCCTTATAGCAAGGTAACATTACTAAGATATCAAGTTTTCGCCGCTATGCCTGCTTGTGCACGTACACAAACGCAAATATCACCATACCACATAACCCACATCAATTGTCCATCACTACAATACTATCCCTCAGCGCTAGAATTTGGTCGTATGCCTGTGCTCCTTACCGCAGCTCACAACACCAGCCTGTATCTGTATGCCATAAGCCACAAGCCATAGGCCTTACGTCCTATGCCAACAGCAAAAAGCACAAGCCGTCAGCCGCCTGAGCATCCATCCATCCATCCATCCATCCATACATTTTGCTAAGCCATTGCACCATACAACTACTGCCCTAAATTAAAGTAGCTTAACCCTAATACGCTAGAATCCCGTTGCTACCAGTGTCTTGTATTGCGCCTATAGTCCCATGGTTTTACTTTACATTGTATCCATGGGCTTGCATTGCGCCTATGGCTCCATGCTTTCCATTGCACTCAAGGGCTTGCATTACGCCTATGGCTCCATGGTTTTACATTGAGTCCATGGGACTGCTTATGTGGTTAGTAAGTAGGGAGCCTAAACTGTTTGGAAAGCAAGAATGAGCACAAAATGGGGCGACTGGCTAATGAAGTGGTGTTGATAGGGGACAAAACAGCTCCTTTTTAGCTAGTACTTGTGCAGCTTTAAAGCTTACAAGCATGCTTTATCAAGCAAAAGCTAGACAATTACTACGAACAACGAGCTAAGAGCTTATTTTCAAGAGCTTTTGGCCTTGAGAAGTACTTCCAAGGCTTTTGGTATGGACGCATGCAGCTGTTCTAAGCGAGTAGAAAAATAGCTTTCCGCTATCCGCCTTCGGCCTTCATCCTTCTCCTTCCTCAGTACAAGTCATTAATGTTGGTAGTGGATAAATGTTTAACTGACAACAAAGTATGTTGTGGGTAAGGACAAATACTAATATTAGCCAGGTAGCTCAGTTGCTTGGTAGTAGCTGCCAATAAAACCATCTATAAGAGCTATGTGCCTTTTAATGAAGTATGAATATTAATTTGGGGATGCTAAATTAGTTGTGCGTTTGGCTTAATGAAGCTTGGGAAAGTAAAGCTAAGTGAGGTTAGGTGAGCTGAGGTGAAGCTAAGTAAAGTGATGCGATGTAATGCAATGTGATGTTGTGTTGTGTGAAGTGAAGTGAAGAGAGGTCAATTTTGAAATGTCAATAAGAGGGAGGGTGATTGATTGATTTTTGCCAAAGCCCAAAGAGCTAAGGCTTTGGGCTATGGCAAATAAATTAAAGATGCTTACTTAAAAAGGCTTTTAAGTAAAAGAGGGCTGATTATTTGTCTTTGTCAGCATCCTTTGGTCTTACCTTGAAGTAGGCAAGGGCCTTTTCAAGTTCTTGCAGATCTTGAGTTGCTTCAGTCATAGCGTGGTACTGGTTATCAGCATCGGCACTCATATCGGCAGCTACAGTAGTAACATTTTGCATATGAGTTGAGATTTCGCTGGTAGCGGCAGTTTGCTCTTCAGCGGCTGTAGCAATTTGAGTAATCTGAGTGTTAACGTCATTAACGTGCTCAGTAATATTATTAAGGATTTGCACAATGTTTTGAGCATCCTCAGCTACTTTATCCATGTTCTCCACAGAAACATTAATGGAATCGGTGGCCATAGTAGCTTCATCTTGGATGTTCTTAACCATCTTAGAAATTTCTTGAGTAGATTGAGAGGTACGGCTTGCCAGCGCACGAACCTCATCAGCTACCACAGCAAAGCCACGACCTGCCTCACCAGCACGAGCGGCCTCAATGGCAGCGTTCAAGGCTAATAAGTTAGTCTGGGCAGCAATATCATCAATGGTGCTTACAATAGAGCCAATTTCACGAGATTGACGGGCTAAGTTTTCAATCTTAGTGGCGTTGTCCTTAGTGTGCTCGCTTTGTTGACGAATATTTTTCATTGCTAATTCAACAATTTCCATACCTGAGGTGGAAATTTCTTTACATAAATTAGAGCCAGCAGCAGCTGTTTCACAATTGCGAGCAATATCAGTAGTAGTAGAAACCATCTCATCAGAGGCTGCTGCTACAGTAATGGCTTGATTTTGGATATTGCTTGAAACATCTGCAATCTTTTTGGCGATATTACGAAGCGTATCCATTTCATTCTTAAGACGGCCACTCTCATCTTGGGTCATAAGAATAATGTTGTTTAAAGTATTACGTAATTGGCGAATCTTGTCATGAGTTTGACCAAATTCATCCTTATTGCCAGCATGAATGTGTAAGCTAAAATCGCCATTCTTCAATGATTCGATAATGCTTACTTGTTCAGCTAAAGAACGACCAATGTAATTAGAGATAAAGATGGCCATGAAGATACCAATTGCTGTACTTAGAATAGTTAAGACAATAGATAAGATCATGGTTTTGTTATCAGTAGCCTCTTGGGTTAAGCTGATACAAAATTGATTTTGCTGTTTAAAAATATCAGAGGCTGTTTTAGCAGCTACACTTAAAGGAGGAGCAGCTAAAACCATGAAGTTGTCATAAGCCTTTTCTAAATCACCCTGCTTAGCAATAGGTAATACCTCTTTATCGATAATATCTAAAGCTTTTAGGGTGTTCTGCTGGAGCTTAATACAAGCATTATGATATTCAGTAGTGCCTAAATAGTCTGGTTTTACAGCATCAACGTTATGTTTGGCTTGTGACAAAATAGTGCCAGAGGCAGCCATAAGATCATTAATGCCATAGTGAGGCTCATCAGGATTTAAACCCATAGAGAACTTGCTTTTAATTTCTTCTACAGAAACTTGAGCGTTTTGAATACGGGTAAAGGCCTTGTTTAAAACCTCATCAATAGTAATAGCAGCCTGTTGGCTATGATGCAAAGAAATAATAGTACTAATAGAGATCACTACGTTGATCAATATCACTACTATAAAGCTGGATAACAGCTTTGCTTTAGTACTGAGATTAAGAAAGAAACTCATAGTAAAATTCTCAATTTATTTGCCAAAATAAATATCAACTTTAAGCCGAAGAATCAAAACCCAAGAAGAGTATAAATCTACTATTTTTCTTATAAAGACTAACTGTTAAGAGAAAACTATTGGTAGATTAAAGATAGAGTTTCTAAAAGAACTCAATTGACTGCTAACCAATGTGTTTTCGCTGTGTGACTTGAAGTCTATGCCCCTAATTATGTTTGCTTTAGCAAGAGAATTACCAATAAGAGAGCTTTAGTAGGGAGTAATCTTATTAATATAGGAATAGGAACAAGCTAAAGATTCCTAAAGAATTTTAGGCAAATTAGGAGAACAAAAATTGTTAATCACAATACGAAATTTAGTCTCTCCTATTATGAGCCCATAGCTTTAAACGGTCTAAAAATGGCAGTAGTTTAGCTAAAAGGCTGTTAGCTCAATAAAATAGTAAAAATATCCAAGTCTTGAGGTGTTGTTTTGATTAAAATGCCACCCATCCCTAAAAGGATGTAATAGCAATAATTAAATAGATATTAGCACTCTCACGGATATTGATACAAGCAAGAAAAGTTAAAAAAATACGACTAATATCAAAGTTTACAAGAGCGCTTAAATAAGTGATGGTCTTTAAGCAATTAATCTTACCAAAGACCTTATGTCCCTCTTAATGTAATTTAACGAAAAGTGATTACTAGCCCTCTAAAAGTACCATTAAGCTTGCTTGGCTAAAATTAATTAATTAATTAATTAATTAAAGAACCTTCCCTCTTGCACTGAAACTTGAGTAGAGAAAAGGCAACATACTAGTTTAATTGCTCTTACTGCTCTTTATTATTCCAAGCCAATTTACAGGCACAAGCTAAAATTTCCAGCTTTACCTATACAGTAAGTGTTAGCAAGCAAGTAGACTGAGCTGCGAGCAGGTATGCAGGCAAGAAGGCTGGCAGGTGAGCGAGCTAGCAAGCGTGCTGGCCTGGTAGGGTGTGTTTTTTGAGAGTGGAGCAAATAAGAAAGCCCGCAAGAGAGTATCTTACGGGCTTTGGGTGGGCAAGTTTTGCGCACCTTGCCCTTAATAAGGAATCGATAACTTAGTGTTGGAATTCTGAGCTAATCTTAAAGAACTCTAAAGCTCTATGTAATTCCTTTACGTCCTCAATAGTTTCATGAATAGCGTTGGCCTGTAAGTTAGCCTGCTCAGTCATTTCTGTTGAGGCATTGGTTACATTTTGAGCATTAACAGAAATTTCTCCAGTAGCTGTAGTTTGCTCTTCGGCAGAGGTAGCAATTTGAGTAATTTGAATATTTACGTCATTAACTTTATTGGTAATGTTATTTAGTAAATCCTCAATTTCTTTGGCATCGTCAGCAACATGATCCATATGCTCTACAGAAACATTAATGGAGTGCGAGGCATCTGTGGCATAACTTTGAATAGTGTCAACCATGCGTGAAATCTCTTGGGTTGACTGGGCGGTACGAATAGCTAAAGAGCGTACTTCATCAGCGACCACAGCAAAGCCACGGCCTGCGTCTCCTGAGCGAGCAGCCTCAATAGCAGCATTAAGCGCTAATAAGTTGGTCTGGCTAGCAATCTCATCAATGGTGCTTACAATAGAGGAGATCTCACGGCTCTTTTGTGATAATTGCTCAATCTTATTGGAGTTATCTTTTGTATTTTCTACCTGACGCTCGACATTTTCAAAAGCACGCTTAATTAAAGCAATACCACCTAAGGTAATGTCCTTACACTCATTTGAACCTTGAGCAGCTCGATCGCAATTGCGGGCAATATCGGCAGTGGTGGACACCATTTGATCAGAGGCAGTAGCCACAGTCATGGCCTGGCTTTGAACATTATCAGTGGCAGTAGCAATAATATTAGATGACTGGTTAACACTGTCTAAACGGGTATAAAGCTTGTCGCATTCAGTTTGGGTAAGATGAACGATCTTACTTACAGAAGAACGTAATTGATTTAAAGAAGCACAGGCACGACCAAACTCATCCTTGGACTTAACTTTAGCCTCTTGAGTAAAGTCACCAGTACTCATACGTTCAAGCTGCTTAATAAAATCAATAATTTGTTTGTTGATATAGGTAGCAATAAAGAAGGACATGATTACTGCTACGCTGATACCTAATACGGCTAAAGCGTAAATATAGTACAAGCTGTTTTCATCGGCAGCGGCTGATGAAACATCTAAACACTGCTTCATTTGAAGCTCTTCAATACGACTTGTACAACGTAAAGCAGTAGCACGTAGTGGCATTACATCTCTAATGTAAAGATTAAGAGCAAAATCAGCCATTTCAGAGTCAAGCAATGGCACAATTTGGTCTTCTAATTGGCGAATAAAGCCAAAACCTGCGGTACGTAATTCTTGGTTGGCAGAGGTGTAGGCTGGATCAATAATAAAATCTTCGTGTAAATCCATAATTGATTTACGAAGATTGGCTACTAAAGTAGGTATGTCTTTTTTAAGCTGTTCTGGGGTGTAATCTTTATCAATTAAATTAAGACCCTTCATAGCTTTTTGGTTAGCAATTAAAAAGGCATCCTCTACCTTTTTAATACGCTGGAAAGCAGTAGAAAGAGTTTCATCAATAGTATAAGCAGCTCGTTGAGCCATGGTTAAGTTGTAAATAGAAATACCAACAACCACCACGTTAACAAAAATCACAGCCATAAAACCAGCAATGATTTTAAATTTGGTACTTTTATTGCGCAAAAATGTAATCATGATGTCACATAGCGTATCTCTAACCATAACAAGTTAAAAAACGTAGCTCATAAAGTTAGGATTAACGCTCTCCTTATTATTAAGATGGTAAACACACCAGCAATGAAAACTATTAGATAATAGTCTAAATTGTTTGAAACCTTGTATTTAAACACAACGCTGCCTTTTACGGCAAAAGCATATCTTCTGAATAGAAAATTAGAAAAAATAAGCGCTGTGAAATTAAATAAATACATCTAGAATGGCATATTCTAGATAACATGAAATCAAACTTATGGTGGAGTTTTTATCCAAGTTTAACCAGTTCAAAAGTACTGAGTTAGTTAGTAAACTCTATTTAAACTTAAGACCAAGTATTAAAAGAATTTTTACCAATGCTATTAGAAAATTATAAACTTTTGGATAAACAAAACCAATTGCTTAACGCTGATAGGCAACGTTTGCACTCACACTTTCTTAAATTTAATCAAAAAATACCTAAACATACTCTAAAAGTACTAACTTAAGTTGTATAAGTAATACTTCTAAAAAAGAGTATCTAGAGTATCAAAATTTCTGCGATATTTAAAGGTAAATTTATCCTTTTTGCTTGATTACTTAACAATTTTATAGGTGCAAATCTATGTATATAATGAATATCAAAAATTACGTTCTAAAAGCAAAGCACCAGTAGTATTGTAGCCTTCCATCCCCAGCTACAGCTCAAGCACCAGCGCTTGCTCTCACTCTCATTCTCGCTCTTGCTCAAGATCTTGCGTTCGTTCTTGCTCTTGCGCCTGCTTAAGCTGTAGCTTAAGCCTTAGCACTTTAGAGCAATGATTTAATGGCTATAAATGCATTGGTTTTGTTTAGTAAGCTGGTAGCAAGTGATGAAAAGCTCAGCTTTAGCAAGGTTCTTAATAGCGGAAGCTTTATGGCAAAGTTTGATTATTCGCTATAAGCAAGAGCAGCAGTAGTGTTGGTTTACAGCTCCTGCTCAAGCTAAAGCTCAAGTTTCAGCTTAAGCTCTAGCACAATTATACTTATGAGATAATGGCTGAGTCTGTGGTTTAAGTAAATGGCTGGTAGCAGCTGATGAAAAGCTCAGCTTTAGCAAGGATATTAATAGCGGAAGCTTTATGGCAAAGTTTGATTATTCACTATAAGCAAGGGTAGCAGTAGAGGTGATTTACAGCTCCTGCTCAAGCTAAAGCTCAAGTTTCAGCTTAAGCTCTAGCACAAGTATACTTATGAGATAATTGCTGGGTCTGTAGTTTAAGTAAATGTCTGTAAGCTCCTGATGAAAAGCTCAGCTTTAGCAAGGATCTTAATAGCGGTAGCTTTATGGCAAGGTTTGATGATTCACTGTAAGCAAGCGCAGCAGTAGAGTTGGTTTACAGCTCCTGCTCAAGCTAAAGCTCAAGTTTCAGCTTAAGCTCTAGCAAGGTTCATAATACTGGTAAGTTTATGGCTAATTTAGATTATTCCCCTTTTTGTGTACAAGAGTCTGATATTCAAGCCCTTAGTTTAAGTGGCTTTAAGTTTATGGAGCGCTTAGCTTGTGATTGCGGCTTAATTGAGCGGCAGTGTTTTAATTACATTTACCAAGGGATAATAGCCACTATAATAGGCCAACAGCTTTCAGATAAAGCTTATCAGGCCATCTTAAGAAAATTACCTCAGTCATTTTTTAATAGTCCAGTTGGTCTTATTTGTTCTATCAAAGAACACGAATTATCCTTGGAGAAAAATGGGAAAAGGATCATTCCCTTGAGTAATTCAAAAGTTGCTACTTTAAAAGGTGTAGCTCATAAGTTTGCCTCAAATGTATGGAATGAGTACCAATTAAGAAAACTTAATCGCTCAGGTAGAGCTGAATTACTATCAGAAGTTAAGGGTATAGGCCCTTGGACTATTAATATGATAGAGATGTTTGTCTTTAAAAATAAGAACGTCTTTGCTAAAAATGATTTGGGCATCAAGAAGGCAGTGTTGCTGCTCAATGATGTAGACGAAAGTGAATGCAGTCCTAAAGAAATTGCAGCACTGATGGATAAGTATGAGCACTTAGCTCTACAAAGCTCTCGTGCCACTATTTTGTCTTTCTACTTATGGGCGCTCAATAGTTTGGATAAGGAAAAACAAGAAACTTATTACGGATCTCACAAACTAAACTAAAAGCTTTTAATAGTTTGTCCACCATTAAATTACAATGAACTTAGTCAGGTTTATTCATAAGCTTATTTAACAACGCTATATTTTAGCTATTGCCTTTATTAGCCTATTTAAAAGCTTAAGCTATACTTAAGAGCTCACATCAGGGTAGTAGGGCTATAGCATATAAGAATGGCATTGTTGTTGTTGTTGTGATTTACTGTTTGCTAGCCTTAAGCTAAGCCTTGAGAGGTAAAGTGTTAAAGGATATATAGCTTATATTAGCTATTAGCTAACCACCTCTGGCGCTTAATATGATTTCTTTTGTTAATTAATTGGGGTAAGGCCACATGAGATTATTGATTTGTATCTTGATACCTTGGTTAGGTTTTTTCACCATAGGTAGACCATTTACAGGCATTATTTGCTTAATCTTACAGCTTTGTTTGATAGGCTGGCCTATTGCAGCTATTTGGTCTGTATATAGCTTAAGTAAGTATGAAAATGAGAAGCGTCTTGAAGAAATTCTGTTGAGAAGAAAAAACTTCTAGCAAATTAAAAAGCCAGCAATTAATTACTTAATCGCTGGCTTTTTTCATGTGATTTTAGCTTGTTGCTAAGGAATTACTTAGTTGGGTGTAATGCCTCGTGATCAGCATAGGTTTCACGTTTAAGGTTGCGCATATGAAGATAGGAGAGTACGCAAACCATGATAACAAAGCCTGTGCCTAAGCTTAAAACTAAACTACCAGTAAAGCCTGCCACAATATAGCCGCTAAATGCAGAGGTAGCTACAATTAAAGCAAATGGTAATTGGGTGGCAACGTGCTCAATGTGGACACATCCTGCGCCAGCTGAGGACAGAATGGTCGTATCTGAGATCGGTGAACAGTGATCGCCAAATACTGAGCCAGCTAAAGTAGCACTTAAGGTAATAGTAATAAGTGCGCCTGATGGATCAATAGCTTGAGCAACTACTACTACGATTGGAATTAAGATACCAAAAGTACCCCAAGCAGTACCAGTTGAGAAAGATAAGAAGCCTGCAATTACGAAAATAATAGCTGGTAAGAAGTTACCTAACATACCCATATCATTCTCTACAATGCCAGAGATGAATAATGGGGTTTGTAAAAGGTCACGACATACACCAGAAATAGTCCAAGCCATAACTAAGATTAAGTTAGCAGGGATCATGGCTTGAATGCCCTTTAAGACACCATTCATAAATTGCTTTAAGGTAAGTAAGCGACGGCCTACGAATAAAACAAAAGCAACTACTAAAGCAGCAAAAGAGGCTAATACTAATGCAGGGCCTGCACTGGTATTACCAAAAGCACCACCTAAAGAATGGTAAGCAGGATCTTCACCCCAATAGCCACCTACGTATAGTAAGGAAAGAACTGCAAATACAATTAAGGCTAAGATAGGTACGATCATGTCTAATACGCCGCCCTTTTCGGTAACAACGTCAATATTCTCATGATCACTGTTGCTGATGCCAGAAGAGCCATTCTTAATAGCATCAATTTCAGCACGACGCATCTGGCCAAAATCAAAGTTACCAATAGCAACTAAAACTACCATGGAAATACATAATAAAGCGTAGAAGTTCCATGGAATAGTAGCTACGAAAGCTTCCATCTCAGACTCAAAAGCGCCAGTAGACTTTAAGTTAGAACCAACGGCTGCAGCCCAAGAGGAAATTGGAGCAATAATACAAACAGGGGCAGCAGTAGAGTCAATAATGTATGCAAGCTTAGCACGGCTAATACGATACTTATCAGAGATAGGACGCATCACAGTGCCTACAGTTAGGCAGTTAAAATAGTCATCAATAAAGATGAAAGCACCTAAAAGAGAGGTAGAAAGTAAAGCACTCTTACGACCCTTAATCTTCTTTGTTGCCCACTCGCCATAAGCACGGGAACCGCCTGCCATAGCAATTACATAGACTAAAGAGCCTAATAAAGAGCAGAAGATTACGATATTAAAGTCAACCTTGTTAACCATCACAGAGAATGCATTTTGCACAGTGCTGACGATTAAAAAGTCTTGGCCCATGCCGACAGTGTAAATTAAGGTACCAGATAAGATACCAATTAATAAAGAAGAGAATACTTCCTTAGTAATAAGTGCGAGCACAACCGCAATAATTGGCGGCAAAATGGATAGCGCACCTGCGTAATACGGTTCCATTCGTTGACCTCTCCTATCAAAAGTCAAAATCTTGTAGATTATAAATAGCTTTAAGCAAGACCTAAGTTAAGGACTTGCCTGCTAGTAAATAAAATTAATAATTAAGCCCTGCTTTCACAACTTGCTTTTGCTAGACATGAATTAAAACAGGTGCAAGGTAGTAAAAAACGCCGCAATTATAGCACGCACTAATATTAAGCTAAGTGTGTGCACATAAATAGTGCATTAAATTGCCATTACATTTTTAAATCGATAAAGCACTCAATTATTGCACTAAAACAATGCAACTAACATATCAGCACCAGACTTATGGGGAATCAATAAAGGATAAGGACAGGCGACAAGCTCTATAAACTTTGATTAGGCTGTAGAGATGATGCTCAAAGTAAAAAGGCAGGTCATAATCGGAAGACCTGCCCTCATTTAATTGAGCATTGAAATTGTTCTTAGGCGGCTCTTAATAGTGGCTTGCCTTTCACAAAAACTAAGAACCGCCTGCTCACAATAAGCTAAAGGAGCTTATTAGAACATGTAACGTACATTACCCATTACACCGAACTCATCAGCATTGGAAGAGCCAACATAGTTGGTGTTCAAGCCAACGGATAACTTCTCGCCATACTTAGCGTCAATGCCAAAGGTTGCGCCATAGGTGAAGCTATCAAAAGCATCAGAGGTTAAATCAAGAGTCTTGGTACCAACAAAGGTAGTATCGAGCTTAGCCTCAGTGTCACCAGCGTTAGCAGTTAAGGTTAAGTCAAATACTGGCTTAACAGTCCAATCACCAACAGCAATATTCTTAGAGATAGTTACGCCAAATGGGATAGCAACCATCTGCATAGTATCGAAGTCGGTATTAGCAACTACAAGACCATCAGCCTTAGCATCGTAGCTATCAACATCTAAACGGGTGTAGCGTAAGCCTAAGTGTGGAGTTACGTCCATAGAGGCTAAATTGAGCTTGTACTCACCACGTAAGCCTAAGGTTACGGCATTGCTATCAACATCAGCAGTTACCTTGCTTACCTTAGCACTTGGAGTTTGTTCAATATCATTAGATAATTGAGTGAAGCCAGCATCAGCAACTAAGCTAATCTGACCAAAAGTCATACCAGCATAGAGACCTAAGCCAAAGTAATCTGCATCATTAGATACCTTATCACCAATATCCTGGCCATCAATAGAGGCAGAACCAAAGTTGAAGTAGGCACCTGCACGAATGCCAGGCTCAAAGGTAAAATCACCACCTAAAACAAGGCCAGCTAAGTTAGCATCTACACCGTAGCTAACGCCATCAGCACCAAAGCTATCAGACTCGTGGCTCTTGTAAACTGGAGATAACCATAAGCCGCTGCCCTGAGCATTGTCAGCAAATACTAAGGAACCATTAGGATTTGCACGGGACATACGATCTACAACTGCATCAGTAGCAGCATGCTGAGCTAAGTTGGTAGCCTGAACAGTACCGCCATAAACTGCTAAACGAGCAGTCTCTTCAACAGCCTTACCGCCATCTAAACCAGTCATAGTCTGGATGTACTTAGTACCATCCTTATCTAATTCAACGTAATCCTTATTACCCTTTAAGGCAGCAACAGCTAGTTCTTGTACAGGGGCAGACATATTAAAGGTCTGTGCAACTAGCTTATCTGGATTTAATGTAAAGCTAATCTTGCCAGTTGTTGGGTCGTAATTACCATCTAATAGGCCGCCAGCAGCAGAAATAACAACACCATTGTTGGTTGTATTTTGTGCAGTTGCATTAGATAAGGTGATCTTATTTTGCTCAGATAAAGCAGTCTCAAAATCAAGCTTGGAGCCACTAGCTAAGGTTACTGTTGCAGTACCAGAGTTTGCAAACTGAATAATTGCCTTGGAGCCATCGCTAGTCTTAGAGGCTAAGTTATCAGTTACTACTAAGGATGAACCAGCACCTAAATCAAAAGAGTTGCCGCCAGTTAAAGCAGTAGTTAAATCATCGTTAGATGCTTTTGAGTTGAGAATTACCTGTTCGCCGCTAGCAATATGTAAAGACTCATTAGCAACTAAAACAGCGCCGTTAGACTCTTTTAATGAAACACCATCAAAGAAGTTTAACTTGGTTAATAAAGCCTTGGCCTCATCAGCTGTGGTACCAACTGCTAAGATTGAGTTCTTGCCAACACCAATGTCACCGCCAACAGATACTACACCATCAGTTTCATTAGTAACTTCGGTAATAGCTACGATGGTAGAAGGCTGACCGTACTCAGGGTCAAGTACTAACTTACCACCCTTAAGATCTAAGGAGCCAACCTCTAATACGCCAGTATTATTTTCATTGCCAACTTCAATCACTGAATTAGAGCCAGATAAAATAACCTTACCAGCTTTTACTGAGCCTGCAATAGACATTTTCTTAGTTGCAATGATTTTATTAGCTGTTACGGAACTGGCAAAAATATCCAATGACCTAGTAGTAATTATATCGGCTGTGATGGAGCCGTTGCTAACATCCATATAATCAGAGACAGTAATATCTTGTGCTACCAGAGAGCCGTCATTAACTAATTCTTTAGTGTAGATATCACCAGAAGTATTCAACTGACCATTGGTCATTACATAAACTGTCTGTAAAGATTTATTTTTAGCACCGATATCACCCTGAACATTTACAGCAGCATTTACAGAAGCTCTGCCTTGCTTATTAGTTGATGCTGTAATATTGGCTAAAGTACCACCATTACCATTAACTACAAAGTCAGCATTGCCGTTAAGAGCTACGCCACCAATAGAGCTATCATTCTTGGCAACAAGCTTACCATTTACACCATTTAAGGTTACAGTGCCACCACTAGCAATTTCAAGATCGCTCTTGCTCTCAGCTAGCTGTACAGAACCCCAAGAGTTTGCACCAGTTACAGCTGCATTAGCGCCTGTAACGGTGGCATTCTCGTAAATACCGCTAAGACCTGAGTTACCTTGAGCAGTGGCAAAGTTAACCTTGCCACCAGAAATACCTGAATCGGTATCAGATAGGGTAGCACCTTGAACTTCTAACAAGCCATTGCCACCATCACCTAATAAAGCTTTCTTGAGAGCGTCTAACTTAGTCTTCTCAATTACACCAGCTTGACGGCCAGTTAAAATGATCTTAGAGGAGCCATCTAACTTAAAGTTCTTGATATCACTCTTGAGAACATCAGACTCAGTTACTTTGGCGTAAGAGGCGCTTACAGAAGAAAGCTCTTTGAGCTCAACGCCTTCAGCTGCAGCATTCTTAATGGTGTTATTAACTGTTAAATTACTATTTTTTAAATATAATTTACCACCATCTGCAACTTCAATGCTCTCAACAGTTAGTGAGTCTTCCTCGCGAACCTCAATTAAATTGAAAGCACCACCACTTTGTACATTAATAGCAGTGTTGGTAAGGCCAGACCAGTCGCCTGTAATAGTTAAGGAACCACTGTGGCTAGCATCACCACCTACTTTAATGGTATCAATACCAGAAATGGTACCATTTTTTGTTTCAGAGTTTCCTAACTCAAATTTAGCAGCTCCACCACTAGCTCCTACAGTAAATTCGCCAGAACCAGTTAAAGTATTATCTACATAGAAAGTGCCTTTAGTCTGGGTGAAGTCATCACCAACAGTCAAAGCATTAGTGTTTAAATCAAGATCAGCTACATCAAACTTAGAGCCTAAGGTTAAATCATTAGCATTGAATGTGGTTGCTGCTGAAAGTACTAACTTATCAGTGTCTAAAGTGCCATTATCTTTAATAAACTTTAGGCCAGAAGTAGAAAGGTCAACAGCGCCAGAGGTTACATTGATTTCACCGCCGCTAGCCATGGTGATCTTGCCACCAGCCATGCCTTCTAAGAGCTCAGCAGTGGTGTTAACTACCTTGTTGTTAAAGGTAATGGAGCCGCTATTAGTAATATTGCCACTTGTAGCATTGAATACAGAGTCTGCATTATTTACAACAATAGATCCATTTTTTGCAATATTTAAAGTTGCGCCATTGAGATTAACGGTTGTAGCTTTGGCACTAGCAGATGCGTTTGCGTTTTTATCTAAATCACCAGAAAGATGTAAGACGCTATTGCCACTAACAGTAATAGCAGATTCAGCTCCTGTTAAGTTGATATTGTGTGCAACAATATAGTTGCCAGAGCCGCTAACATTGATATCAGTGCCGTTTACATTAATAGCTCCATGGCTAAAACCACGAATAATGGAGCCAGAACTATCCTTTTCTGTGCCCTTCATATCGATTTTGCCACCCTCTAAATTGAGAGTATTAGCATAGATTTGAGAGCCAGAATCAAGAGTAATATTAGAATTGCCTTTAACGCTTAAAACACCAGTTCCTGCAATGATGTTGCCATCTTTATCGCCAGCTAGTGTAGCGCCTAACATGGCATTGTCTTCCCAGTCAGAGTTTGTGTTATGACCGATATGTTTTGAGATGGTTACAATAGCGTCAGTTAACTCAACTTTGCTAATCTGAATCATGGCTTGAGTAATGTTTAACTCACCACCATTTACTTGGAGTTTGGAATTTGGATTATCTTCAAAGGTATCATCAAAAGTACCATATAGGCCTTGTCCTTGAGATTGTGCTCCAGTAATACTTAGGATGCCGCCTTTCTCAACAATTACATTCTCTTTAACACGAAGATGGTCTTTATTTACATTGCTTGAACTATCATATTTAAGGTGACCACCATTAGCAATGGTTAGGTTAGTAAAGAAACCACCTGAACTGCCACTGATTGTTTCTTCGTTTTTAAGAGTAAAGTTACCCTTTACATCAGTTTTGCTAGAGCCACTGATAAAGTCTGCAAAAGTGCCAGAAGCAGCCTGAGCTTGGCCTGCGGCCATGGCAACGGTGACTAGGGCGGCGGTGGCTAAGCCCTTGAAATAAGCATGATTGAAAATAGCACGATATTGGGCCATTAAGAACTTAATGGCATTGTTTGTTTGCTTCATTTCTTTAGAAATTCTAAATAAGATTGGAAAGCTTTGTCTTTTTAAGGGCTTTATCTAGTAACTACAATGGCCTTTAAATGCGGATAATCAAGGTTACTAAACTTACAAACCACAATAGCTTTGTTCGCTATTTTTGAGAGGTATTATCTATAGATTGTTGAATGATCTATTATTAGCCTCAGGCAAAGATAAAGCGTAGTGGTCAATAAGCCTGTACTCTTGGAAGTGCGTACAGGAGTCGCATAGGATATAGAATATCGTCTATAAGATGATTGACCTATACCAAAAGATAGCATAAAGATAGGCTATCTTAAGTAAAACACTTGAGCAACACGATAGTTGCGTTATAAGGCTAGAAGCCATAAATTTGCTAGCACTTTTTTAATTATGTGCTAACCCAACAAAGCTGCTTTTGTGTTAAAGACAAAACTTGTTAGAAAAATAATAGAAATAATAAAATATTATTTCTATCATTGTTATTATGTGCTATTTACGTCAAATTATAATAAAAACTATAGCAAAAAAAAAAGAGCAAATATTAAATATATGTACGTTAAAAAGTCAATTTCACAGGAATCTACAATAATGCTAGGCAAAGCGCCTATTCTAAGACGTTTAATATAAAAACTATTGTAAATCATCATGTATTGATGAGGGCAGAAGTGCAAAGTATAAAACCTTGTTAGATAGTGTATTCCTAAGCAACACTCTCTGAGTTTTAACAGTATAAGCAAAGGGGCGGGCGATAAACAAGATAGGTGATAGGATCAATTGAAAATCTTGTGGTATTATTTGATAAAAATCGAGCCAATTAGTAAAAATAAAATTTTTCTAATCTGCTTCAAAAAGAATAGGTATAAGTATAGCCAGTGTGGCCGCACTAGATCTACAGAAGATCCTTTCCAATATTGCTCCTCAATAATAAATGATGTACTAAATGGTGGGTGGTATTAGCTTGAGTGTAAGAGCGAGAATTTTGGCTGCTACTTGTGATTTTGCTCAGCTGTAAAATAGAAGCTTTATGTCTGGCATTATGGATGAATGATATACTAAAAGCGTTGTTCTTTTTCTGCTGTGAGCCATATGATGAGTGATCAAAACTTTGAAAATAAAGATAAAGTTGAAATTTTACCTAATGGGGTAAAAGTAATATGGCAATTCTATAAGCCTAAGAAAGAAAAAGCCTCTGATCCTCAATCATCAGACAAATCCCTGGAAGATAGCAAGGATAGCTATGGCAATCGTACTAGTGCTGGAAAAAGAACTGGCACTAAATCTAGCTCTCGTTCTGGTTATAGTGCTCGTGGCAGAGCTGGCGCTAGTGCTAGTGCGGGCGCTGATGCTAGTGCTGGGGGAAAAAGCAGCTATAAAAGCAAAAGTACGGCTTATAAGTCTAAAAAGAGCGCACAAGAGCCTACAGCTTATTCAGGTTTTGCTAAAGAAAACCACCACTATGATAATGAGACTAAATTCAATCATAGCCAATTTAATGCTGCGGCTAACCAGTCTGGTAATGACTTTTATGCCAATAATAGAGCCGTAAGTAAGCAAAGTAGAACTTCACAAAACTCATATTCAAGAGCTAATCAGCCTTCCACTAATAATGATTACATGGCCAATAATTACCAAGGTTATGGCCAGGGAAGCGTGCGTCCTGCGCAAGCTCAAGCTACAGCTCCAGCTATAGCCACGGCTAGTGCTAGAGCTTCAATCCCTAATTCATTACAGGTAGCACCTAATAATAGTACAGGATATAGCCCAAACTATAGCCAAGTTGCTAATGGCAATAGGGGGATTGAGGTAAGTGCAGCTGCTAGTAACAGTTATGGTCATAATGTTGAGCGTGGCAGAATAGCTAATCAAGACTTTAGAGTAAACCATAATGCCAGTCAGGGGCAGGGCCGTACTTATAGCAATAATAGTGCGGGGATGACTGCTGGTAACTATCAGAGCCCACAGATGAATAACGTGGCTTTTAATATGGGTAATGCTCAGCCATCAAGCGCAGTTAATAGGGCGGGCGCTTATGCTTGGGATAATAAGCAGGCCATGAATATGGGCAATTCCTATGGTGCCACTATGAATAATGGTCAAGCTATGGGACAAAGCCGTAATATGGCTCGTAAAGAGAACATGGTTCAGGGCCAGGCTACAGGATATAACCATGGTAATGCTGCTGGTCGTGGTCAGAATATGGCCTATGCCCAGAGCCAAAGTCGTAGCATGGGGCAGGGCCAGGGCCTTGGGCAGAGTCATAGCCAAGGATATGGCTATGGGCAGAGCGCTGGGCAGCGCTCTGGGCAGGGGGCTGTCCAGGGAACTGTCCAGGGGGCTGGGCAGGAGGAGCGCAAGGGCAGGTTGGATGAGCTGTCGGGATTGCTAGAGCGGGTAACTTATCATAATGAGGAGACGGGGTATTGCGTTTTGCGTATTAAGGTAAAAGGCGAGACCGATCTGATTACTGTGGTAGGTCATGCCTCTAGTGTTACCCCTGGTGAGTATGTTACTGCCCATGGCTTTTGGATTTTTAGTAAGGAGTATGGCCGACAGTTTAAGGCTGAGCGTATTGATGTTTACCCTCCAACTACCCTTGATGGTATTGAGCGTTATTTAGGCTCAGGCATGGTTAAGGGTGTGGGGCCTAAAACTGCCAAAATATTGGTAGATGCCTATGGCGAGAATGTGTTTGATATTATCGAACAAGACCCTAAAGCTATGCTTGATTTGCATGGTATTGGACAAAAGCGTGCTAATAAAATAGCATCAGGCTGGGCAGATCAAAAAGTGATTAGATCTATTATGGTCTTTTTACATTCTCACGGTGTTTCTACCTCTAAATCAGTACGTATCTTTAAAAAGTATGGCTCTAAGGCTATTGAGGTAGTACAGGAAAACCCATATTGTTTGGCTAAAGATATTAGAGGCATTGGCTTTAAATCAGCTGATACTATTGCCTCTAAAATTGGTATTGGTGCTCAAAGTCCGTTAAGAGCTCAGGCAGGTGTTGCTTTTGCGCTATCGGAGGCTTCTAGTAATGATGGCCATTGTTGTTTGCCTCGTAGTGAGTTGATTAAGCTATCCCAAGAATTATTGAATATTCCAGAGCCTATTATTAATGATGCTATTGAGCATGAAATTGCTGATGGTGAGTTGACGCAAAGTAACTTTCCTACTAGTGATAGTATCTTTTTATCCTCTTTATATAGAAGTGAGCAGCGTATTGCCCAAAGCCTTAAAGAGCTAATGGAGCAGCCACTACCATGGCCTGAAATAAAAGAAGACATAGCCCTTGATTGGGTTGAGAAAAAGCTCTCCATCAACTTAGCTGATAGTCAAAAACAAGCAGTAAAAACGGCGCTTCATAGCAAGGTAATGGTTATTACAGGTGGCCCTGGTGTAGGTAAAACTACTATTGTTAAGGCTATTTTAAAGATCTTAGCTGCCAAAAATGTTGATATTAAGCTCTGTGCTCCTACAGGACGTGCTGCTAAGCGCTTGTCAGAAAGCTCAGGCTATGAGGCTACTACTATCCATAGAATGCTTGAAGTTGATCCTAGTACTATGGAGTTTAAATACAACGACACTAATCCTTTAAGTTGTGATTTATTGGTGGTAGATGAGTGCTCCATGGTTGATATTCCATTGGCTAACAATTTGTTAAAAGCTGTACCTCGCCATGCTGCTGTGATTTTTGTAGGTGATATTGATCAATTGCCATCAGTAGGCCCTGGTGCATTTCTGGGTGATTTAATTGCCAGTGAGCTCATACCTGTGATTCGTTTAACCGAAGTCTTTAGACAAGCTGCTACTTCATGGATTATTCGTATTGCCCATGAAATTAACAAGGGCTATTTACCTCGTTTTCCTACTAAAGAAGATAAGGGTGATTGCTATTTTGTTAATGAAGAAGATAGAGAGCGTCTCCCTCAAACCTTAGTTAACTTAGTGCAAAACAGGCTACCTAAAGCTTACGGCTATGATCCCATTAAGGACATTCAGGTACTGTGCCCTATGAATAGAGGTGATAGTGGTGCTCGTGCTTTAAATATGATGCTCCAACAAGCTCTTAATACCCCAGATGAGCATTCTATTACTAAGTTTGGCGTGACCTTTAGCGTGGGTGATAAGGTCATGCAAATTGAGAATAACTATGACAGGGATGTTTACAATGGTGATGTGGGCTTTGTTCAAGATATAGACCAGCAAGAGCAGGAGCTTTTAGTAGATTTTGATGGTAGGAGCGTGGCCTATCCTTTTAGTGAGCTTGATGAATTAGTTTTAAGCTATGCTTGTACTATTCATAAGTCGCAAGGTAGTGAATACCCTGTGGTGGTAATACCTCTTACCATGCAGCACTTTATGATGCTCAAGCGCAATTTAATTTACACTGGTGTAACCCGTGGTAAAAAGCTTGTTGTCATTGTAGGTGAGAAAAAGGCACTTAATATGGCGGTTAAAGATTGGCGTACTAAAGAGCGTAATAGTGGCCTTAAAGATGCCATAAAACAAAAGCTTTTTGACTTAGAGTTAAATGAAGAGCATGGCGGTATGACACCTGTGCAAGGTCAGCTCTTAGGTTAAAGTAAAAAGCCCTCTTAGCTATTGCTAAAAGGGCTGGTGGGAGGATTTAGTTTCTTATCTAAAGACTTAGATAAAGAGAGTTAGGATTAGAACCACAATCAAGCCTACTACAGAGTTGATAAGCTCTAATAAGCCCCAGGTCTTAAAGGTCTGGGCCATGCTTAAGTTAAAGGTTTCTTTCATTAACCAGAAAGCTGCATCATTAGGCATGGTGATAGTGTTAGAACCAGCAGCACAAGCTAACATTAATAATACAGGGTCAATGTCATATACACCTAATAATGGGGATACTAAGCCTGCGGCAGTAATTGCTGATACAGCACCCTGACCAGTTGCCCAGCGAATAATAGCAGTGATAATCCAGGCTAAGATTAATGGGTTAATGTCTACACCCTTAACAGCCTCAGCAATATGCTGACCAACGCCAGCAGAGATAATAATCTCCTTAAATACACCGCCAGCACCGATAATTAAAACTACTACGGCAATGCCCTTGATAGCCTTGGAAATAGAGTCAGATGCCTCTGCAATGGTACGACCAGCACGAACACCAAAGACATATAAAGCTACAAGTACAGATAAGAACAAGCTAATGATAGGTGAGCCTAAGAAGTTTAATACATAAACTAACATGTGCTCCTTTGGTAAAACAGCGGCTACCAAAGTATGGCTAATCATTAAAATAGCAGGTAGTAATGGAATTAATAAAGAAACAGCAAAGCTTGGAGTCTTAAACTTAGAGTAGTCAGTTTCCTCAAAGCCACCAATGGTTGGCATCTTATAGACGTTCAAATCGTCTAGGAATCTAGGTAAGATGATACCAGCAGCAATGATGGACGGAATTAAAACTACTAAGCCGAATAAGTAAACTAAACCAGAGTCAGCACCTAAAGTGGTCATTAAGGCAACAGGGCCAGGCTGAGGTGGTAATAAGCTATGAGCTTGAGCTAAAGCGGCTAAGGATGGAATTACCAAAGCCATGTATGGGATCTTAGCTTCTTTTGCGATGCCAATTACTAAAGGCATCATGATGATAAAGCCCACTTCAAAGAACATAGCAGTACCGAAGACAGAGCCAATGAATAATAAGCCCCACTTAAGGTATTTGGTACCACAAGTCTTTAAGATCACATCAGCTACTTTTTTAGAAGCGCCACAGTCAGTCATTAACTGACCTAAGGCAGCACCTAAGATTACGATGAGACCTACACCTGCTAGAGTATTACCAGCGCCTTTGGAAATGGCACTAACAAGAGATTCTAAAGGCATGCCTTCTAAAAAGGCTACTAAGAGACCAACAATTAACAGAGCTAAAAATGAGTGAAGCTTTACCTTAATGGTAAGGAAAAGCAAAAGCACAATGGCTAAGCCCACCCATAAAACAGGAATCCAATGTTCCATAAATTCACCTAAACCGAAATACTAAACAACATAAACAATGCTACTATGGTTCCTCATATACTAATATACTTGTATACAAGAACGGATTCAATTCTATCCATCTAATGCAAAATTGCAAAAAAATCCTTAATAGTTTTTGATTTAAATCACAAAAAATGTGAGTTTTACAGCTAATTTGGCTTGATGTTTACTAAAAGCCTATATTTATGGGATTATTATGAGATATTTCATCTACTTTGTGAGAGCTTTCCTTGACTAAAGCATTACTTTGCTTACCAACAAACTATCAGTCGTACTTAGTGCAGCTTAAAAGCATTCTTGCCATGCCCCAAATCCTAAAGACCATAAAATAGTAGCCACCAATAATCACAGCGAAATTGGCTTACTAGTGCCATACTTCTCAAGTAATCTTGAATAAGCAGTACTGAATAAAAGCTAATTAATATGAAATGAGTTTTCAATTTTACTACTGGATATAAAGGCCTGTCTCACTAAGGCTAAGGAACTATAAGCAAATACTATCCATGTTTCTAAAGAGCTTAAACCATAGAGACTCAATAGTGTAAGAATCTAAAAGTTTCTTGTTAATTACTTACAGCTCCTAAGAATAAAGCCATGGTTAAGGCAGGTCATAAGTACTATGCATAAAGGCATGAAATCTGGATAGGGAATAAGAGCTGCGTATAAAGGGGACAGGTATAAGGATAGGGAACAAAGGCATGAAGTAAGGGGCCTAGCACCTGGCATAATGGCTAAGGTTGCTCTATTTTAAAAGTTCATTAAAACAAAAGCCCTATAAGAGCTTGCTCTTACAGGGCTTATCAAACTTTAAAGCTTAAGCGCTAGGTTAAAAGGAGCCAGTGTCCAAAGACTTAGGGCCTGAGGCACTCTTTGGAACCTTAATCTCATCGCTATTTTCAATGATTTGCTCATTGCTCTTAGTGCCTTGAGACTTATTGTTAGTATCAGCGCTCTTGTCTGATTGACCATTAAGAGACTCTTTGACCTTTTCTTGCTTTTCCTTAGCCTCTTCTTTCTTATCTTCGGCTAATTCTTGACGAGCAGCGGCTTCTTTTTGATTAGCTTCTTGGTATACCTTGCGATCTTGTCCAGATGGCTCAGCTGGTGCCATAGCAGCACGCTTTACAACTTGCATCTTTTCGATAGTGGCTTGAGGATCTTTTTCCTCACCAATATCAATACTTACCTCACCATCGGTAATATAGCGCTTGCCATCAGGGCCTGTTTCATAGGTGTAAGTAGGGGCGGCAGCGTATTGACCACCAGCACTCTTATGAGCATTTTCATGAACACGAACTTCTTCATGGCGCTCTTTCATCTCTTTGACTTTTTGTTGCTCTTCTTCGGTTAACTCCTGGCCATCAATTCCTTTAGGAGTTTGGCTAGAGCTAGGCTTAGACTCTTGACCTTTAGTTTGAGTCTCTTGACCATGAACTTGGCCCTGACCCTGAGCTTGGCTCTTCTCGGCTCCTTGTTCTTGCTCTTGGCCTAAGGACAAATAACCTTGTAGGGCAATATGACGCTGATGGGAGTATTGCTGGTTTTCACTAGCATTTTGAGTGGAGCTGGTAGCAATATTAACCAAATTATCTTGGCTTTGACCTGCTACACGAGTTGATTTATCAATGCCTGTAACTTGTGGAGCATTAGTGTTAGCTCCGTTAACCATAGACTGGTTAACATTAATGTTTAAAGGAGAAATGCCTGCCATATCAACCTCAGTGCTAAAAATGATTGGGTAGAAACACTCATCACCCTGATAGCTGTAGAGTTAACAAATAGCTGATATAAGCATATGCAGGAGATGGTAGGTCGCACACAACGTGCACAAATATTGTTAACCTACTTAACGGAACCTTGCTTAGAAAATTTATAGTGAGAACATGAAAATCATTAATCACATCCCTAAAAGGCTAAGACTATTTGGTATGCATAATGGATTCTACCTATTACCTGCCCTTTAAGATAAGCGCTCCAAGATTAACTAGGTCTAGTTTGGTAAGTATTAATTGGGAGCAAGATGGGAGGTAAGTTAGTCATTTTTGCAGTGATGGGAAAATTGAAGATAGATCTAATTTGATGGGGTGCTTTAGTAGGCAGTAAAAAGCCCGCACGAGGGCGGGCTTAGTATTATTATTTAGCATTAGTGTTGTCAAACACCTTGAGGCTATCATCAGCCTGGGCTTTGGCTTTATCCTCATCACGGATGGTTACTTGTGATGCCGATAAGTCAGAGGTGTTTTTGCTTTGTTTGGCTTTAGCTGACTTTTTAGCCTTAGCCTCAGCAAGAGAGCTTGCTGTAGTAGCAATAGCAGCACTATTAACTTGAGATTTAGCGCTCTTAGCCCCTTGAGCAGCCTTAGAGCTCATAGTTCCTAAGCTACTCATAACTGAGGTTGAGATAGTGCTATCTGAGTTGGAACTATCATCCAGGTGCTCAACAGTTTGGCTAATAGCATTATATTGAGCGGCCTTTTTAGCCTTGGCATCGGCCAAAGAGCTTGAGGTAGTAGCATTACTGGAGGCAAGAACATTGCTATCAAGCTCAACACTATCTTTGGCATTGTGCTTAAGCTCTTGAGAGGTCTCAACAACTTTAGCCATACCAGCTTGAGCTAAGGTGCTTGATACAATACGCTGTTGAGCTGTAGCATCTTTAGCGCTATCGCCCAATACCGACTTCTTATCCTTGCTATTTAAAGCTGCTAAAGCGGCGGCCTCTTTAGCCTCCTCTAAGGCTTTTTCGAGCTGCTCAGCAGCAATTGCAGCAGCAGCTGCTTTTTCGGCAGCTTCTTTTGCTGCTTCCTTAGCTGCTTCAATAGCTTCGTAATTAGCCTCAATTTCCTCTTCGCTTGGCATTTCCTCGTCAGTTTGCTCATCGTAGTTACTTTCATCAAGTATTTTACTATGGCTCTCTGGCTTAAAGGTACCTAGCTTTTGGAGCTTAATACGAGTCTCATTAGAGATATCTTTACCTTCACTTAAAGCTAAAGCTTGCTCTTTTAATACTGCTAAAGTGGCCTCATCAAGCTTACGACGCTCATCTAAAGCATCTTCACCGTGTGGAGCACTATAGTGCAGTTTTTCTTCAATAGCTGCTGCCTTGGCGGCCTTTGCAGCATCAGCACGCTTTCTCTTTTGTTTCTTAACCATGGATAACCAGGCAAAGAAAGT
The DNA here is from genome assembly GCF_023050945.1 of Anaerobiospirillum sp. NML120448. Classification (GTDB taxonomy): domain Bacteria; phylum Pseudomonadota; class Gammaproteobacteria; order Enterobacterales; family Succinivibrionaceae; genus Anaerobiospirillum. The sequence goes on along the minus strand of NZ_JALKIM010000012.1, from coordinate 38,005 downwards.
AAAGATAGAAACAATAAAGACAATAATAGTCGCTAAAGCATTAATCTCAGGTGACAGACCACGACGTACTGATGAGAAAATCAGCATTGGTAAAGTTGTGGAGTCTGGGCCTGCAATAAAGCTAGCAACCACCAAGTCGTCCATTGACATGGTAAAGGCTAATAAGAAGGCTGCAATCTCTGATGGCATTAAGGCAGGCAGAATAATAGCAAAGAAGACCTTTACTGGGCCTGCGCCTAAGTCCATAGCTGCCTCTTCAATGGAAATATCAAGCTCTCTAAAGCGTGAGCGAATTACCACAGTGGCATAGGAAGAACAGAAGGTAACGTGAGCAATCCAAATAGCCCAAATACCACGATCGGCAAAAATAGAGATCTCAGAGCTTAAGGTCACAAAGATTAACAATAAAGCTAAACCAGTGATAACCTCTGGGAGCACCATTGGAGCGGTAATTAAGAGTACAAATAATGACTCACCTCTAAAGCGGCCTACACGTACTAACACAAAGGCAGCTAAAGTACCGATCACAACCGAGGCACACGCAGTCATCAGCGCAATAGTAATAGACACACCTACAGCTCGAATAATATCGCCATTATTAAATAAAGCGCGATACCACTTAAGAGAGGTCTGAGTCCATACAGTCACCATACGAGACTCATTAAATGAGTAGGTAATTAAGGTGACAATTGGCAAATATAAGAAAATTAATGCCAGTACAATGATAACATTGCGTGAAATAGCAGTTTTTTTGTTATTTGCGAGCATTCATCTTCTCCTGTTCATTACGCTCAATCTTGTAGAAGAGCAAGATTGGGATAACTAAGATTAAGAGCATGATGATCGCTACGGCACAGGCTAATGGCCAATCACGATTATTAAAGAACTCTTGCCATAAGATACGACCAATTAAGATTGAGCCCTTACCACCTAAGAGTTCTGGAATTACGTACTCACCAATGGCAGGAATAAATACCAGCATAGCGCCAGCAATAATACCTGATTTAGTCTGTGGTACTAAGGTAGTAAAGAAGGTCTTAACAGGGCGGCAACCTAAATCATAAGCAGCTTCAATTAAAGAGTAATCAACCTTCATTAAAGCCGAGAATAAAGGCAATACCATGTAAGGCAAATAGCAATAGACAATACCGATATACACCGCCGCATCAGTTTGTAAAATCTGAATAGGGGCATCAATAATACCTAGAGCCATCAAAATATCATTAATTAAACCGTCACGCTTTAAGATAGTCATCCAAGCATAAATACGGACAACAAAGGATGTCCAGCTAGGCATAATTACCAACATAAAGAGCACATTGCGCATAGCAGGCTTGGCTGTTGCCAAAGCCCATGCTAAAGGATAGCCAATGAGCAAGCAAAAGAAGGTAGAAAATGCTGCTACTTGTAATGACTTCAAATAGGAGCGGATATAGGTTCCCTCAGGATCTGTGAAGATATAGGTGTAGTTTTCCAAATGCAAAATAATTTGCATGGCACCTTCTTCAAAGGTCACTAAAGGTGAATATGGAGGGATAGCAATTGCTGATACTGACAAAGAGATCTTAAAAATGATCAAAAATGGCAGTAAGAAGAATAGTATCATCCACAAATAAGGCGCTGCGATTAAAGCATAATCACGCCAAGTATGTTGATGGTTAGTCATCTGCCCTCCAACTTGAGCTATTTTCGGGGAAAAAGCTCGTCTAATAAAAGACAAATTGGCACTTAATCCAGTAGACATATGTATTACCGAATACCTAATGAATAATTTCTTACTAAATAGTAAGAGCAATACAGGAATCAGGATCCCAGCTTAAGTAAACATGATCTTCCCAGGTAGGTAGACCCTGCTTAAAGCGATCAACGTTAGGTAAAGTAGAGGTAATAATACGGCCATTACTGAGCTTGACGTAATAAATAGAAACATCACCTAAATAAGCAATATTTTCTACTACACCTTCACACCAGTTGGTATTTTCCTCAGGACGCTCGTGTGAGATATAAATCTTCTCTGGACGCATCGCAATAATTAAAGGCATACCGTCAGCAAGGTCGATATCATGGCTTAACTCAATTAAGTGGTTAAAGTCACGAGCTTTAATTAAAGACTGAGCAGCAGAGGAGGTAACTAAGGAACACTCAAAAATGTTTACTGAACCAATAAACTCAGCACAGAAACGGCAGTTAGGGTTCTCATAGATCTCGCGTGGGCCACCAATTTGGATAAACTCACCACGATCCATAATGGCAATACGATCTGCCATAGTCATGGCTTCTTCTTGGTCGTGAGTAACCATGAGGCAAGTTACACCTACAGAGTTAATAATATCTACTAACTCTAAGCGCATTTGCTCACGAAGCTTTTTATCCAGAGCACCCATAGGCTCATCAAGTAGCAATAAACGTGGCTCTTTAGCTAAAGAACGGGCTAAAGCTACACGCTGTCTTTGACCACCAGATAATTGATATGGTTTACGATCAACGTAGTCTTCCATGTGTACTAAGCGCAACATACGGTCGACACGCTCTTGGATTTCATTTTTAGGTAAGCGACTTTGCTTTAAGCCAAAAGCAATGTTCTGACCTACAGTCATATATGGGAATAGAGCGTAGGATTGGAACATCATATTTAATGGACGCTTATATGGAGGCACGCCAATCATTTCTTGACCGCCTAACATAATGCTTCCAGAGGTTGGGGTTTCAAAGCCAGCTAGCATACGTAATAAAGTTGACTTACCACAACCAGATGAACCAAGCAAAGCAAAGATTTCACCTTCATAAATAGTTAAATCAACTTCATCAACTGCTACGAAGCTGTCAAAACGCTTAGTAAGCTTTTTAATAGTTAAAATTGGCTTACGATTTTGTGCAGCAAATGAAGGTTTTTGACCAGGTAGTTCTCCTGATCTGTGCGAAGCAGATGCTCCTTTAACATTGTTTTTGGCGTTATTAGCACAAGCTACAATAGGAGTAGTATTGTTTAATGGAGCGTTATTGCTTGATAAAGCACCCGCCTCTTTTGGGGCAGACTCAGCTGCCTGTAACTTAGGATTAATATCCACGCAAGTCATTCCAAAATATTATTGCAAATAAATCCCGTAAGGTATTTACTTGCATCAAGCACAATGAAAACTCGACTAAAACGAGAACCAAATTTTTTCCGCTATATTACTGAAAAAAGCGAGCAAAGGGGGAATTATTTTCACTTTTTGCCATAATTCTTAAACTCCATTGTTAACAAGGCGCTATCTAATGGCAAATAGGGCCTAAAAATGGATAAATGCCCCCTTTAGTTAATCTGATCTTGACAGGTCTAAAAGTAAAATCATTTTTAAGGAGCGGGCAATAATCTCTAAATCTGCCATATGAAGCTGATCGCACTTATCAATAGCTGTTTGCAATTTGCTCTCAATAACCTTGTTGACCTCAGAGCCCTCAGCTCCCTTGGTAACCTTAGAACCCTCGATAGCATCAGTACTCTCGCTACCATCGTTAACTTTAGTATCTGCTGCAACAACAGCACCATCAGTGATCTCGGTACCATTGTAGCTATCGGTGTCCTTGGTACCATCAGTGCCCTCAGTAGCCTTAGCCTTTTCTGTTTTACAGGCTAAATGATGCTGTGCAAGAGCCTTAGTTGCCTCTTCCATAAGAAGAATAATACTCATATACAAAGCAAAGTTTGCTTTTTCTTGCATGGTATTGGCAAATTCAAGATCCTTGGCAAAACTTACCAATAGCTGATGAAAGTCATCAAGCTTAGTTAACAAGCCCTGGTAATCGTGATTAAAGATTAAAGCCCAAATAGGCAATAACTCTAGGAGCAAAATATTTTGCTCACACTCATACAAAGGATTGGTGTTGTGAGCATCAAACTTTGTACTTTGGCTAATGCAACTGGCCTCACACACAGACTCTGAGGAGTTTACTTTAACTTGTCTATCAGCAATAAAACGAGCCTTATCGTTTAAGAGCTGGACGTTAATTTTAGCTACCAAAGGTAAAAGTATAGTTAAATAGTTGTGAAAATCTGGTGCTCGCTTACTAATTTGAGCATACATGCCTAAAGACATTACTTTAGCTGCCAATCTTGAGATTTTATTAGGCAAAGGCAAGCTTCTTTGCAGTTCAAAAGTATGACTTGCATTGGTTCTTACTTGCTCTTGTTCGCTGGCATCGCTTTTACTATTAGGCAGGGCACAATGCAAAGACATGACTGTATTAAGCTCATAGCTAAACGCAGCATCTTCAATCAGGTCAAAATTATAAAGACATAAATCGCCCTTAAGCTCCAATTTAAGCTCTGGATATTGCTCAATTAAATCCTTTACTAGTAATAAAGGCTCTTGATTAATAGCCTGCCAAGCTCTAAGCGCCTCACTAAAGGCCTTATCAAGCAAGGCATTACTATCCTCACTGTTTTGACTGCTTGCTAATAAATTATTGCTCTTAGCAATTTCAAATAATTGATCCTTTAGTTTGGTGTCCATGATTAATACCCAGTAAAACAAATTATTAAAGGCATATCCTAACAGTTTTTACCCATCTTAACTAACCTCTAAGCGCCTTCTTTGCCTCTCAAAGCCTCAATTGGCCCTAATTGACCTTATCAGGTCACCTCCACTGTTTGAGCTCTACCTTGCTAGATTAGGCCCTGCCCTTGTTTGCTTGCATGGGCTTTGCCCGTGTTGTATAGGTCACTATTAGCATTCTGAACTTGTAAGAGTGCTTAGTGCGCTTTAAAATTAATTGACTACCAGATTATGTTCTGTCGAGGTTTATTTATGGAGAATTTTGATTATCAGCGCCGTACTTTTATGCTCTTTGGTAGAGCTAGAGAGAATGAAGTTGGTGGCTTAGTTAAGTTTGAAGGCGGCCGCAGAGTATTACTACATTTTGGCTCTGAGGCTGTAGAAAAGCCTGATCTCCTTGACAGAATTAAACGATCTTTAGATAGAGCTGGTCTTGAGATTTTTGAGCTTAGTTGCCCTGATGGTGATCCTAAATTAGAGGATATTAATAAGGGCATTGAATTTTGCCGTATGCATCATATTGATGCCATAGTAGCTGTAGGCCGTTCTAATACTATTAATAGCGCCAAAGTTATTAGCGTGGGTGCTATTTATAATGGCGATGTTATCGACTTTTTTACTGGAATTAGAGAGCCTGTTCATGCCTTGTCTTTAGGTGCTATTGTTACTAACCCAGATGCTGGAGCTGAATGCTCCCCTAGTTGTTCCTTGGTTGCAACAATTAATGACCAAAAGCAAATCTTTACTAAAACAAGTGCTACTTTCTTACCTCGTTTTGCAATTTTAAATCCTGAGCTAAGCATCAATATTTCACAAAAAGATACAGCTTTAGATGCTATGGATATGATTGCCCATGTTATTGAGTGTTATTTTACCAAAACACAGAATGTGCAAATTACTGATGAGCTTTGCGAAGGTATTTTAAGAACAGTTATTAAAATTTTGCCGCAAATTTTAGAAGAGCCTAATGATATCGATGCTCGTGGTAATTTAATGTTGGCTGGTACCTTGGCTCAAAATGGCATGTGCTCTTTAGGAAGAGAAACTGATTGGTCAGTACACTATTTAGAAAGAGAGCTGTCTAATCGCTACAATAGCTCTCATGGAGCTGGATTAGCTGTGCTTTTACCTGCATGGATGACATACTGCATGTCAGCCAATATTATGAGAATGGCCCAATTTGCTAATCGTGTGTTTGGTGTGCCTATTAATTTTGATGATCCAACTTCAACAGCTAGAGCTGGTATTTTAGAATTACGCAATTTCTTACATCGCTGTGGCTTGCCTCAAAACTTTATTGAAATGGGGCTACCTATGGTGGATGTTGTACGCTTAGTTGATCAACTCAATTTAACTAACGGCAAAACTATTGGCAATTATGTAAAGCTTGATGCCTATGCCTGTGAATCCATTTATACCATAGCTTACACTTATCGCCACGGCCAAAACGTTAGACGTATGGGCTTCTAAGCTGCGCTTACAGCCCCCCAAGGCAATACACTGCTCTTATGAAGTGGTACGTCGTCCATATGGTGGCTTTGGGCTGTAGGCAATACTTAAGCAGCCCTTTCTTACGCCTTATGGTGCTCAGCTCAGGCTTTAGCGTGCTTTAATAGCAAACAACAAGGGGCTTATTGATTGGCATTCAACTGTAGGCAGCTTGCTTTTGCTCCTATCCGTATAATATGAAAAACAGGCTCAAACCATAAAGTAAGAGCCTGTTTAGATATATTAGATTATAAAAGTAATATTGTATGCTTATACATCAATTAGCCGAGCATAGAGAGAGCTAATTGTGGACGGCTGTTAGCCTGCATTAACATAGAAGTAGCAGCCTGCTGAATAATGGACTGTTGGCTTAAGTTTGCAGATTCCTCAGCAAAGTCAGCATCACGAATACGGCTGCGAGCATCAGCCTGATTGGCTGAAACGTTAGACTGGTTGCGGATAGAGGACTCTAATCTGTTTTGGAAAGCGCCTAAATCAGCACGCTTGCTATCTACAGCAGCAATGAACTTATCAATGTTAGCTAGTGTAGCTTTTGCGGCATTAGCTGATGAAACACTCCAACGGCTAGCATTATTAGACATAATCCAACCAGACTTGCTAGCATCTTCAGCTTTTACGCCAGCGTGAGTAGCGATACCACTAAGTTTAAAGCCAGCTGAGAAACCAGATAAAACAATCTCATCGCCCTTGTTTGCGCCTACTTGGAAGGTAACATTACCATCATCATCAATTAGTCCTGCACCAGCAGTGAGTAAAATGTTTTGACCACCAAACTTAGTTTGTGCAGCAATACGGTTGATTTCTGTAGATAAGCTAGTAACTTCTTGTTGAAGTGCCTTGCGATCCTCGGCGGTGTTGGTTCCGTTAGAAGCTTGAACTGCCAAAGTACGGATCTTTTGGAGCATGTTGGTGGTCTCGTCAAGAGCACCTTCCATGGTCTGAGCTAAAGCGATAGCATCGTTAGAGTTACGATTGCCTTGATTTAATCCATTAATTTGTGTGGTCAAGCGATCTGCGATTTGTAAGCCAGCTGCGTCGTCTTTTGCAGAGTTAATACGCATGCCTGAGCTTAGGCGTTGATAAGTAGTGGTTAAAGAATTTTGAACATTATTTAGGTATCTTCTACCATTTAATGAAGATACGTTGGTATTTACATAAACTGCCATAATTATTTGCCCCTATATACCTTTTGAATTAGTTAAAAATCCCTTAAAAATCAGGTTTTACTTAAGGGACTTTAAATTATCTGAAAACAAGATAATTAGAATTAGCCGAGCATAGAGAGGGCTAATTGAGGACGGCTGTTTGCCTGCATTAACATAGAAGTAGCAGCCTGCTGAATAATGGACTGTTGGCTTAAGTTTGCAGACTCCTCAGCAAAGTCAGCATCACGAATACGTGAACGTGCATCGGACTGGTTAGCAGCTACGTTAGACTGGTTGCGGATTGAGGACTCAAGTCGATTTTGGATGGCACCTAAGCCTGAACGCTGGGAATCAACCTTAGCAATCATAACATCCATAAGTTCAATTACAGCTTTGGCAGATGATGCAGTACTTAATAGAACAGCGGTACCGTTCTTGTCTGCGCCTTTGGTTGCAGCGCCTACACCCTTAGCATTAGCTAAGATCTTTTCGAAAGTAAAATTACCAACATCAAATGTGATTTGGTCACCATTATTTGCACCAACTTGAAGTGTTACTTGACCTGCAGAAGCCTTAACGCCACCAGCTGTATTATAAATAGAACCTTTAGTAGTACCTGCTAAGATTGTTTTACCACCAAACTTGGTTTGGTTAGCAATACGAGTAATTTCAGCAACTAAAGAATCACCTTCAGCCTTAAGAGCCTTACGGTCATCAGCGGTATTGGTACCGTTGGCTGCTTGCACGGCTAAAGTACGGATTTTTTGAAGCATGTTGGTGGTCTCATCGAGAGCACCTTCCATGGTCTGGGCTAAAGCGATACCGTCGTTAGTATTGCGGTTTCCTTGGTTAAGTCCATTGATTTGGGTGGTTAAGCGATCTGCGATTTGTAAGCCAGCTGCGTCGTCCTTAGCAGAGTTAATACGCATGCCTGAGCTTAGGCGCTGATAAGTAGTGGTTAAAGAATTTTGAACATTATTTAAATAGCGACGGCCATTTAATGAAGATATATTGGTATTTACGTAAACTGCCATGATGAGTGCCTCTATATTTTATAGAAATCTTTAAAGCACTTGCTAAAAGAGTCGATGTAAAAGCGGTCATGACAGAAAAAAAGAAAGGAATGACCAAACTCTAATTAGCATGTGTTAGATATCTTGTGTGCTTACATTAAGTGTAACGACAATATAACGCGCGTATTGAATAAAAAATTGAAAACAAGCTATATAAGCTGTTTGAGGGTCATAAATAGATGCAAAATATATATCTAATTAACTTAACTTAACTTAACTTAACTTTGCATTTTTAAAAAACTTTAGTACTAACTATAAATCTGACATAGGGGAGACATTCAATTATTTACGTTAAACGAACAGGTTTGCTGTATGCTGAGGGTCATTTATACAAATTTATTACCTCCACAAGGCAAAATCTAAGCAAATTTTGATAAATAACCAACTGTCTCCCCTATGTCTGATAAATCAACAAATAGCTAGTATTATCTATTACATCAATAGCTTTAAGAATTTTATATAAAAAAACAAGCAGAAATCTAACGATCTCTGCTTGTTCTTTTTTAGCTCTTGGAGCGTACTACCACAGTCTTAGGAGCATTAGGGTCAAACTCTTCGTTTTCACTATTAGTTTCACTATTGAGCTCTGGCAGTGGAGAGCTCTTTCTTGAGCTCTCTATAGCGGTAGAGAACTTTGGAGCCTCTTTTACCTCAGTATCTACAGGCTCTCTTTTCCCAACAATGGCAGTAGAGAACTTAGGAGCCTCTTGCTGTTCTTTTTCATGGGATTCAAGCTTACCTACAATACCTATAGAGTGAGCAGGGGCTTGATCTGGTTCTTTTTCATGAGACTCTAGCTTGCCCACTATAGCAGTAGAGAACTTAGGAGCCTCTTGCTGCTCTTTTTCATGGGACTCAAGCTTGCCTACAATACCAATAGAATGCTCAGGAGCTTGCTCTGGCTCTTTTTCTTGAGACTCAAGTTTGCCCACTATAGCAGTAGAGAACTTAGGTGCCTCTTGCTGTTCTTTTTCATGGGACTCAAGCTTGCCTACAATACCAATAGAATGCTCAGGAGCTTGCTCTGGCTCTTTTTCTTGAGACTCAAGTTTGCCCACTATAGCAGTAGAGAACTTAGGAGCTTCTTGCTGCTCTTTTTCATGGGACTCAAGCTTACCTACAATACCTATAGAGTGAGTAGGGGCTTGAGGCTGCTCTTTTTCATGAGATTCAAGTTTGCCCACTATGGCAGTAGAGAACTTAGGAGCCTCTTGTTGCTCTTTTTCGTGGGATTCAAGCTTACCTACAATACCAATAGAGTGAACAGGAGCCTCTTGGGCTTCTGTCTCTACAGGCTCTCTTTTTCCTACTATGGCAGTAGAGAAAGTAGGGGCAGCTCTTTTGTCTCTTAGCGCCTTACGCAAATCAGAGTTTGGGGTACGTAAGATCCTTACTCCAGCACTACTAGAGGCAACTGGTTCCATTTTGTTATGAGGATAGCTATTTTGTTTAATACTATCCTCCTTTGGAGGCTCACTAGGGAAAGTAGTGGCACTGCCAACTACCCTAGTAGGGGTTAAATTAGCCTCATCCTCATGACTATGATTTACTTGATTAGGAACATAAACTGGTTGTTTATAGTCATCTAAGTTTACATAGCTGCCTCTTTTAGTATTAGCTTTAGGCTTAGTCTCCTGGCCTGATGAATCATCGCCATACATAGCACGGCGCAGTGCGGCACGACGGGCTTCAAGAGTATTTGTGCTAGCTTTTAAATCGGCCTCTTCTGAGAAGTCCTCATTGGCATATAACAGCTCTGCAATGGCCTCTTCTGTGCCAACTTTACGTAAAGAGGCAATTTCCTTGACTGTAGCTTCATCTAATGGCTCAACCTCGAAGCTTCTATCATTATTGCTATGGGAAACAATCTTTGCTTCTTGAATATTGACATTAGCCTTTACAGGAGCAGGTGAAATAACCTCAGTTACCTCAACTTCCGTTACCGTGTCATAATCGATGTCGCTCTTAGTCTTAATGCTTGGCACATCCTCAGCTTGAACCTCAAGTACACTAGGAGCCAAATTATTCTCATAAGAATTAATTTGAGGAGCTAATGGCTCATCAGTAGCTAAGTTAAACTCAAAATCTGGCTCATCTAATCCAGGTGCTAATACAGGCTCAGCAAAAATGTTTTCGTCAGACGCATCTACCTCCGCCTGAATAACAGCCTCAGCCTTGGCCTCAACATCGGACTTTACATCATTAGCATTCTCACTGCTAATACCAACACTATGGTACTCACCCTCAAGGCTATCCTTAGCTGCAACCTCAGTAGCAACTTCTGCATCAGCATTAACTTGGGCTGTAGCGGCAGTACCAGTATCAACCTTAGCAGCAACTTCGGTATCAGACTTCACTTCGGCTGGGGCGGCAGTACCAGTATCAACCTTAGCAGCAACTTCGGCATCAACCTTAACTTGGGCTGGAGCGTCAGTGTCTGTATCAACCTTAGCAGTAACTTCGGTATCAGCCTTAACTTCGGATGGGGTGGCAGTACCAGTATCAGCCTTAGTTTCAGCTTGGGCTAATTTAGCCTCTGCTTTAGCATTTTCAATTAATTTGTTGAGTGCAGCTAAGTCAGGTTTATTAATTTGGCCCTCAGTCTTATTGTCTTTAGCAGAGCTATCGACCTTATTGGCTGTATCAGCGTCTTTAAGTTGCTTATCAAGCTGCTCTTGTTGCTGTTCAATAGCTGGTTGTTTTTGAGCTGCTAATTCTTGCTCTTTTTCTTTAGCTAAAGCTTCAGATAAAGTCTTTAAGCGCTTTTGAGCTTCAGCTCTCTTAGCGGCTGCCTCAGCTTCGGCCTCAGCAAAGACCTCATCAGGATTGCGAGTATTATGAGGATCTTCACTAATAAAGAATGCTTTCTTAGAAAGCATAGTGACGTTAGAGTCAATTGCTTTAGTAAGATCCATATTGCTTGGTAAGGATACAGAAGCATTGCTCTTAGCACTCTTTTCTTGTTCAAATTGCTCTTGTTGCTTATTAAGCTTATCCTTGAGAGTGGCCTCATCCTCTCCAGCACGCATAGCGGCTAGACGAATAGTTAATTCCTCTAGGCGGCTAAGCTTTTTACTTTCAGCACCTGAACTTTGATCTTTATTCTTAGCAGCCTTGCTATTAGCCTTATTATCAGCCTTAGAGCTATCACTAACGTTCTTTTGCTTACTCTTCTTAGCAGTGCTTTTTGGCTCAGCCTCTAAGCGCTCTTCCTTAGCTTTCTTTTCAGCAGCGATGCGTTCAGCTTCTAAGCGTTCCTGTTCGGCCTTTTCAGCGGCAATACGTTCAGCTTCTAAGCGTTCCTGCTCAGCCTTTTCAGCAGCAATGCGTTCGGCCTCAATACGTTCAGCTTCTAAGCGTTCCTGTTCAGCCTTTTCAGCGGCAATACGTTCAGCCTCTAAGCGTTCCTGCTCTGCCGTTTCAGCATCGATTCGCTCAGCCGCAATGCGTTCAGCTTCTAAGCGTTCCTGCTCTGCCTTTTCAGCGGCAATACGTTCAGCCTCAATACGTTCAGCCTCTAAGCGTTCCTGCTCAGCCTTTTCAGCGGCAATACGCTCGGCCTCAAGACGTTCAGTCTCTAAGCGCTCTTGTTCGGCCTTTTCAGCGGCAATACGCTCGGACTCAAGTCGTTCTGCCTCTAAGCGTTCCTGCTCTGCCTTTTCAGCGGCAATACGCTCAGCTTCTAAGCGTTCCTGTTCAGCCTTTTCAGCAGCGATGCGCTCAGCCTCAATGCGTTCAGCCTCTAAGCGCTCTTGTTCGGCCTTTTCAGCGGCAATACGCTCGGCCTCAAGTCGTTCAGCCTCTAAGCGCTCTTGTTCTGCCTTTTCAGCAGCAATGCGCTCAGCCTCAATACGTTCAGCTTCTAAGCGCTCTTGTTCAGCCTTTTCAGCAGCAATGCGCTCGGCCTCAAGGCGTTCAGCCTCTAAGCGCTCTTGTTCAGCCTTTTCAGCTGCAATGCGCTCAGCCTCAATACGTTCAGCTTCCAAGCGTTCTTGCTCTGCCTTTTCAGCAGCAATGCGCTCGGCCTCAATACGTGCAGCTTCTAAGCGTTCCTGTTCAGCCTTTTCAGCAGCAATGCGTTCGGCCTTAGGGCTATCAGATACAACTGTATTAAAGGAGCTCTTAGTTTCAAGAGGTAATTTATCCTTAGTGATCTCAACTTCGCCTAATGCTATATCAGTGGCATAGACATTGTTATTGAGAGGGATATCATTTTGCTGGTAATCCTTAGGATCATCTAGTGAGGCTAGGGAATTGGTTTGTAGCTTATTCTTAATAGAAGTTAATAAGAGATCAGCTACTTGTTCTGAACTTACGCCAATATTTTGGTCATCATTTGATTGGGACTTATCAGTGCTCTTAAGATCTGCAATATCTTTATTGAGCTCCTGATTCTTATCATGTTCGCTTAAATCAAGCTGTAACTGATCTTTATCTTGAGTGTTAGTAATATCACTCTTAATATTTTCAATGGATAATTCTTTGTCTTGGTCAGATACAGACTTATCTTGTTTGCCTTGTGCAAGCTCTGGAGTGTTTAGCCAATCTACTTCATCCTCAACACCTAGAGGAGTTTTCATAGCGGTAGTATGGGCACTATGATCGCTCTTTTCTTGAGCTTTATTGCGCTTAAAGCTCTTAAAGAAGGAGGAAACAATAGCAAATGGACTGCTTTTGCCTTCTTCATGAGTTGAAGTGCTATCTTTTGAGGAGGCGGCGGCCTTGCTAGGCTCTGAAACAGGCAATGATGTTGACTGTTTATCGTTCTTGTCTAACTCAAGCTCATGAGCATCTTGGGATGGCTGCTTTTTAGCATTAATAATCTTTGGCTCAAAACTCTCAATATATTGAACCTTGCTGTTATTAAGATCACCTTCATGGCTTTCGATATGATCAATGCTTTGGCTTGTTTTAGCATTAATGTCGCCATTAATATCACTTAGATGATTTTCGCTGTGAGCAGGGGTTTCCTGTGGCTCCTTTTCAGCAAAAATATTATCTAATTCCTTAGCAATATTATCCTGATCATGGTCTGCATTTAGGTTCTTTTCAGAAACCTGGGTAGAGTCAGTCTCAGGGCTCTTTTCTAAAGCTTGATCCTGTTGTGCATTATCTTGGGTGTCAGTTAAGACAGTAGAGCTATCCTGTTCCTTATCTTGCTCTGGCACTGGGGCTTCATTTTCTTGCTCAGTGGTGCTCTCAGGATCTGGGGCAGTATTCTCTAAGGTAGAGTTACTGTCAGTCTCAGTTTGAGCCTTAGTATCACTTTCTAAAGCTTGATCCTGTTGTGCATTATCTTGGGTGTCAGTTAAGACAGTAGAGTTATCCTGCTCCTTATCTTGCTCTGGCACTAGGGCTGCATTTTCTTGCTCAGTGGTGCTCTCAAGATCTGTGGCAGTATTCTCTAAGGAAGAGTTGCTGTCAGTCTCAGTTTGAGCCTTAGTATCACTTTCTAAAGCTTGGGACTGTTGTGCATTATCTTGGGTGTCAGTTAAGACAGTAGAGCTATCATGCTCCTTATCTTGCTCTGGCACTGAGGTTTTATTTTCTTGCTCAGTGGTGCTTTCAAGATTTGGGGCAGTATTCTCTAAGGAAGAGTTTCTGTCAGTCTCAGTTTCTGCCTTAGATTCAGCATTAGTGGCGGTTGCTTGGGATGGAGCTGGGGTAGTTGAGTCTTTCTTAAAGAGGCTCTTAATTTGGCCAAGGGCTGATTGCTCCTCTTTGATAACGCCAGCAATTTCTACTTTGGATGGCTCCAAGATAGGGGATGGTTCAGTAGTTGCAATTTCACTATTGAGCTTAGCATCATCATTAATGCTTTGGGCAATGGCGTTTAACAGATCGCTATTGTCAGCATCTGTATCATTTTGTGTATTATCAACATCCTGAGCGTGCTCAACTTCTTGGCTGTGATGCGCCACATCAAGAACACGGTCGATATGAGACTCAATAACCTTTTGGTTCTCTTGCTCTTGAAGTTTATCGGCATTCTTTACTAGGTCTTGTTGTGCTAACTGTTCATCAATAGAGGCACTGACTTCCTCTTCGGTGTGAGCTTGAGACTTAGTATGGAGTACAGAGGCAGTGTTAACCAATGCATCTGGGGCAGTAGTTTTATTATGCTCAGCGGCAAACGTCTCTGGGCTTTGTAAAGCGGCAGGCTTAACATTTTTAAGACTTAATTTAGCAGCAGTCTTGCCATTGTTAGCAGCTTGTTGCTGTTGTAAGAAGTGCTCTAAGGACTCAGGCTCCAATTTACCTTGGCTTAGTTTAGAGTAGAAGCCTTCGCCTTGTTGTTCCTCGCTAATTTCACGGGATTCATTAACCACAGCAGCAGAAATGCTCTCTGCTTTTTCTGCCAATTGCTCCAGTTGTAATTGTAAATCTTGGTGAGCTTGTAAGAAGGCACCTACAGGGTTTTCACCAATAGCGTCAACAATACTTACCACTAAAGATGGCAAGTATTCAAACATGCTTTTTTCTACATACTCTGTTAGTAAAGTGAGGTTATCGCCCTTTACTCCTAAAGTAATGGTAGGGACATTAAGTCCTTCTATATCCTCTACTCCTACAGGGCATTCTTGTCTTAAGGTGCTAAGTGATTTTTGTAGGCCAATAGGGCGTAATAAGCAGGCATCAGTTGGAGCGTAATAAGTTGCTAAAGTAGGGGCAATAGGGCTTAACTTATTAAAACGGCTTAATAGGTCATCTAAGATCATGAATAATTCACGATCTTGGCTGAGGCTAGCACTTAGTCCCTGAGGTGGGAGGAAATTATCAGTAAAATAAACCACCACAGATGGACGTGGTAATTTAGCTAGCTCATTTAAGCGCTCAATAATGGTAATACTGGCCTGATGTAATGATAGGCCCTCAGAGCGGCACTTTTGCACCATGCCATGCAATGCTTTATGTAAGTTGCCTGTAAAGTTATGGCTAGCTCTTTCTAACAAGTCACTAAAGGAAACAACCTCAGCATCTTGCACTTGAGGAGTAAAGTCCTCTTGATTGATATGAGCATACATAGCCTCTCTTTGATCAACTAAATCAGAGGCATTTTCGATAGCTTTAGCCGCAGCTTCTTTTAAAATTTCTAGTAAATCATTTAAGTCTAAATTTACTATAGGCATGCTAAAGCTAATTTGCATACCATCAGGGCTATACTCTTTACCAAATTCTTTGACTCGTAAGCTATCAAAGGTAGGTACTAAAGGAGAATTATGGAGTTTTTGAGTAAGCTTGGCATTAAGCTCTAACTCTCTAATTAATTCAGAGGCAATGATAGAGGCGGAAAAACCAGAATAAGGCTTAAAGGATGCAGCGCTATTGCCAATAATGTAGAAAGAAGGCTCAACCTTACCGTAATTACCAGTAAAAATATGAAGATCTTGGTCTTTACGGAATAAAGGGAAATTAGGCTTAGCATTAATTGCTAAACGTAAAGTAAGCTTTTCTCTGTCAATGAGCTCTTGAATAAAAGGTATGCACTTTTTAATGCCGCGATGCTGAATGGCACTTTCAGAGGTGCAAATAAAGAGTACGTTGACATTGAGTCTTACGTAGTTATCAGATAGTTCTTTGAGGGCTACTAACATAGAGCCAGTAGCACACTTGCTTTGTAGAACGCCTAAGCCAAACAGAAGGTCATCATTTGCTATGCCTTCTTTAACTTTGGAGTCATTTAGCTCATCTAATTCTTTTAAACGACTTAAAAGCTCATCACAATTGGTAGAGTAACCTTTCAACATGCCATAGTGATAAGGGCTAGCAGTGTCGGTATCGCACAAAAGAACAATAGTTTGTGATACCTCTTCCATAGCCTTAACTAAAGCAATAACTGAGCTTTTATTAGAATCTTGGTGCTCAATTAAATGGAGTTTATCCTTATTCTTTTTAAAATAAGGAAACTCTACTAAGCCATCATGGATAGCTTGGCAAATTAAGGCAGGCCCTTTGGCATGCGCAACAGATGGAATAGAAACCAGCCATTTAGTTAAAGTGCTCGCTTCTTGAGAAAGGTTATTATTTGACAGCATCGCAATTGTAGTTTTGTGAAGATTGATATCTTTCAATCCAGATTACATTAAACGGTAAAGGCTAAACTTCACTATCTTAAGATCATAGCGACTTAAGATGTTAGCTAAGCATACTTTGGTTTGTCTATTATAGCTAAGATAGCCATGCGCCCCAAATGCTTTGCTTAGACAATATGTTGATTAACGCCTCAATATGTTAACAAAGTCGATTTTTAAGGCCCAAAGGATAAGCTAAGTAAAATAAAGCCCATAAGATTCTGGCTCTTATGGGCTATATTTTGAAATTACTTTTTAACATCAGCCAGCTTATCATTTTGCAGCTCGGCTCGAAGCACTTTTACGTTGTTAGCAAAGGCTTCACGTTGTTCACGGGCCAGATTAGGATGATTGGAGCTTGGCAGTTCAATCTTTAATGGATTTACTGGGCGATCATTAATACGTATTTCATAGTGTAAATGAGGGCCTGTAGTACGTCCTGTATTACCTGAGCGGGCGATTAATTGTCCCACAATAACCTTTTGGCCACGCTTAACCTCAGACTTTGATAAGTGCATATACACGGTAGAAAAGTCATTGGCATGGCTAATAATTACGTAATAACCAGCAGCTCTTTGATATCCAGAGAAAGTAACCACACCATCAGCTGGGGCATAAACAGGGGTACCAACTGAGGCCTTAAAGTCAACACCGTTATGAGGGCTTACTCTCTTAGTAACAGGGTGACGGCGGTGAGGATTAAAGTGAGAGGTTACTTTAATCTCATCAGCTAATGGGAAACGACGGAAAATACCTGCTGTTGGGGTAAATTCGTTTTCACCATAATAGTTTTGATCGTCTGGATTAATAAAGCTTTCAAAACGACCCTTACTGGTCTCAAAGTTAACAGCATATAACTTAGCTTGAGTGCCAATACCACTAAAGAGCACTCTAAAGCTGTCACCTGTTCTAAGCTTGTTAATATTTAGTTTTTGCTTAAAGATTTGACCAATGGTCTTAACCTCAGTAGGGGTTAAACCTGCTCTATGGCCTGCACGAGCAAAGTTTTCGCCTTTTTCAATCTTAGCAATTACTAAACGTGGTCTATTAGGGTTGACGTTATTAGCTCGATCTCGAGCCTCTTGTTCGGCACGGGCTTTAGCCAAAGCAGCTTCTTTGATAGCTCTTTGTTTAGCAGCCTCAACAGCCAAAGGCATAGTCTCAGCCTCTGGAATAGAGGCTATCATTTGCTCATTATCTACGTGGGCGTTAGTCTTTTCGTAAACTACCTTAAAGTCATCAGTAGCACTTAAACGGCTAAAACGTACTTGTTCATCTTTACCAATAGGCTTAACCATTTCCATAACGACATTTTCTTTATCGATAAGGAAATAGATAGGATCACCCACCTTAAGCAGTAGGTCTCTCTTACCTGCTACCTTGGTAATACGATTTAAAGTTGCATAAGGTAAATCTAGGTAGGTAAAGATCTTAGATAAAGTATCACCTGATTGAATATTTTGACGATACCAGCTACCTTCTGGGCGCATAGCTGTAATATTAGATGGTTCTTGAGCTGCGCCTGGAGTAGTTACATCAGGGACAGGTACTGGTACTGGTGTGTCTTGAGTACTTGTTGTTTGATCAGTGGTAGTAGTGCCTTGAGCTAAAATAGGATCTTGAGTGGCTTCTTTATTGCCATCAGCCCAAGTGCCCTCTGTAGTAGTAGGGGTAGTAGCAATAAGTTCTTCTTCATCTTCTGAGTCTTCATCATCAACGAAGATATTGTCTAAAGTAGCACTGTCAGCAAGTTTGTTTTGATCGTTGTCGAAATACTGGCTTGGAATATCGTAATCATCATAGTTTTCTTGATGGAGATTAGTATCCTCATTGCGAGCCATCATCTCTTGAGCGCTCTGGTCTTTACTCAAATAGTCTCTACTATCGGCAGTTAGAGTGGTATCGTCGTTAAATCGCTCCCAGGTTGAAGGCATTGGAAGTACGATCAGGGCGCTAAGTGCGACCATAACAGCTACACTTATGATGTGTTTGCGAGGCAAGATAAATGGGGCTATATTTGGCTGAGCAATGTAGTCCTCATGTAGCATGCGATTAGTTACTTTGATATTTAACATGGCACAACAAACACAAATAAAAGACTTAAAACAACGAACCTAGCTAGAGTTTACTGCCTAGCGTGCAACAAGTGATTTAATGGTTAAACTATGAAAAGGGACAACAATTATTTCCTCGCAAAAAAAGATCTAAACACACACACTCCGTACAAGGCAAAATAAATAGGCTTAGAGCTAAAACTTGTGAGTAAGGAGTGAGTGTTAGTGGCTATGCAAACCTTTGCCAAAGCTAAATAGCTTACAAAATAATACTTAGGATGATCTTAGTATTCGAACAAACTGGTCTACTAGTATCTACCTGAACCATAAGAGTTTAACCAATTTGATCACTTTTCTAAAGCACTAATGTGATTTTTTTCACATATTTTACAAATTACGCATGAAATTAGCCTATGATAACTAAATCATACTAATGGGCAGAGCAAATAAAATTACTCCTGCAATAAAAATACATAGCAGAATGCTAATTACTACTAAGTAGCCTTGTAAAGTAACAGGATAGCCTAAAGACAGATATTGGCCGATAGCGCCTCTAATATGGTAAATACTGCTAGGAGTATGTTTAAACCAGAGCTCTCTTTTGGAGTCAAAGATAAAACGAAACATAGCACTAATCATGATAGCTATGATAATAAAAAGCCCTAAACGCTTAGGAGTAATAATCAAAACTAAAGAAGCAAATTCAAAGCTATGCATGACCAATCCTAAATCAAGTAATTAAACTTATAACTCTAATACCAAGAACTACTAGCTCAACTTTTATTACTCACACCAAAGTGTACCTTGACTATTAATAAAAGTTAAGGACAAAAAAAAGGGGAGCTTGCGCTCCCCTTTGCTAAACAATGACAGATTTTAATTCATTTGGTACTTTCTAAAGTTTTGCTACAAGTTGTTAATTTGGATAGGCCTTAGTTAGATAAGTTTTTTGGGCTCTGTCCTTTACCAATTAAATTGTAAGGAGCTTGGAGCTTTGCTAGAAAAATAATGACCTATCTAATTAGCTTATTACTTGTAAGTATATCCTTTTAGGGGCTAGGCCAAATTTTTCTGGCCTAGCTGTTAAAACTTTAAAGGAAGAATAAGTAAGCGCCGATTGCGATAACGAAGGAACAGATAATGTTCAATACTAAACCAACGCGAACCATGTCTTGCTGCTTTACGTATCCAGTACCGAATACGATGGCGTTTGGAGGAGTTGCTACTGGCAACATGAACGCACAGGATGCACCTAAACCGATGATTAATGCTAAGCCTAATGGAGGTGCACCGATGCTCTCTGCAATAGAGATGAACAATGGTACTAATAAGGCGGCAGATGCGGTATTAGAGGTGAACTCGGTTAAGAATACGATAAAGAATGATACTAATAAACCAATGATGAAGTAGTGTTGGCCCTGAACTAAGAACACGATACCGTCAGCCATGATCTTGGAGGCACCAGAGTCCTTTAATACGGCAGATAAGGTAATACCGCCGCCGAAGAGCATTAACACGCCCCAATCAGTGTTCTCTTGTACTTCTTTCCAAGAGATGAGCTTTAATACTACTACGATAATTGCTGCTGCAATAGCGATCACGCTATCAAAAGAGCCGATGTTGGCAGTTAAGCCGAATAAGCTGCTAATGATTGGGTTGATCTTGCCAGAGAAAATCCAGCATAAAGCAATTACTACGAAGATACCTAAGGTTAAGTAACGTTGGCCATTGAACTCAATACGCTCGTCCTTGAAGTCAACTTCAATCTTGAGGTTAGGCTTGAAGACAAAGTAGAGAGTTAATAACATGATTGGCATGAGAACCATCATGAATGGGAAGCCAATAACAAACCAGTCAGCGAAAGTTAGATCCATGTTGGAGGCTACGATAGCATTTGGAGGAGAACCTACCAAGGTACCCATACCACCAATAGAAGCTGAGAAGGCAATACCTAATAATACGAAAGTAAATACAGCCTTATTCTCTTTAGGATCTAACTTAGATAACATACCAAGTGCCAAAGGAAGCATCATAGCTGCGGTGGCAGTGTTACTCATCCACATGGATAAGAAGGCAGTTACTGAGAATAAGAAGATTACGGATAAGAGGAAGTTGCCTCTTGCTAAAACCATAATTCTCTGAGCGATAATTCTATCGATCTTCTGGAAGTGCATTGCAGCTGCTAATGCAAAACCACCGAAGAATAAGTAGATGTTTGGATCAGAGAAGCCGTTTAATGCTTTGGTGGTTGTTACCAAGCCTAACATGGCGGCTAAAATTGGGATCGAAATAGCGGTAATAGTAACGTGAACTGCTTCAGTTAACCATAAGATACCAACAAAGAGTAATAACGCTAAGCCCTTATTCTCTTGTGGTTGGAATGGTAAAAAGTTGAGAAGCAGGATAAACAGTACAATATCGCCGATAACTATGAAAGTTTTTGCTTTCGGTGACATAAAAAAGCTCCTTGGTTTCTAACTCATAAGCTCATGTGATAGCTGTTAATGATTAACCTAGGTTCTTCATACAAATTAACTTGATTTATTTTGTGCTCACATTAAACAAGGACTTTGCAAGTTAACTTGTATGAAGAACCTAAAGTAAAAACTTGCTAGAGCACGTGGGCTTGAATACAAAATAAACAAAAACACCCATCTCGCAATAGCCTAGTTGATAAAAATTGACAGAAATTTCAATTAGAAACTTAATTATTAGGGCAAGTTCACATATTTCATACATAAAAGCCCTTATAACTGCCCAAATTTGCAAAAACGTATCAAAAAAAAGGCTTTTTTATCGTCAAGAGCTTTATCTAAAAGTACCATCTAAAGTTCATATATTCGATAAATAGGCCACTTGTAAGACATGTTAATTTAAAAAAGGTATTGATAAAAAAAGAGCTTGACAAGAGAGAACACATAGATATTTGTGATCAGGGTCAATTCGATGCCCAATAATTGATCAAAGTGATTTATTAAACCAACATAAATTTTTATAAAAAGCGATATATAAGCCATTTTAAGCGTATGGCAAAATAGTCTCTTAGCGTCTATTTCTGTGCTGGTATGTAAGTAAACCAGCTATATAAACGGCGCATCAATCATGTTCTAATCATGAAAAAATTAAGTGACAAATATCAATATCAAAGGCAAGTCCAGAATGATTTCACACCTGCAAACTCAATTGTCATTAGTACCAGCTAACTAAAACTAAAAATACTAGAATCAAACAAACACATTAAGCTTACTTGCCTGTAAAACAAACACCCCTGCATCACCACTCACCATCACTCACCAACCAATAAACTTGCTGTTTGCCTTCTGGCTGACTTACTTCCGTCCTGCCAGCTAGCTAGCTAGCTAATTAGAAGGCCCGCCACCTGTCAGCCTAAAAACAGCAATTCTGCTGCTAACATCAGTGCTCCATCACTTACGAGCGCAAGCGAAAAATACCTACAGGAATCTATCTTGCCCTTAATACCAATGGCATAAGGGCATACTAGAGTGTTTCATGAGACTGGGGAGATGTTGCTACATTTTATGGATGGCCTGCAAAAGCCATTTATCAGCAATAAATAGTAGTTTTAGCCAAAGAAGTTGCACTTTTTAGTTAACTAGCAGGCTAATGAGGGAGCAAGTCTTCATTACGCCGACTCTAAATAGGATGTTTTGTAATTAATTTGCCAACTTCACCAAGTAAGATAGTTGGAGAGTAGAGGATAGTGTCAGCGCCAACGGTTAAAAAAACGAGATTATCGACCAATTGATTATAGGAAATCATTAATTTGAAAGTCATAGCTTTCATTGCGGCTGATATAGCCTCAGCCTGTTCCATACTTCTCTCAACTGTTCGAGGGGATGCTGGTTTCACATTTGCCAAAGCACATAAATGTCTATACTTAAGTTAAACATGAGCCAAAGAAGCATTGCCAGCAAGAGCAGCAAACACAAAAGATAATACAAAGAACCCCATTGTCTGTCATAAGGAGTTTCGTTAGTCCTTATGCTCGTAGCCATTTTCTTAAAAAGCTTATGAATTAACTCACAACTAAACAACTTTGTAAGCTTAGGCGCTTTTCCATGAATAGAATAGACTTTTGAAGCATTTAACAACATGTTTCCGTGCGGTATGAACCTTTCTTGTTGTTTGTCCTTGCGACAAGAACATCGATGTGCCTTTTTCTCATACATAGGGGAGAGAGTTGGTTATTTATCAAAATTTGCTTAGATTTTGCGTTGGGGAGGTAATAAATTCGAATAAATGACCCTCAACATACAGCAAAACTGTTAGTTTAATGTAAATATTTGAATGTCTCCCCTATGTCAGTTTTCTGAGCACTAAGTTGAGTTTTACAGTGATTCTTTTTTGGTTTAGAAATAATAAAGACCGTTTTATATTTTTGGTATTGCCCAACCATTAAAACGGGTAACTTTTAATTAAAAACGGCCTTTCATTGCGAATCTGTATCTTTTGCCACATCAGCGTTTAATAGCTTAAGATGCCTGACTAAAAACTACACTATTTTATCCCTCTGCGTTAATTTTTATAAACAACGTTAATTAGTTGCTTTTTTGTCTGACGAATCAAATTGTTGGTCTATATGACAAAAAAAGTCAGAAAAGTACGCTAGCTTGTAATACAGCCCAAAATAAATATTTTTACCAAGAAATTGATCTGCAAATACGATAAAAGCGAATTTTCCAAAAGAGGTTAATTAATTCGTGTGAATATAATTGGGTTAGATATTCACTATCTTAAATGCTTGCCAATAGTATGTTTTTTCACAACATTCTCTTAAAGAAAGAGCTTATAATGGCTAAGTTTAATAACTTAATAGATATAACATAAAAATATTTTGCAATTGTGATGTTCTTAGCTAATTAAGTCTTGTTTTTTTGAATAAGTGTCTAATGTGTGGTGTAATAAAAGGAGCGTGCTTGCTAAGGGTTCCTTTTACTGCTCTTAACAAGTCGTAAATGGCTTTCACTTGTTTACAAAAAATAGGTGAAAATAATCTTGCTCGTATTGATAAGCCATAGTTAAGCGGCGTTTAGATGGTTTAGTTGCTTAGCTGCGTGTTTTATGTTTGAACACCATGTAAGGGCTAGTGTTGAAAGTTGCAAGTAGAAATATTTGTAATGAGTAGTTGTTAAGCATTTTAAGTGGTTGTTATTTTTTGCAAGGAGAGTATTTTCCTCCTTTAATGACATCAAAATATTAAATTTTGTCTGGCGATATGCTTTTTACCTTTTATCCGTTTCGTCTTTTGATTTAGTTATTGATATTAAACCTTACTAACACAACGACCAATAATAATTTCTAAGTCATTATCTTCTGTAAATCAGTCGTTATGTGCATAGTAATAGTATTTGTATAGAGTTGCCTTTGACTGCATTTAGTTGCTCTAGGCGGCGCTTGCGTTATTGTCTAATACTATTTTTAAGATAGAGCTATTGGTAATTAAAGTATGTGCTTTAAGGTGGAAATGCTAAATTACCATGTTTCATGTATTTCTTAATGCTAATACTCGCTTCAAGATCCTAACTGGATTCTTGGTTGTTATCTTTATCAATTTATTGGTAGTTGGAGTGTCTATTTATGCTCTTAGCAATGCTCGTCAGGCTGCTAAGAATATTGATAATGTGATAAGTAATGCTTTTACTCGTATTCAGTATGTTGAGGCTGTAGCCAGAGACACCAATGTTAATTACTGCCGTGGTATTAACTATATGGAGTCTACTTATAATCCTCAACAGTTCTACAATCAGTATGAGCCAATTTTAAAGCGCCTTGAAGATGCTGTAGATCGTCTCCAAGTTGATGCAATTCCAGTTGCAGAATATCCTATTGCTATTAAGAACTTGCAAGAGGCTGCTAAGGCCTATACAAATCACTTGCGTAATAAGGTTTCTCCATTATTAATTACTGACAAGGCTGATAGTGCTCTTGATCTTTACACTATGGACTCTTTGCCTCTGTGGACAAGAACAGTAACTATCGCAGGTAATATCACTAAGTTACAAACCTCCTATAGCATGAAGCTTGCTGATGAGGCTGCTAATCCAAGAAGCATTTATTTGGTTTCTATCTTAGCTGTTGTTGGTGTAATAAGTGCTATTAGTATTGCCCTTTGCATTTCTGGCTATATTGCTCAGCAAATTAAAGGCGCTATTACTCACATTGATCTCATGGCAGATGGTGACTTTACTAAGCGCTTTGAGGTTAAAACCAAGGATGAGTTTGGTCACGCAGTTGCAGCCTTAAACAAGCTCAATGATGCTGTACGTGACATTGTTGATATGACTCAAAATGAAGTTTTACAGCTTGATAAAGAGTTAGAGCGAGTACGCAATTCATCTCAGGTAATTTCCAAGTCCACTAGCGATGTAGAGTCTCAGGCTATGACTGTAGCTGCCGCCTCTGATGAGATGGTTTCTACTACTGCTGATATTGCTCGCAACTGTGAGACCGCAGCACATGGCTCAGATGTTTGCCGTGAAATTACCAGCAATGGTGTTACTGTAGTGCAAAGAGCTTTTAATAATGTTCAGCAACAGGTTGCTAATACCAAGGATAACTCTGCCAAGATTGAGTTACTTGCTGCTAAGAGCCGTGACATTTCAATGATTGTAAGTGCTATTGATGACATTGCTGCACAAACTAACTTGTTGGCTTTAAATGCTGCTATTGAGGCTGCTCGTTCTGGTGAAGCTGGTCGCGGCTTTGCTGTGGTAGCTGATGAAGTACGTAACCTTGCTATTCGTACTGCTAAGTCAACTCAAGAAATTAATGAGATGGTACAAACCATTCAAGAGTATGCTGAGTCTGCTTCTGTTTCTATTACCAACTCTGTTGAGAATATGGACAAAGTGGCCAATGATGCTAAAGAGCTTGAGAACTTACTCAATGACATTACCAGTCACGTAGTTGGCCTTAACAGCCAAATTACCCAAATTGCTACCTCAGCTGAGGAGCAAACCACTGCTACTGGTGAGATCTCTGCTAATGCTCAGAACGTAACCCAAGCATCAAGTGAAATGACAGCTCAGGCTTCCATGCAAAATGATTGTATCAAGTCTACCTTAGACGAGTTAAAGGGCTTGCAAAAGGCACTTTCATTCTTCCGTACAGGTAAGAACTACAATTCATAAGCTAATGGAAAAACCATTTAGACTATTAAGAGATTTTTCTTAGCTTTAGAGTAATGCACTAAAGCTATTACTTAGTAGTTAATCATTTAGCATTAAGATCTAAAAGGCGTTAAACTTTGTTTTAACGCCTTTTTTTACCCATACTTTAAAACCTTACCCTTAAAAGCCTCCACCTTCTACCTTTCACCATCCAGCCTCAAGCCCCCAAATCGCAACTCCTTTTTTGAAGGCCACTCCCAATTACAAAAACTTAAGCTAACTTTGTGGTTTTGACATCATAGGTTGTACCAATAGCTCTATTGCGCATCACAAATTCTAGCAACAATTTGTTGGCTCACTTTTCTGTCAAATTGCAAACTTCTACGAACTTAAAAAGTGCAAACAATCCAAAAAACAATAGTATTTTTATAGTCAGCAGCACAACTTCAACAAGCCCATAAATAACAGTGAACTAAGCTACTTTAATCAGGCTAATATCGCAGAAAATGAGTCTGATGCACGTAGCCGTATTCGTGATACCGACTTTGCCTCTGAAACTGCGGCTCTAACCCAGAATAATATTATCCAACAAGCTTCTCAATCAGTGCTGGCTCAGGCTAACCAGCGTCCAACCATTGCACTTAGCTTGTTAGGTCAATAAGAATAACAATATCTCTCTCTTTATATTTAGAGGCGGGCGTAAGTCCGCCTTTTTTACTTGTAAATAGTGAAAAAGCTAATAGAGCATAAGCATAAGCATAAGCTTATGCTGGATTAAATAAGCCTTGTTGCTCCTAGGCTGGTAGTTTAATATTTTTGCTAAAGATAAGCCGTGGCGTGATGTGATGATTTAACTTTCAGGTGCATAGTACTTTAGAGCATCCTTATAGACAGAAATACTATCGGCCACTTTGTGGTGTTCAGAGCGCACTTTAAAGTAGTCATACAATTGAGCTTTTAGGGCAGCATCATCTATCTTAGGTGGCAAGATACTCAAAAGCATTTCATCATAGCTTTCGTATAAGACCCCAGAGCGATTATATTGTTGCCAGGTGACTTTAGGCTTGCGCTTTAAAGGATTAGTAGCTAATAGGCTATACCACCTTGGATCAAAGTTAACATGGCGTATCTTATAAGTTCGAACTTCATAAGTGCCATAGCGATAGTTTGTCCAAAAAAGATGTGCCTCCATGCCATTATCTGGCCTTGAACGCCAATACGTCCAGTCATCAGGATAATATTTGTAATTGAGCATGCCTAAAGCATTAAAGAGATAGACCTCCTTTTTTGACCCTAATAGAGGCGAGTAATGCTCAAAAACATAGGCAGCGTCTTTAGTAATGATGTCAGCCATGAAGACAGGAGTCAAAAAGCTATCATGATTATTTTCATAGAGCTCATGGGCAAGAGCTATTAGCTTGTCGCTAGGGTTTTTAATGATTGAAGCTGTTAGGATAATGGCAGGTATTTTAGCTATTTCACTTTGAGTAGCCTGATACAACATCAAATCATCACAAATAGCAAAGGTTTGGCACTTATCTCCATCATAAAGAGGCTCATGTTTAAACTTGCTCACAAATTTGATATTGGAGGCAAGATAGCGGTAAATTTCGAGCATTTGAGGAGAGTCTTTACCTAACATTAGAGCAAAGCAAAAATTTAATTGCTCGTATTCCTTGTAGGTAAAAGGTCTTTGAGTGGACTCGTTTAAAAGACTTGAGAGCCTTTCCTTAATTACAGGAGCGATACTCTCAGAGACGCAATTAGAGCAGCTATCCGTCAGTATAGCTATGCCCATAAATTTGCCTTTAGCAAGTTTAGCCCATAAGGGTGAGGCTGCTTCATATTCTAAAAGTGCGAGAGCTTTTTGGGCAGCAGTCTTACATTTTCCTTTTTCAGTTTGAGCTAATTCAAAAAGCACAGGCCCATTGGCTTCATCTGAGCCTAACCGTAAAATAGCTTGCTCTCGTTTAGCGCCTTTTTCAGGCAAGTCACTTAGATTAAACATACAAACTTATCCTTTGGCATTTAGCCTGTAATGACACATAAGGCTTATCTTAAAGTGATAAAAGCATACTAAGATTTAGTACTTTCAATGATATCTACAAAAAGCTTTAGCTGCGTAATACCTTAGTTAAATTCGCTGGATTGTGTGATCTAAATCCTCGACCTAAATCACTCAAGGGGCTAATATTGATAAATATTGCTCAATGAGGCCTAAGCAAGAGTTTACTTTACCTAAAAAGACAGACTAATCTTGTTGTTAGGCTATTTAGGTGATTTAAAAAGCGAGGCTGTATTGAGAGTTTAGTTGACTTCACAGTGCTTAAGCGCCAGCACCATCTAAACTATGCCCTAAGATATTGGGAATAATGCTATATATAATTTCAGTTTAGCAAGCTACTAGCGTGATTCGATCTCAAATGGATCTTTATTTGTAAGACAAGGCAATTATGTATAGAGCTAATGATAAAGGGCATGGTTGTTAGATGTCTTGGATAGGGACTTGTTATGGAACAAACAGCAGCAATTATCACTCTAGAAGTGTTAGCAGTTGTGGCTATTTTATTCGTTACTGAGCTGGTTCCCCTTGCGGTAACCGCAATTGGAGCTACTGTAGCCTTGGGTGTTTTAGGTGTTTTAGCCCCTAAAGAAGTGTTTTTAGGTCTTTCTAATTCTACTGTAGTGCTCTTTGCTGGTATGTTCGTAGTGGGTGCTGCTATGCTTGAGTCAGGATTGGCGCAAGTTATAGGAAACTCGGTAGTAAAACGAGTAGGCACTAAAGAAGTACCTCTTATGATTGCTATGATGGGTTTGACTATTGTCATGTCATCATTTGCCTCTAATACAGGTACTGTTGCTTGTTTAATGCCTGTATTAATTGGTATTTGCGTAGCAGCTAAAATTCCTTCCTCTCCATTGCTCATGGGTATGGCTATTGCGGCTAACGTAGGCGGTAGTATTACTATGGTGGGTACACCTCCAAACATTATTGCCTCAGCCTCATTAGAAACTGCCAATATTGCTCCATTTGGCTTTTTTGAGTTTGCTTGGATCGGCGTTCCTCTTTCTATAGCTGGCATTATATACATGGTGTTTGTTGGTCGCCATTTAACACCTAAGAATATGGCTGATGTTTCCTCAGCAGGCAATAATCGTGGAGCATCAGGCACTCCAAGAGCTCGTATGATGTGCGTAGCTATCTTGCTCTTTGTTATATATGGTTTGATTTTTGGTATTCCAGGTTTAACCCAAGAAATGGTGGCTGTAATTGGTGCCTTAGCTTGTGTTTTAACTGGCATTATTTCTGAAAAGAAGGCCTACCAAGGTATCGACTGGGTAACTATCTTCTTATTTGCAGGTATGTTGCCTTTAGCTAGTGCTTTAGAGAAGACTGGCGCTGGTGAAATGATTGCTAGCGTAGTAGTAGGCATTATGGGTGATAACCCAAGTCCATATGTGTTCATGGTAGTATTGTTTACCTTATCTTGTGGTCTTACCCAATTCATGTCCAATACCGCAGCTGCTGCTTTATTATGCCCAATTGGTATTTCTATTGCTGCTAAGATGGGGTGCTCTCCATATCCAGTAGTAATGGCTATTGCTATTGCCGCATCTTGCGCATTCACTACCCCAGTAGCAACTCCTCCAAATACCTTAGTATTGGCTCCTGGTAAGTTCAAGTTTATGGACTATATTAAAGTAGGTACTCCATTGGTAATTGCTTCAATGATCATCTGTGTTGCTATCATTCCAATGGTATGGCCTTTCTACCCAGATGCCTAATAGGGTTTAAATCATTTTCCTAAGCTCTATTGAGCTTTAATCAAGTCCCTAGCAATTGCTAGGGATTTTTTTTGCCTTTTGCCAACCTTGAGCACCTTAAAAAAGCAGGATATCACTCCATAAGACCAACAGCCCATAAGTGCATATAGCTATCTGTTTGGCTTCAAAGTTTTAGATCTTGAGAGCTTGTTTTATCGGATGCTCAGGCTGCTAAAACATGTCTTGTCATTTCACATCTTGCCCCAGCCAGTTCTGTCCTATTACGTCCAGTGCCGTCCTGTCCTTGCTCATATTGTGCTTGGCAAGCAGGTAATATGACTTGCATGTTGGGCGTGATAGAGCGAGTAGAAGCCTGTAATAGCTTTTTTGGGGGACATCTTTGCTAGCTTGGTTTATCGCAGGTTTAATACTTTTTTTGGTTGGGCTTTTGGACTGTGATTGTGGAGGTATACAGATAGGGCTAAGCGAGGAATTGGGGCTATGATGCTGCCTTTAAATGGTGATTGGTGCTAATAGTATGGGTAGAAAGTGGCGGTGCGAGGTTAGCATATTGACATTAACTCGAATCTATAAATGTAAATATTATCGAGTTTTTAATGGTTTTTGGCTGATTTTGAGTGATTTTGGGTGATTTTTGAGGAGTTTTGAGCGTTTTTTGATGATTTGGTCTGTGGGAAGCTTTTTGGTGACATGGTAAGACAAATTAGTTTTTGGTAAAAACTCTAATTATCTTTAATTTTGGTTAAGATTGGGCTTAGTTTTTGTCATTTTCTTAAATTATTTAAATAAATTTGGAGCAAGCCCGCAATTTCTAGGTTGTGTGCTTTGTAATACGTTTGCCTGGGTGTATAGTCTTAGATAGGTTAAGAGATAAGCGTTTATTGTTTATCTTACCTTGTCCTGTAAGTTTCTTAAGTTGGATGCTCTAGAGCTTTGTGCTTTTAGAGGAGATTTTTGGACAAGATTTGTTAGTGGGTAAGTACGTCTGTTAGCTTGTTCTTAACTAAAATTACAGTTTTAGTGAACTATTTTGGCTGTAATAGTTTGATTGGATCCTTTAGGTGGTTGCTAGTCATTTTATCAAAGCTAAATTAGCTTAATTACATGCTTGTTCTTGTATTCCTGGTACAAATATTAGCAAGCAACTATTAAGCAAACTTTATAGACGTAGATAGTTGTTTAGTGCCAAATTATGGCAATCGGCACAGCACAATTAACTTTTAGCTTAGTTGTGATGGTCGGGGGATTTTTTATGAACCTTCTTAATATCATTCATGGCTTTGATTCTGAGCTCTATAACTTCTATGAAAGCGAGTTAGAGCGTCAGTACTATTCTCTTTCTTTTATCCCTGACGAAAACTCTATTTCTCCTCTGTGCTCAGCTACTATGGGTAATGTGTTAGTTAATACTCAACACTCTACTCCATACTCCAATGGTAATTTTATTGAAAAACTAACCGCTAAGCGTGTTTGTGAGCTTTTTAATGGCGAGCATGCTAATGTTAAGTCTTTAACTATTGAAGCAGCATCACGTGTGGTATTTCAGGCTTTAGTACAACGTGGTGACACTGTAATGTCTCTTGATTTACGTAAAAAAGAGCATTGCAATAGTGAAAGTTTAGTATACCATTTTGTTAATTTTGGCTTAGATCCTAAGACTCAACATCTTGATTATGATGCCATTGAAAAGAGCGTAGCCGAGAATAAACCAAAGCTTATTGTGGTATCTCCAATTAACTATCCACAACCAATTGATTATGAGCGTTTTGGCAAAATCGCATCTTCTGTAGGTGCTATTTTATGGTGTGATATTTCACAGATTGCAGGTTTAGTTACCGCAGGTGTAATGCCATCACCTCTACCTCATGCTGATGTGGTTACCTTTACCACTCAAGGTGCGCTTCAAGGCCCTCATTGCTCCATCATCTTATGTAAGAAGAGATTCTCCTCAGCTATTGACCGTGCTGCTGTAAGTTCTGGTCATAGTGGTTTAGGTTCATCAGAGTTAACTGCTTTAGCCGTACGCTTACAAGAGATGCAATCTATTGAGTATAAGAACTACTGTAAGAGTGTAGTAGATAATGCTCGTTCTTTAGGCAAGGGCTTAGTTGATGGTGGTATGCGCCTTATTGGTGGTGATACCAACTCTCACTTTGTGATTGTTGATACTCAAAGCTGTGGTATGTCTGGTCGTGGCGCAATGGATAGTCTAGCTGACTGTGGCATTTTTGCTCGTAGCTGTACTATTTATACAGCTGATCCTGAAGTTAAGTTTGATGCGGTACGCTTTAGCTCAATGCCTGCTACTACCCGTGGTGTCAATATTGATGATATGTACCGTTTAGGTGTATTAATTGGCAAGTTCTTAGCTAGCCCAACTCCTGAAAATGAGAAGAAGCTGTTAGGCTTAGTACGTGACCTAACTTTAGTATTACCTTTATTCCATGATCGCTGGTTACAAAAGGTAGTAAAGAACAATTTAGGCGGCAATTACAGCTTTGTTGGTAACTCAGATAGTACTCAATCAGATCAATCAAAAATTGCTCGTTTATTTAAGCGAGTCACCAAAAGCTAAAAAGATAAATAGCTGTTCCGATTAACTTTTCCTTGTTGCATAAGTCCAAGCTTAATTCATTTAGGTTTGGGCTTTTTTGTTTTTAGCTAAGCCAACTTTTACCGTTAGCCTCAGGTTCAGACCTCAATCCTCAGACAACAGCCTACATAGCCTTGAGCTCTATATGGCTATAGTCGTGGCTTTGGCCTTATGGCTACTGGGCCTTATGGTTCTGGCCTTTGGGTAGCGACCTTGCTCTTGGCCAGAGGCCAAAGAGCAAGGCTATGGCTATGGCTATGCTATGGATATGGCTATTGCCATGGTCGTGTCTGTTGCTGTTGCTATGGCTAGGAGGCTGTGTGAGAGCGAGGTGCACGAGCGTAGCGAATGGGATAGTTGTTTGTCTTATTGTGCTTGAGTTAGGGAGTTAAGGGTTAGTTAAATATTGTTTAAAGGAAGTGCTGTTTAAGGGAGGGAGTTGGTGCAATCTTGCAAAATGTTGCATTAATGGATTCGTTTGCATTTGTCGTTTTGATGGTTGATGTAGAGGTATAGTGAGTATAAAAGGCTTAAATACGCTGTTTTTAGCTTATTAGATAGTTTGTTTGTTATTTAACATTTTGACATGTAAAATCAATATTTTTGCAAAAATTTGTGCAAAATTTGCGGACTAGATCTCATTTTGTGTTAAAATCTAAAGCAAGAATGTTGATAAATTACAGATTTTTGGCAAAATAGACTGTAAATAAAAATATAGTTTCTTTGCAGAAACATTTCATTTTTATGAAAAAGATTAGCTTGTGTCTATGTAAAACCTTTGTAAGAAGGATATTGTTAGATTATTAGTGCTTTTAGGGTCTTATTTATGAGAATATAGACCATTTTTAAATTTAGTTAATAACTGATAGATGTAATTATGTTAGAGACAAAGAGCATTAATAATACTTCCAAGATCTCATCTTTTTTGCCTAGTGAGCGCTTTTCTGTGGCTCCTATGGTAGATGTGACTGACTCTATATTTAGACGCATGGCTCGTATGTTGTGTTCTCAAGCTATGCTTTACACCGAGATGATTGCTTGTGAGGCTCTTGTTCATGAGAAGTTTCATCTCATCAATTTTAAAGACGAAGAGCTACCTTGCACTCTACAGTTAGGTGGTAGTGATCCTAATAAGTTAGCTTTTGCTACTAAAGTTGGTGTAGAGCGTGGTTATAGCGCTATAAACCTCAATGCTGGATGTCCTTCTGATAAGGTACAAAGTGGTAACTTTGGTGCCGTATTAATGAAGACCCCTAAGTTAATTGGCCAATGCTTTGCTGCTATGCAAGAGGCTGCAGGTGATGTTCCAGTATCGGTAAAGACACGTATTGGTGTTGATGAGCTTGATAGTGAGGAATTTACTTTTGAGCTTATGGGGGCCATTTATGATGCAGGTTGTCGCCACATCATTATTCATGCTCGTAAAGCTTGGTTAAATGGTCTCTCCCCTAAAGAGAATCGTACTATTCCGCCACTTGATTATGAGCGCGTTTATAAAATTAAAGAACACTTTAAAGATTTAAAAGTTACTATCAATGGTGGTATTACTACTATTGAACAATGCAAAGAGCAATTAGCAAAGGTCGATGGTGTCATGTTAGGACGTGCCATTATTGATGATCCTTTCTTATTGACTCAGGTTGATGAACAAATTTTCTCTTTACCAAAAGAACAATGTCGTTCTTTAACTAGAGAGCAAATTGTTGAGCAAATGGTGATTTTAGGAGAGCAAATCCAAAAAGAAGGTAGAGCAATCCACTTTTTATATCGCCATTTATTAGGTTTATTTAATGGTTGTCCTAATTCACGTATCTTCAGACGTTATATGTCTGAAAACATGAACCAAAAGGATGCCTCACCAATGGTGTTAATGCATGCCTATCAGGCTATGTTGAGAGGTTCTTTATACTAGCAATAAGTGTCTTTTTATGTTCTCTGTCGCAAAAAGTACTTATATTTTTTTAATGAGCTTAGAACCGTGCCATAATTAAACTAAAAAGCACACTTGCTTACTATGTATCAGCATAGTGTTGCTTTTTTTCTGGACAATTGGATTAACAGATTGCACGGACATAATTATGGCATTAAGTATTAAAAGCGTAGTTGAACTTAATAATGGTCTTAATATGCCTCTTTTAGGCTTGGGTGTGTTTAGAAGCCAAGCTGGAGAAGAGACCCGCTCTGCTGTCAGAACAGCCCTAGAGTATGGTTATCGTATGATCGATACTGCTCGTATTTACTGTAATGAAAAAAGCGTGGGTCGTGGTATTAAAGACTCCCTAGTGCCTAGAGAAGATATCTTTATCACAACTAAATTGTGGAAAGATGACTTTGAAAACCCTCGTCGTGGTTTAGAGCAATCTTTAGAGCGCTTAGGTGTTGATTATGTAGACCTATATTTATTGCATTGGCCATTTAAAGGTTATTGTCAGGCTTATTTGGAACTTGAGCAATTACAGCGTGAAGGACTTTGTAAAGCAATTGGTGTATCAAACTTTAAGATTCATCATTTAGAAGATCTTAAAGCTCATGGAGCTAGCACTATACCTCAGGTTAATCAGGTAGAGTGCCATCCATTAAATGCTGAAAACGAGTTATTAAATTATTGTCGTAAGCAAAACATCATACTAGAGGCGTATTCTCCTTTAGGAGGAGAGGGTAATACTTTATTATCTGATCCAAGAATTGCCTCTTTGTCTGATTATTACAAGGTATCGCCAGCGCAATTAATTTTGCGTTGGAATATACAACGTGGTGTCGTAGTCATTCCAAAATCAATACGTCCGCAACGTATTTTGGAAAACTCTCAGCTTTATAGCTTTGAGCTTACTATGGATGATATGGACGTCATTAGTGATATCAACGCCAATCTGCGTCGAGCATATGATTCTGACAAGATCGATCAGCGACCAGCATCGACGTTCCCTAAAATTATTGAAGAGGAATAACAAGTGGTTAATGCTAAGCCAATTACCTGTGTAGGTTTAGGTGAGATTTTGTGGGACATTTTACCAGATGGACCTCGTGTCGGTGGTGCCCCTGGTAACTTTACCTTCCATGCTATGCAAATGGGCTTAGATGCCAGTGCTGTGTCTAGCTTAGGTAAGGATGAGCGCGGCGATGAGGCCTTACGTATCTTACAAGAGAATGGTTTGAAAGTTCACGCCTATCGTTCTGATAAAGAAACTGGCTATGTAAAGGCTACTTTAGACGAGCGTGGTGTACCAACTTACAACTTCGCTTTAGATACTGCCTACGATAATATGCCTTTTACTAAAGAGTTTGAGGACATTGCTAAAAAGACTCAAGTATGCTGCTTTGGTACTTTGGCTCAAAGACAAGAAAACGGCGAATCTCGTAAGAGCATTTTAGCTTTCTTAGATGCCATGCCAAAAGATAGCTTAAAGGTTTTTGATATCAACTTACGTCAAAACTTCTATAACGTTGAGGTTATTAAGGCTGGTCTCGAGCGTTGCAATGTCTTTAAGTGCAATGATGACGAGTTACCTATTGTTTGCAAGTTATTAGGTATTGATGTGCTAAGCCCTGAGGATTTTTACAATCAAGTACTCAAAGGCAAGTTCGATATTGATCAATTTATTTATACTTGCGGCGAGCATGGCTCTGATATTTTCTACTTTGGTCAGCACTCTTATGTTCCAACACCAAAAGTAAAAGTAGTTGATACTGTAGGCGCAGGTGACTCCTTTACTGCTACTTTCATTGGTTTAACTGTACAGGGCGTTGATTTTAAAGTAGCTCACCAAGCAGCAGCTGATGTAGCAGCCTATGTATGTACTCAATCAGGTGCTATGCCTTTATTAAGTGCTGAGCTTAAATCTCGTATTCAGGACTTAATTGCCAAGGCTCAAGCATAGAGAAATTGGTCTTAACACTAATTTAGCATCAACCTTGTTGCAAAGATGTATACTCTTTGCAAGGAAAGTTAATAAAAAGCCCAAAAGTTTCTTTTGGGTTTTTTTATGTCAAAAATCAAGCGTGATTGCTAAGTTCGGGGGCATGTTGGTAAACAGCCCAAGGTGGTTGAGAACTCAATCCTGCTGTGTCGTA
The DNA here is from genome assembly GCF_023050945.1 of Anaerobiospirillum sp. NML120448. Taxonomy (GTDB): domain Bacteria; phylum Pseudomonadota; class Gammaproteobacteria; order Enterobacterales; family Succinivibrionaceae; genus Anaerobiospirillum. The sequence continues at coordinate 2,034 of NZ_JALKIM010000012.1, read as the reverse complement.
ATTGTCTTAGCTCAACTAAAACCAAAGTTTCAAGCTCCATCCTGAAAATGAGCTAAGCTCATTTTAGGATGGAGTAGTTGACACAACCTTGCAACTCCCAACTTCTGATAGATTTATATCTATCTATGACTGGCTATTGTCCGCTCTGATAATAGCTTCGCAGTCAAAGTGTCCATCAAAGACTTTAATGGCATCCATCTTAGCTGCTTTAGCGCCTTTCATTCCCAATACACTGTCTTCAAAGACTAAACATTGATCTGCTTTAGATTGAAGCTTTTGGGCAGCTAATAAGTAAATATCTGGATTAGGCTTGCCATGCTCTACCATATCTCCAGAGACAATAGTGTCGATATAAGGTAATAAGCCTGCTTTTTCTAATAAGAATTTAGCCTCATGCTGACGGGAACTGGTAGCTACAGCAATGCGCTGGCCACGAGCATGAGCCTCTTTTACTAGTTGAACAAAGAAAGGAAAAGCCTCAGCCTGCTTAATATAAATATTTTCGTACACTTCGTTTTTGTACTCATTCATAGCAACAGGATCTACTTTTTCAGGAGTGGCGCTTTGGTATTGTTCGCAAATCTTATTGGTAATGACAATGCCAGGTAAACTAGCAAAACCATAAAAAACATCAGATCCTAAGCGCTTAAAACCAAAAGCTTCTAACATATGGTTCCAAGCCTCGTGATGCTTAATCTCAGAGTTAATTAAAGTGCCATCCATATCGAAGATAAGGCTTTGATAGAGGCTGATATCAGAATTTAATTTTTCTAGATTGTTCATAATAAACGCAATATTAGTAAGAGTTGCGGAGTCAACATGACTAATGAACTTGCTCTCCACTCAAATCAAAAAACTATTGGCCTTTAGCAATGGCTAGGCAGTCAAAAGAGCCATTAAGCACTTTAATGGCATCCATTTGTGCATTTTTAGCTCCTGTCATACCCACAGAGGTATCCTCAAAGACCAACAATCACTAGGGGATACATTAAGACTTTTAGCTGCCTCAAGGTAAATATCTGGGTTTGGTTTGCCCTTAGCAACCATATCAGAGGTCATAATATTAGTAGCGCAGAAACCCCTGTCTTTAGACAGGGGAGGAAGCGCCCTCCTTTTTGATTGCAGTTAAAAATGTCTTTCGCTTTTGAATAAGCTTAAGTTTTTTAGGGGAGACAGATTTGGATATATGTTGACCATCAATGGTTCTAATATCAAAACCTCCATCTTGACGACGTCCCATAATAAAACCTTCTTTTCCATAGCACTTTTTACCAAAACACTTAACTTTATCGAAAAGTCTAAAGCCTTTGACTATATAAGGAGCTTGGTTTAATTTCCTTATACCGCCCTTTATAGCATTGACCTTGTGAATCTGGCGATTATGTTTACGGGTCTGCTTTTGATAAAGGTAGACATCAGATCTAGTGGCATGTAAATTACCTGCTATACAGAAGGCATCTGCGCAATGAGTCTTTGGTAGCTTTAATTTAATGCGCTGGTATTTAGTGATATAGCCGTAAGTTTCTTCTATCAACATTCCTGGATGTGCTTTACGTAAGCATGCAACAAATGCAGGACGCATAATGTTCATAAAAGCCGCATCTTTAAAGGATCGACCACGCTTTATGTTAAGCGTAATTAATCCAGCGTGATACTTCTTATGGCAGGTTTCACAAAGTGTAATTAAATTGTTAGGGGCATTACCACCAGTCTTACGACTTTCAAGGTGATGTACACAAAGAACCTTGTCTTTGGACTTGCCTTTGCAGTGTTGGCATGTGTAACCATCCCTCCAGAGAACATATTCACGCACATTCCAAAAACCTAGCTGATCGCCTTGTTGATAGCCATTGCCTGTAATAGCTGGATTCTTAATCTTTTGAATATCAAAAGATGCAGTTTCAACCACTATCTTAGTTACAGGAAACAACTTCAAAACAGCTTCAATACGCGATAAATGCGCCTGAATACGGTTATCAATGCTAGGAGCTAACCAGCCTTTGTGTTTAGAGCGAACACGATTGTTAAAACGAG
>NZ_JALKIM010000011.1 GCF_023050945.1 Anaerobiospirillum sp. NML120448 | reverse complement strand
GTGATGCAGATCACTATGCAGGCTATATAGCATTAAAATAGTGTAGTTTGCATTACTCAACTTTTTTTGAGTTAATCAATAAAAGTTGGCGTAGCATGGACGTTTCGTAACTTTGTCCGTCTATATGGCATTAATGGAGCTAACGTTGGTGTTTACATATAAAGCCATAGTAATAATCTCTCTTTATAATTAGTTCTACTGCAAACAATCCATCAGTAGAAAAGGATAGTAAAAATAAAGATCCTGCTGGGTCTTTTGTTAAAAGAGTTAAAGCAACGACTGTGCCAAAACTGATATTGATATGATGTGATACAGCTCTAAATGCCATATTTATCATGTTTTCTTTATAATGTAATGAGCTGTTAAGCAGTACTGTTGTTTTTATTTCTTAATGATAATTTGGACTTTATTAACTAGTTTTGCCGCTGGGCTGCTCAAATTGGTTTTGGTATACACAGTGAACTTTCAAAAAGGCAATATAAGCTCAATTTAGGCAATAGACTTAGTTATGTAGCTAAGGCAATACTTATTCTTTGAAGGCATTAAAGAGATTTTTGACTTTATTAACTAGTTTTTGCCGCAGGTCTGCTCAAATTGGTTTTGCTAGACAGAGCTCAGTGGGATAAACATTGGAGGTGGCAAAGCTAAAGCCAAAGCCAAAGCCAAAGCCAAAGCCAAGGTTAAGGCTAAAGCCATGGCTAAATTAAAGCTATGGCAGGGTATTGCCATAGCTTTAGGATAATGGTTGGGTTGTTTGGGTAGAGGGCTTCTGTTAGATCCTGATTGGGGATGGAGTTGTTAGAACTGGCATGCAGATCCTAGAGAGTAGCATGGGCAGGTAGAATGCGGCAGCGCAGACTAAGAAGAGGACTAGGAGGACAAAACCAGCGTCTTGCAAACTTAAAGTTAGGCCAGTAATGATATCCATGCGCATGCTGGTAATCAAAGAGCTGACGATTTTTTCACCTACACGAATAATGAAGCATAAGGCTACAAACTTTAGGGCACAGCCTAGAGCCAAACTAACGAAGTTAAACACAATAAAACGTGTTTGTCTGAACACTGCAAAGACTATGGAAATGGAACCGAACACCAAGATAAAGAGTACTGATAGATAACGAACGATATAAAGAATAAATAAAAAGCAAATTGCGACATACATGAGCACCATAAAGATAGCAAAAAAGATGGCATTGTTAGGGGATAGGGTTTGAGCAAAGTCTGCAACAAACTCAAAGAACTCGTTAAGCGTCTGAGTAGTAGTCATATTGCCTAAAGAGTTTCCATTGAATAAAGACAGCAAAGAATTAATTATGTCAGTGGCAAAATCATAGCCATTGAGTAAAAAGAATCGTATTAAGCCGAATAAGAAGATAAGTTTGACAAACTCAACGGCAAAGGTAAAAAGTGTTCCTTGCTGTAAGATTAAATAAATACCTCTACAGGCAATAGCCAAAACTCCCAGATAGAAGATTAAGTTTTTAGAAAAGATGTAAATAGAGCGCTTCATAGCCAGTATTTCAGCCTCAAAAGCACGTAGAATTTGAGCTAAGTTCATCTCAAATCCTTGACCGTTGGCAGCGTAGCTATTAAAGCTCCAAGTAAGTAATGCAATTGCTAAAAACAATTGGCTAATTTTGGCTCTTCTCAGTACAGCCCCAACATCACTTAAGGTTTGATAAATGCTGTCTTGGTACTCAAGAGCACCATCGAGCCTCAAAAAATTCAACATAGAATATTTCTCCTCAACTTTCTAACCTGAGTCTTATTGTTGAGTTTTAGGTATTTTGTTAGGCAAAGTAGTTATTTGAGTATTTTTGTAAGAAGTGATTTCTTTAAAATAACTATCAAAAGCTAATTGCTCATTACTTTGTTTGGCCTGAGCATGGCTTTGTAACTTGGTAATAACAGCTAGTTGTCCATTAAGGTCAATCATGGAAGAGGCTACTGCTCCATTGATTTTCGAGAGTGCATCTAAAGTTCCTGCCTGACTTTTATTGTTTTGGCTCTCTGATACTAGGCTTTGCAGCGCAGTAATTTGCTCACTAAGTTTGCGATTCATAGCTTCGGCATTTTTATAAGCTTGCATCGATTGACTAATAGAGCTCTCATCAAGATTTTTCATGGTCTTAGCTAAATCACAGTGACGACCATGTAGGCAATGTTCCCAAGCTTGTGCTTTTTGAAAGGAAGCATAGTAGTGCTGAGCATTACCAAACTCTTCCCATACAGCTTTAGAGGCATAGAGCAAGGCAAGAGATTGATTTTGCAAGTCTGATACTTGAGACCAGCTATGCTTAAATTGCATAGCAAAGTTTTCATCCATAAGCTTTTGCGTATCAGTTAAGATGTTGTTGCCCTCAAAAAGCTCTTCAATTTGTTTAGCTTGATTAATGTTATCCCTAGCCCATTGCTCAATAGCAATAATCTTTTGAGTAATGCTTTCTGCTAAGGAGGCACCGTCTATTACAGGTAAGTTGGCATAAGAGTTAAAGGGTGTAAACAAAGAAACACCCAAGGCGAGCTTAAATAAGAATACTCTTAGCCTAAATTTACAATTAAACATCATGATTACATCCTAAATTTCTTCTCATCAATCCCTGTGCAGAGCTCTATACCAAGGGCCATGCTTTGCTAACTAAAGGCAAGGCAAGGTAAAGCCAAATTAGGCTCTAAGCTACAGTCAACTAAGCTTAGAAAAGCAAGCAGCTATCTTGGCTTTACTTGTTTTTGTCCTGTTCTTTCCTTTCTTGTTAAGGCATGGTGGCCCTGAGTAAGGACAAACAGTGTCTTTGCTAGAGCTTGCCTCCACTTTGCTAGCTAAAGTTACCTTGATAGAGCTAGCGTTGATATGAGCTGTGATGGGCTCATGAAAGGAGGCTGTAGCTTTTTGGGCTGCAGGTAGCGGTTGTTAGTTTGTCATTTATTTGGCTCTTTGCCCTTTGCCTATTTCACTGTGCTTTGCGAACTGGCCCTGAGCTCTGGCTCTGGCCCTGTGTTTTGCCTTATGGGCTAGGGCGAGGGCTCTGGGAGCGGGCGTTATATGTTAGTGATTTGAGGTCGTATAGGGTTGTGAAAAGTAAATGTCCTTAACCAAGGTGACGTTAAAGGAAAAACCTGGCTTTACTTTTAGGGTAGGAGCCATATTCATATTGCGTTCAATAACATTGGTTAGTACACGTCCTATACTTTGGCCTAGGCTTTGGCTAAGTGCTCCATTAATAGTTAAATCGCCGTCATCATCTCGCTTATCATCAACACTCAGAGAGATACCAGCAGTAACACCGCCTAGTAAAATGGCATTACCTATCATTCTCATAAAATGATTGTCGACATCAGCGCTAAAGCCAGAATAGCCATCTAAACCAGAGCCAACCATAGCTCCTAAATCCATAGCCTTACCATCAGGGAAAATGACACGATTAAAGGCCATCATTAAGCGCTCTTGTCCCATCATAGGAGCAGAGGCATATTGACCTACTACCTTGCTACCCTTAGGAATTAAGATATGACGACCATTAGGGGAATCATAAACATCTTGGCTAACCTGAGCTTGTACTAAGCCAGGTAAGTCTGAGTTGATGCCTGTAAGTAAAGTACAAGGGATCACTGCGCCTTGGCGTACTAAATATGGAGAGAGCACTTCTTCAACTTTACCTACCATAGTAGTGTCGTGATTTACTAAGGATTGATAGGCATTAAGAGTTTGGTGAGGCTCAATGCGTGAGTTTGCTGAAATAAGGCCATTGCCATTGCCGTTTGCTGCGTAGGCTTGATAACCATTTACTTTTTGTAATTGGGCTAACTTAGAGGCAGCATCATTAACATAATTTTGAGCAAGGCTATTATTAGCAAAATTGCTGTTGCTGTTGCTGTTGCTGTTGCTACTGTTACTATCAAGGCCCTCGGCAGATGGGTGTTTTAAGCTTGAGTTATTGGTATTAGCAACTGATGCTTGGGCACTTAGAGCTTGTAATAGGGCTTGTGCTCGAGCGGTGGCAATATTTGCCTGTAGCTGCTCTTTAGGTGATGGGGGAGTAAAGATTTGAGGCTCCCAGGTTGGTTCTGCATTTGGGGCTGTTACACTCAAGTCCTCAGTTTTAGGCTCTTGAACATTGTATTGGGAGTCATACATATCAAGATAGTACTTATCAGATTTATTGCGGCCACTATCTTCCATAGCAGTTATGTTTTCTTGAGCCTTCTTCTCTAAATAACTAACAATATTAGCCTGAGATGGAAGCTTTAAAGTACTGTCATCAGAGCCATCAGCAAGTCCATCATGCTCCTGAGCATGGGTATTAGCAATATAGATGGCTAAAATCACTATAGCTAACATGCCTAGTAATAGTATGACTAGAGGTGCTTTGGTAACATGACCAATACGCACATATTGATTAAGCTGTTGCATGATAGTCTCCTTTTAAGGCTGATGTGACTCTAAATCGTTGTTTACTTGAGCTAAAGACATATTAGGATCAAAGATAAATACCGAATGTTTGCGTACTAAAGCTGTGCTGGTATTAGTACTCTTAGGATCTGTGCTTAAGGTTCGTTGCATTACTTGACTAGGGATATCAAATTTATAAACCCGTCTACTTTGATTGGCTTTATGCTCTGAGCTGGCAGTTTCATTGTGTGCCCTTTCCTGGTTGTTGCTCTTTTGTAATAGCTCATGATTGTTGCTATGAAGCCCCTCTGGGAGACTCTGAACATCATCCTTAATGGACTTAGTATTTAAGCTAGGGCTAGCGCTGGTGCGGGCGCTTAAACTTGCCTTAGGGTTATTGCTGTTACTGGCAAGGGCATGGTTAGATAGCATGGCTGATGATTGTGAGGCTACAGTTGCATCTTTAGTCAGGCCAATACTATTACTATTACTCTTAAGAGGGCTTGGCATTGGTGCTGAATGCTCTAATGCTAAAGAGTTCATAACGTTTTTAGCATCAGTTTGTTGTTTAGCCACCATATTAGAGGTGGAGCTCATATGAGTAGCAGTTAGAGCAGGAGCTTTCTTTAGAGAGCTAACTTTGCTGCTTGGAGAAGTGGCAGTGTCTGAGACTATTTTGAGTGACTGCTTTGCTGCTGCGGTAGGAGCTGCGGCGGCTGTTGCAGAAGCTTCTGCTGGTGTTGCAGCTGCGGCTGAGACTGGGACGGCTGCTTTAGCCACTGAGGCTGTTTTAGCGAGTGATTGGCCTTGGGCCTTGCTATTGGCCTTGGCCTTGGTTTTAGCTACAGTGGTGGCTTTGGTATTGGGAGTTGGGGCATTGTTTTGAGAGCTGGCTGTTTTAGTGATAGCTGATGGCTCATGGGTAATGCGTGTAGATTGGGTGCGGCGTGCTAAGGTTGATGGGGGAGCGATAGGGCTTAAGACAGTGTTGATAGCCATGGTGCTGACAGGCTGCCCCTGCTCGTCAAAGAGCTTGGTAAGCTTTAAATCAGGAGTGGAGAGGCTTACGAGCATGGTATGTAAGGATGGCTCTTTAAAAACCTTGTTTTCAAGATAAACAGTATGATTTGGGCAGTTTTCTGCTACTTGACATAAAGCTAGACCTTGCTCAGTTAAGGTATTGGCTAATACCTCATGACTAAGGGCAGTTAAAGTGTTGGCTTTTTCAGCTTTAATCAGGCCATAAGTGGTGCTATTGATAGGGTAGTAGCTATTTAGTACAGGTACTATTTGCTCATAAGCATGGTATAACACCTGCTTTTTAGCAGCGATTTCTTGCTGAGACACTTCTTTATCAAAAACCACTAAATTAGAAAGAGCCTCAGTATTAAGCTGACATCCTGTCAGTAAAGAGCTGGAGACGGCCAAAGATAGAACGGTTGCTTTAAGGCAACTAGTCTTGGCAGACATATGCTCTTGATGGTGGGAAAAATGTTCTAATGTTTTCATAATCGTGCCTTGTTATGCAAAGGAGCCTAATAGCCTTTAAAGCTAGTAGGGCGGGCGCAAAAGCTTGCAAAGTTGCTTATGCTTTAAATAACAATGTTCTACTCAAACCTATCTACCAATCATCAATCTTGGCAAACTAAGCCGTAGCAGCGTTAAGCGAGCGCAGCGCTGCTAACGCCCAGTCATCAGGCTAGTAAAGCCTAATAGGCATGGGGCGCTGCTGTTTAACCGTGGCCTAACAGTAGCTTAACCGTTGCTTAGAAGCTTAAATTTTGGGCGTAGCTGTCCTCTCCTCAATAAGCGAGGCTAGGCCTAATACCAAAGCTAAAGCATGGCTATAAGTGGAGCTTGCTATTGGGGTGGTGTTGCGCAGAGCAAAGCTAAGCTAAGTAAATCAGAGCTGTGCTGTGCTGTGCTGAGCTAAGCTAAGCTAAGCTAAGCAAAGCTGAGCTAAGGCTGGTTAGCAGCTACCAAGCATGTTCTTTTAAGTGATTTAGGAGTGATAGGTCGATAACGTAAAGTAAAGCCTTGGAAATTATGATTGGTGGATAATGTCAGCACTCTTGGCTACGCCATTATCTTGATTTCCTGACATCAGGCGAATGTGTTCTGGAAGACCATCAATAATAAATTTGTTGTCTTTGATGCGATAGTTAGTGACTGCTATATCGTCTTCACTAAATAAGTGAGTGCCATTAACTACTACTAGAGCAGGTAAAGTACTATTCATAAGCTTGGGTGGCATTTGCAGGTAAGTTTTCTTGCCATCATTAAAGGTACGGATAGGATACAAGCTCTCATCACCACTATAGCGATAGCTAAAGTCCAAGTTATCAATTAGCACGGGATCTTGATCGCTATTAGTAGCGATAGTGCGTGTTTTTAATTTATTCATGAGGTCAGATTTAATCTGAGCAAAGTTTTGTAAAGCCTGCTCTGGATAGATAAAGGAAATTTGAGGCATAAACTCCTTATCACTAGAGCTTAAATCAAGGTAATAGGTGCGCTTATCAGTGTAAATACGCAAGTTTGATTGCAAGCCAATATCAGTAGGCTTTACTATGATATGTTCTATCATGCCTTGGGCAGAGCCACTAGCAGTGCGCTCAATAATCCAGCGGGTGCTATCTCCTACCTTTAAATCGACCACAGTTTCATTAGGCTCTAAGGCAATATCACAAACATGGAGTAAAGAGCACACTAAATTAGGTCGAGAAGCGCCATAAACAAAGCGTACACTGGTAGCATCACTAACTTGTGCTCGGCTTACTTTACCTTTAGCGCCTTTATGACTATTAGCCTTGCTTAAGGCATCCAATACTTTTTTATCCTCAGCGCTAAGCTGGTAATTACTGCCACTAACGGCAATAAGATCATCCAGGGCATCATCAGCCATAGCTGCTCTAATGCTTTGGAACATAACAAAAATGCAAGTTAGTATGCTAAGCGCAAATAGTAAGTAGTGTTTAAAAGGGTGGGCATTTACATTGGTCATAGTGTCACCTGAAAACTGGTAATCAAGTTGATAAGTAGCAGTAGCTTTCTCAAGGCTGTGCGCAAGACATGGCTCAAGGCCTTGCTCAAGGCTTGGCTCAATAGTGCTATTAAACAGGGCTTTGTGATAAGCCTCTGTCTTATCCACTCCATGGTGGTCTAAAGATTGAGTAAGGCATAAAGAGCCTTTATCGTCTTCTAACAACTCCATTAGATAGCGTAAAAAAGAGCTGTTCTGCTTAAAGGGCTCATTTAGCACTATAGGATCGGTAGCCTCCTTAGCTGCGCAACAGTGGGAGCTATCGCTATCGCTGTCTTTGCTAATAGCACTGGATCTTGCGCAACTACTGGCACTTGCGTAGGTACCAGCACTTGCTGGTGCGCTGCTAAGTGCGCAGGTAATCGCACTGGCACTAGCACTGGTGCTAGTGCTGGCGTTAAGACTGTTGAGAGCAATAGTGCTTGCTAGGCTGTAGTCACTGTGAGGACAGGCGCTAGCAGGAGGATTAGTAAGGACGGTGGAGTCTTTGCCATAATTTAATCTGCTATTAGGGCTATGGGCCATGCTGTTATGGCCTTGGCCTTGGGTATGGCCTTTTACTTTAACTATAGCCTTAGTGTTGGCTTGTTGTTGAGCTTGTACATAGGCTACAGCTAGGGCTTTAGCTCGAGATTTAGATTTGGCTTTAGCCTTGGCCTTGGATTTAGTCTTAGATTGGCACTGATGCTGGGCATTTTGATTAAACATAGTTAGCCGCTTCTCCTATCTGTGAGCTTTAGGCAATAATTGGGGTGACCACTAATTCTTTAATAAAAAGATTTAGTGGGTTGAGCATCAATAAATTAGGATCTTGGTAGTAGCCAGCAGTGATTTCATAAGATACCAAAGCGCGCATCTTTTGATTGTGGCTGTAGAGATCATCACTATTGGTGCGCTTTTCTAACCAATCAATTTGATAGGTGTAATGGTCTAAAGGAATAACATTGGCAATCTCAACTTGCACCTCTTGTTTGTCCTGAGGATCAAGAGGGTTAGACTTTTCAAAAGTGCTTTGTAGTTGGTTAAAGACTTTAGAATCACGCTTGAGACAAGAGAAAACATGGCTTAGTGCTTTCTTTTGCATATTCTTGTCAGGAGTAACCATACGCATATCGCTAATAAAGTTGCATAGCTGGGAGCTAATCACCTGCTCTGGTACACTCTTCATATAGTCGGTCTTTTCATCAATAGTGCCTTGGGCTCTCACTACACCATGGGTATCAACAGTTACCACATAAGGAACTACAGTAGTATCCATAGAGCGGGAGATAAAAGCTGCCAAAGAGAGAAAAGCAAAGCCTAAAGAAATAAAGAGTATGGCAGTATTGCTAATAGAGCCTTTAAAGGCACTTAGCTCAATATTGCGCTTTTGAGTGCTGTTAAGAGCAAAAGGTATATGGTTAGAGTTGCTGCTATTAAGCTCACGCTCTTTTTTGCCCTTACTATGATTGGGGGTGCGGCCCTGGCTCTTAGCTTGGCTATAGCCTTGATCTGAGCTTTCCATGAGATCTAAGTCTTGGCCCTGGTAAGAGCCATGATGATGTGAGGAGTTTAAGCACTTCATATAGACATCCTTGTAGTTAATAGTAAAAAGAAATTTCTTACACCATAGATCCAAGGCGGGATCTAGGCTGTAGTTTGGTTCTGTATTAGGGCTATCAAGATAAATACTGAGCTGTTGCTTACTACGGCTATCAAGCTTGAGCTTGATATTAAGCTCGTTATAGTGCTGGCTTTTAGCCTGTATCTTGTCCTTGATAGTTGTAAAGTGCTGGGCTGTGGCAGTGTCATGAGCGCCTACCTTTAGGTATTGGCCCAATAAATCCAATTGCTCTTGGGCTTTGGCCTTAGCATAGGCATCAGTAATAATGACATCGCACGCAGGAGCAGGCCCTAAGTTTTGAGAAGAGACAAAAGTAGCCTCAGTCCCTAATGATTTAAATAAGTGTCGCCCTAGATCTTCTGTATCCTGTTGGTAAGTGGCCTTAAAAGTTTGCATGGCAAGAGGCTCATTAGCCACATCAAGCTTTTGTAGCCGCTCTAAGTGCCGTCCTATAGGCAGTACCACTTGAGCATGACGAGTTGATGGCAGTGCTAGGGGAGCCTTTTTACCCTCAGCTAAATCTTGTAAGGTAAGATTCTTTAAACCTCTGGCAGCACCCTTGGTAGTTCTTTTAGCGTTATGCTGCTTAGTTACCTTTTGAACCTGAGCTATAGCCTGGGCCAGAGCCTGAGCTGAATCAGGTACTTGGGCCCTGGCCCTGGCCTTGGCCAAGGCCATATCCTTAGCTCTGACAATATCTTGAGCCTGAACAGAGGCGTGCTGCTCGTGCTGCTCTGACTCTGCTGGTTGTTTTGGCAGCAGCAGCTGCTTTTGCAGCGGCTGTTGCCGTAGCTTTAGCTTTGGTAGCTGCTGTTGCCGTAGCGGCAGCTCTTGCTGTAGCTGTGGCAGCTGCTGTTGTTGCAGTTGCTGAGCCTGAGACTGTGGCTGCTGTTGTTGCTCTGGCTGGTCATGGGCTTGGGCCTGGTCTTGTGTAGCTTGGTTAAAGGTAGCTGTTAAGGATAAAGTGCAATCTTGGTAATCATATTTAAAGTAATCAATACTTATTAATGGCACTTCATCAAAGCAAGTACTAGCCTTGCTCTGGTTTGGCTTAGTTAACATAGGCTTGACCTTTAGTAGAATTAAGCGCTGTAGGCAATATCTGAGTTAGCTCTTTGCTTTTGTTTATGATCAAGTGTCGGCTTCTGCTCTTGCTTTTGCTCTTGAGCTGGCACTTGCGCAGGCATTGCCTTGAGGTGCTGCTCTTGTTCATAGGCGTTGAGCTTATTAATGAGGCTGTTGAGATCATAAGAGGCTAGGGCCTTGGCTCCAAACTGCTTATAGTAGTGATAGAAGTTAGGGCCAAAACGACGGTATAGCTCGTCAATAAGTGCTACTTGGTGATCGCCTGCAAAGCTTAATAAGTTAAGCTCTTCTTTAGACATCAAAAGATTAAACATGATGCGTTGATCGCCTTTAACAAAGTAATAGTCCTTTTTAGGTACTCCATTGGCTATCTTGGTAATTTCGCTATCACTCAAACCCATTAATTCATAGGTGTCATGCAAGGCTTGGGTATTAGCATCATAGTTAGCTAAGTAAACTCTAGTCTTGGCACACTCTAAAAGGTTGAGAAAATGAGGTGAGCTTTGTAGGTCGCTTAAGGATTGAGTAGCCAAAATGACCATCACATTGTATTTACGTAAGGTCTTAAACCACTTAATTAGCTCACTGGCAAAATGCTCATCTTGGAGCATGAGCCAGGCCTCATCTAAAATAATGGCTCCTGGGTGGCCATCAAATTGCTCTTGTAGTAAGTGGAATACTTGTTTTAAAACAGGTAGAGAAAATGCACTTGAGGATTTGAAAATATCAGCACACTCAAAAGTACATAGGCCATGTCCTATAGCTAAATTACGAGAGCCATCTAAAATGCAATGTTGAGCATTAACCTTGGTGTAAGGAGCAAGAGCTTCTTTTAAAGGGCGAGAAGCTAAAGTTAAATGTAATTCACTTAAGCTGCGCTCACTTGGTTCTTTGCCTTTGAGAATATGAAGACACTCAATCAGCTCATTCTTTTCACTAGGGTTAATATGGTAGTCATTGAGCTCTAAGAGCAGCTCTAAGAACGATAAAGCATAATCGCAATCTAGTTCGCTCTCTAACTTGTATAAAGGGCAGAGCATGGCTTGAGAGTTATTAAAGGTAATATGCTGTCCATTTAAGGCTTTAGTCAGGGCATAAAAAGAGCAGCCTTTATCAAAAACAAATAGTCTCATATCACGATAACGGGATAAGTTTAAAATCAGACTACCTAAGAATACTGACTTACCTGCTCCTGTAGGGCCGATAACTAAGGTGTTGCCAAGGTCACTATCATGCAAATTAAGGTAATAGCAGCTCTGACCTGTAGTTCTAACCTGCATTAATGGGGAGCGCTCAGGGCCATACATATTGTTCGGGCAATAGCGCTCACCTTTAACAGGTAAAGATAGAGGAATCATGTCTAAGAGCACATCTTGAGAAACAATAGGACGGCGTAAGTTTTCAAAGAAATGGCCAGGAAGTGTTCCCAAATAAGCATCAAAGGCATTTAAAGTTTCAACACGGGCGCATAAACTGGTGCTTTCAATAGCCTTAATAGCTAATTTTGTTTTATTAATTAAGCGCTCGTAGCTCTCATCAGCCAAGATAAGGCAGGCACTATAAGAGCCAAAAACCACTTCATTGTTATCCAAAGCTCTGGTTGCCTCATCAATATCATGCATTTGATCTAAGGCATTTTGGTTAACACGGGCATTTTCTAAATTAAAGAGCTGAGCCATAAAGCCCTTGGACTTTTGAGCCCAGAAGCGACGGTATTTGCTTAGTAAATTTCTACTCTTTAGCTGGTCAAAGTAGATGAAACGGGTGTTGTAGCGATAGCAAAAAGGCAAAGTTCCCAGAGCATTTAACATGCCCTCATGGCTATAAGAAGGTAATCCCTCAATAGCAATAATGGAGAGTAGTTTGTTATCAACCTTAGGAGTATCGCCGTTGATAATATCGTAATTGCTAAGAACGCTATCTAAGAAAACATGTGCTCCAGGGTGAGCAATCTTTTGCTCCTTAGCGCAGACACATTGGTTAATAAAGGACAGTAACTCATTGTTTACCACCCCATGCCTTACTCGAGCTCTACCGCCATTGCCATTGCCATTGCCATGGCCACAGCCCATGCCAGAGCCATGGCTCTGGCTCTGGGCCAGGCCTTGGGCCTTAGCTTTAATAAAAGCTTCGTCTAGCTGCTCTTTACCTAAAGGGCGTACTTGCATAGTCAACTCTAAAGTGTCGATTACGCTTTGGCATACACCTTTAAACTCGTTAATGAGGTTTTTAACCGCTTCGTATTGGTTAGCGTTGTTAAAGTCTTGTAAGACTAATTTATCAATTTTGCGGCTATGGCTACCCTCAGGAAGATAGGTAATGGACATAATAATACGAGTATGCAATGAGCCTTCTTTCATAAAAAGCTCTGCTCTCTTCTGTTCGATATCGCACAGTACCTCATGGTCATGCTCTAAATTAGGCAAATAACCATGATCCTTATTGCGTATTACGTCTATTTGTAGGCAAAAATTGTTACACAGCTTTAATAGGGCTTTTTGATTAAGCTTATACAAGTGCTCAATTTGAGTATCAGTCATATTCGACATATCTGGCACTTCTAATTCATAGCAGCGTAATATTGCTCCAGACTTGAGAATAACCACATCATCCTCAAGAACAGCATAGTCCAAGAGATCACTTACTGAGGCTCTAGTGTTTGCTTTGCTGGTAATAATCTTAGAGCGTCTCATCACTAACAATCCCAGTAATAGACACCAGGCGCAGGCAATTAAAGAGGCCTGAAAACAAAGAGTTAACATGATTTATCCTTAAATTTTTTAACTTAGTTAGCGATAAACTTTAAAAGAGCTGCAATGCCAGGAACTTTGTGCTTGGTAATACATGTGATAGCGCAACTGCCTGATATAAATGTGATGTAGCAGCATGTCTTTTTTGCCCATATGTACGAGCAAAGCAAAATTGAAAAAGCCAATTACCACCATGCTAATAGTGATAACTAAATCCATGGCTAAAAAAGCAAAAGTGCCACAAGTTAGAATGTTGATTAAAAACAACTCTCTATCACAACCAAACATTTGATTGTTATTACCTAAAGAGTGATAAATACGATGGTTACTCACTGCCGCCTCTGCCCAATTACAATTGAATCACTGTAAAAAGGTGCACCTTTAAGCCTATCAAGATGCACCCACCAAATACCAAAGTTAAGTTGGAAGTATTAATTAGCTAACATGTCAGTAAGTGCCTTGCGTCTTGGAAAGCCTGCTCGTTCTACCTAAACTTACAGGCTTACATGGCAAAGCAATCTTTAAGTCCCAAACTCACAGCCCAAGCTCTAAGATCTAAGCTCCAGGGCTGACCATACCAGGCAAGATAGCAATGCTAGGCTATGATTGGTCTGCTGCCCTTTGTCTGTGCCAGTTGGCACCTGCCAGTTGGCTGCTGGCACCAGGCAGCTTTTTGTTAATGTTGTTAGTGAATATGTGAGCTGGGAAGCGCTGCATTTAGCTAAGATTGTTGTTAGTGAGCAGAGCTCTTAACTAAGACCAATAGAGGCTCCGTTAAAGAAGTTGGTCATTAAAGAGTTAGCACCAATAAGTAGGGTCATAACCATAATGATGTAGATAATGGTGCGAACAAAAGTCGATATTTCACCACCCATTAAGATTAAGGTGGCACCACTAATGACAATACCAATTAGTGCTACAGAAAAGGCAACAGGGCCTGTTAGAGATTTTTGAAACATGAATAGCCAGGCCTCATAAGGTAAAACCGAAGAGACTCCTGAGGTTGAGGCCCAGGCATGGTTGTTAAGTACAAGTAAAGTAGTAAGCAGTCCTAACAAAAGAAGTGACTTTGCAGAAATATAAGGTACTGCTATAAAGCGCTTGATATTGTTTAAGTAAAACATAGCAATTACTCGGATTTAATAAGTTACGTAACAGACAGTCCATGAAATTAACTACATAAGCAGCCATTTCAAGGCGGAACCACGGTGCTCAGCCATATAAGCTGATGCACTAACCAACAAATTGATGTTTTCAAGGCAAAAGCATCCCTAGGCCCTTAAAATCTAGTTTTAAGTTCCAAATACAAACAAAAAAAGTTTAAATACCAGCTAACTAATCAATTGCCTGCTAGGCTTTAAAGTACAAGGAAAATGTCAAGTCAAGGCCAAACCAAAGCTATGGCAAAAGCCATGGCTAAAATTAAAGTTAAGGCTAAAGTTGTTAAGGCTAATAAGTTCAGGCTTGTAAATTCAGTTAGCTAATTCAAGGCGTGCACTTGATAGGAGGTGCCATCTAAGCCAGTCAACTGAACAATATCGCTAATATGGCGATGGGGTTGACGCTTAATTTGCACTATGACTTCTATAGCTTGCGCCACAAGAGAATTAATGTTGTTAGGTGCTGATTTATTTCTTGAAATCAATAAGTTAAGGCGCTCTAAGGCTTGAGTAGGAGAGCCAGCATGAATGGTACATAAACCACCATTATGACCAGTAGATAAGGCATCTACCAAATCTAAAGCCTCCACTCCACGTACCTCTCCGACAATAATTCTATCTGGTCTTAATCGTAAAGCGCTGCGTACTAAGCGTGACATATCAGTATAGTCATTGGTATAGAGACAGCTATGATTAGGGGCGCTAACACTAAGCTCTGGAGTATCTTCAATAGTAATAATGCGCTCATTAGGACAATGAGTTTCAATTTCATTGATGAGGGCATTTATTAATGTAGTCTTACCAGAACCAGTAGCTCCTGAGACTAAGATAGATTTATGATCGCAGATGGCTTGTTGTAATACTAAAACTTGCTTAGCACTGATAGTGCCACGACTACTTAAGTCAGCTAAGGTTAGTTTTAAACAATTATGACGGCGAATGGAGAAAATAGGGTTACGTACTAATGGAGGCAATAAGCCCTCAAAGCGGGAACCATCAAAAGGAATTTCTAAAGAAACAATGGGACTATTAGCATCAATTTCAATACCCTTTAATGAAGCGGCAGTACGAATAATCGACTTGCCTTGAGCGCTAGAGAGCGTGCCTAAAGAGCTCATACGGCCAGTGTTATCTTCTACAAACAAAGAGCCATCGCAATTGAGCATAATCTCATTTACATGAGGTGCTCTTAGCGCTTGACAAATTTGTGGCCCAAAATTGCGCATGAGATTGTTATACCCCAGCTCATCATAAGCTGAGTCAAACATGTGATTTTGGTTGTTAGAGATAATATGGTCGCTCATAACATAAGCTCCAAAAAACAATTCAGCAATTAGCAAGAAACGGCTTAGATAGGCTCTTGCCGTGGCCAAAAATATAGCACTGGCCTTAAAAAACTCTCTAAAAACCAAGTAAATTTTTGTTAACTAGATCACCCTTTCAAGCGTCAAACCAACACAAACAAAGCCACAAAATAGCACGCCAATGGCTTATATAAGCCAAAATCACCACCACCATCCATAGCTACAAAAAAATTATAAGCCCCTGATCTCAACAAAACCGCATGTATAAGCCCTTTTTGCTAACACTTTCCCAAAAAAATTCACCCAAAACCAATAACCAGCCCCTCAACACCATTACGAATATATGCACAGTTAGCAACAAACCAGTAAAAACAAATCCCTTACCACCCAAAAAAACAAGCTATCAAGCATAGCAACTCCACGTGCTATCAACCAAAACAGCTATTTAGCAACTCCCATAAAAGCGCCCGCTCACCAGCGCCATTGCATAACTCCAAGCTCACAAGCAACGCAATTAACGCACTCTTACAAGGTGTGGCTTACCTAAAATAGTACTTTTAGCTAACAAAGCCATACGCCCCATAAAAACATCATTGCCTAAAGGCTCTGACCAAAGCCCTTACCAAAGCTTTAGCCAATGGCTATTGCTAAGTGGTGGCCTTGCAAAATAGCCCAGTATTTACGTACCTAAGAGCTGTTTAAAAGTATGGCTGTACTAAAAGTAGCTATTAAAGCAGTCGCTCAAAATAAACGAATAAGAAGATAGGGGCTTACTGGGTAGTGGAGAAAAAGAGCTCTTACAGCAGCACACTATTGGCTAACAGAGCAACATAAACAACAAAGCCGTACACCTTTGCTAACAAGGCCGCCCCAGCCACCAAAACAAAGCCTTACAGCCCTTGGTAAATATCATTTCCTAAAAGCTATGACCAAAGCCTTTACCAAAGCTTTAACCTAGGGATATTGCTAAGAAGTGGCCTTGCTAAACAGTCCAGTGGTTGCGTCCTTAAGAGCTGTTTAAAAGTTTGCCTGCGCTAAAAGCGGTTATTACAGGCCGTCCATCAAAATAAGGGAATAAGAGTATAGGATATTACTGGGTATAAGAGACAAAGAGCCAATATCAGCAGTAGAGGGTTGCAAGCTCATTACTGCTCTTAAACAGAACAAGGACTTAGCTAAGTAATCAGTAGTAGTGCCTATTAAGCAGTAAAGCAAAGTAGATAACCAATAAGGAAATGCTCTCAGTCGATGCTGCCTTTACCAAGTATTAGGACTTAACCAATTAATCAGAGGTTGGTACTGTAGGTACTTATGGATAAGGGGACAGCATATAGAGCTATGGGAAGATAAGTTTAGGTAGGGGCCTTTTCTTTTATTAGGCCTATAAAACAAGCCAGTGTGGGTAGCCTTTAGCAAGTCATAAGGAAGTTAATGGCCTTATTTCAAGCGTGGTGCTTTCTTGAGTAAGACGGCAACCTTATTAAGTAATATTAATTTGCTGAGATGCTAGTAACTGAGTGATAATATAATTTCATTACTAGGCTATAGCCTATAGGAATTATTCTAACTACTAAGTTTCAGAGATTTTATCCATGATGATGGCTAATGATGCAATTTACCCTATGCTAAACAACCTTTTTGAGGAGGACTGTTTAGTTTGTATGGAACGCATTCCAGATCAGTCCATCGATATGATCTTGTGCGATTTGCCCTATGGTATTACTCAGAACCAATGGGATTGCTTAATTCCTTTAGATTTGCTCTGGGAGCAGTACTGGAGAATTATTAAGCCTAATGGAGCTATTGTACTTACCTCATATGGCATCTTTACTGCGCACCTTATCTTAAGTCAGCCAAAGACCTTCAAGTATAAGTGGGTTTGGGAAAAGTCTAAGTCCTCTAATTTTCTCAATGCTAAGAAGCAACCTCTGCGTAAGCATGAGGACGTTTGTGTCTTCTACAAAAAACAGCCAACCTATCATCCGCAAATGACTCAAGGTGAACCTTATGATAAGGGCATTAGAAAGAATCAGTTAAGTGGTAGCTACGGTAATTTTGACCCTGTGCATGTAGCAAGCTCTGGAGTGCGCTACCCAACAGACATTATTTACATAAAAACAGCTGAGAATGAGGGTGAGGTCGTTCACCCAACACAAAAGCCTATAGAACTAGGAAGGTATTTTATTCGCACTTACTCTAACCCAGGGGATGTAATCTTGGATAATACTTTTGGCAGTGGCTCTTTTTTAGTGGCAGCCTTAATGGAAGGTCGCAACTTCATTGGCATTGAGAAAAATGAAGATGTGGCTTTATTTAAAAAAGAACCCATCAACTACATTGAGGTTGCCAAACAACGCCTCTATGCAGCCTGGATAAACCTAGATGAACCAACTAGAGATCACTTAGCCAACATCAATCTTATCAAAGATTTTTCTGATAAATACAATGAATTTGCTCTCACCCCAATACGAAAGCTAGTAAACGAATAGCCACGGCAGCCATTTCATAAGAAGTTCTAACGCCCTTACTTAAGGCTAATGCTAATGCTAAAGCATAACCCTATGATTGAACATAAGAGCAATTCATATGATAGGTAATATAGCGCCCGCTCTGTAAGGTTAGCAGTGCATGATGTTTATGTTAGGGCTAACTTTAAATGAATTTTCAGAAAAATGACATAGTAGTTGTAGACTGTACTCAAGCAAAAGTATAAGTCTTGCTATTGAGGTTTGGGTGCTAAGTGAAATTGCTAGGGCGATTATTTTTTTAGGAGCAGGTCATGGGTAAAAGGGTGGGCGATATAGCTGTTGAGACTGAACCAGTGTCTTGTAAGCATATGGTAGTGCTTGGGGCTACCTCTGAAATTGCTGTTGCGACTTTAAAGGAGTTTGCTAAAAAAGGGCAATGGCATTTTAGTTTGTGCGGGCGTAATGAAGAGGCGTTGCGGCATTTAGCTGTGGAGCTGGTGAGTAGCAATGTTTCCTGCTCGTGTCATTACTATGATACGGCTATGAGCGCTGAGGATATGCAAAAGCTGTGGGAGGGCTTGGTAAAGGAGCGTAGGGTAGAGGTTTTATTTTGCGCTGTAGGGTATTTGGGAGATCAAAAGTTAGCACAAGATTGTCCTGATGAGGGACAATTAATTTTTGAGGCCAATTTTAATGGCTTAGTGCCTATGATTGCTTTTGCAACAAACTATTTTGAGGGGCTAAAGCAAGGTCATATTATGGTTATAAGCTCTGTTGCTGGTGATAGAGGCCGATGTTCTAATTATTACTATGGAGCATCTAAAGCTGCTATGAGTGCTTATTTATCGGGATTAAGAGTAAGGCTGTATAGTAAGGGCGTACATGTAATCAATATTAAGCCTGGCTACGTAAAGACTCGTATGGTCGCACATAAGAAGTTGCCTCCTTATATTAGTGCCAGTGTAGAGACTGTGGCTCACGATATTGTTAATATCTACTATAAGCCAAAGGCTGTGGTGTATACAATGTGGCTATGGAGCTACATTATGCTGGCTACCAAAATGCTTCCTGATTTTATTTTTAAGCGACTTAGTATGTTTTAGCTATACGGATAGTTACCTATTGTTTGTATAGTATGTTATTGAGCTTCTTTTATGAACTTAGGTGATTACCATAGAAAACAATATTTTTAATTGAAGCTAATCACACTAGTATTTAAAAATTAGCTAGATATGGCATATAATGGTCTATAATACAATCTATAGGATCTAAGCGCTAATACTGATTAATGTACTAATTTACTTGCTTGGTAGGATTCAGCTATGCAAAAGTTTAATGAAGCGACTCGTGTACAGATTCCAGCAATGATTCATTTAGCTCGTTTAGGCTATGATTATGTCGGAAAAATCACCAATGAAGATGCTTTAAATGAAGATGCTTTATTGGATGTGGATAGTTTGCCTGATAACAACAAAGCGTTTGATCCTACCAATAATATTTTACTAAATATTTTTAAAAAGCAATTTGGGCGTTTAAACCAAGATTGTTCTGTGCCATTTAATAGGGTATTTAGTGATCTTCGACAGAGTCTACGTAATGATGATCTCGGATCTGTTTTCTACAACAACTTTATACAAGGTTCTTTATATAAGTGTATCGACTTTGAGAATGTAGAGAATAATGTCTTTAGCTATACAGCTGAGTTTGCTTGCTGTAATGGGGATGATCAATTTCGTCCTGATATTACTTTGTTTGTTAATGGTTTACCTTTATGTTTTATTGAAGTAAAAAAGCCAAACAACAAAGGAGGTGTCGTTGCAGAGCAAGAGAGAATGAACAAATCTCGCTTCCCTAATAAGAAGTTTAGAAAATTCTTTAATATTACTCAGCTTATGATCTTCTCTAATAATATGGATTATGACTCTCAAGGTGGAATTACACCTATTCAAGGCGCATTTTACTGTACAACATCCTATACTAATGCTCCTTTTAACTGTTTTAGAGAAGAGATGGGGTTAAATAAAGATGTAGCCCCATTTCATGCTAACTTTGATTATTTGCCTGATGATATAGAGCTTAAAAACAACATTTTGAGAGACTTTAAGGCTCAAGACATTGATGTCACATCAGAGTTTAATACAAATTTAAGCTTCAACTCACCTACCAATCGAATCCTAACTTCTATGTGTTCCAAGGAGCGTTTACTATTCTTGCTTAAGTATGGTATTGCTTATGTGAATATCAAAAAAGAAGTTAACGGACACATTGAGTCTATTTTCCAGAAGCATATTATACGCTATCAGCAAATGTTTGCTTGTTTTGCTATACAAGACAAACTAAGCAATGGGGCTAAAAGCGGTGTAGTTTGGCATACTCAAGGTAGTGGTAAAACAGCTTTATCATTTTTCTTACATAGATATTTAACTGATTATTATAGTAAGCAAGGAAAGCTTGCTAAGTTTTACTTTATTGTAGACCGCTTAGATCTTCTAGAACAGGCCTCTCAAGAGTTTACTGCCAGAGGTTTAGAAGTTCATACTGCAAGAGATCGTGCTGCTTTAATGAGAGAATTTAGATTAAATCAAGCCTACAATGGCGCAAGTGGCAAGCCTGAAATTTCAGTTGTTAATATCCAACGCTTCAAGGAAGATACTGAGGCGGTGGAAATGCCTGAATATGACAGCCACATACAAAGAATCTTTATTCTTGATGAGGCTCATCGTGGATATAAGCCTAGTGGATCCTTTCTAGCTAATCTATTTGCTGCTGATGAGGCAGCTATCAAAATAGCTTTAACAGGTACACCTTTACTTAAGGAGGAGTGTGCTTCTTCTAAGGTATTTAGCACCTACTTCCATACTTATTATTACAATAGCTCTTTAGCTGATGGTTATACTCTGAAACTTATTAGAGAAGACATTCAAACAGAGTATAAAGAGCAGCTAAATTCTGTATATGAAAGCCTATCTAAAGAACAAGTTCAAAAGAAAGACGTTAGAAGTGAGCAAATATTCACTCATCCTAAATATGTTAAATCATTGTGTGATTACATTGAGCAAGATTTCCGTGATTTCAGAGAGTTGCAAAATGATAATACTATCGGCGGTATGATTGTTTGTGCCAGTTCTGATCAAGCTCGTGCTGTATATCAGTCCTTTAAAAACAGGGAAAATAAAACTAACTTAAATGATGCTATTAAAGCTGAA
Source organism: Anaerobiospirillum sp. NML120448 (assembly GCF_023050945.1). Taxonomy (GTDB): domain Bacteria; phylum Pseudomonadota; class Gammaproteobacteria; order Enterobacterales; family Succinivibrionaceae; genus Anaerobiospirillum. The sequence continues at coordinate 63,425 of NZ_JALKIM010000011.1, read as the reverse complement.
TTAGTTCTTTATGATAGTGCTGATAAAGATGAGCAAAAATCAATAGTTGCAAACTTCAAATATAACATGACTGTTGATATTTTGATTGTCTTTAATATGTTGCTTACTGGTTTTGATGCTCCTCGTTTAAAAAGACTATATTTAGGTCGTTCGCTAAAAGACCATACACTATTACAAGCATTAACTCGTGTTAATCGTCCTTACAAAGAGCATAAGTACGGCTATATTGTTGATTTTGCTGATATTAAGTCAAATTTTGAAAAGACCAATGAGGCTTATTTAAGGGAATTAGAGAAGTTTAACTCTTCAGAGCTTATTCTTGATGGAGAAGAAGGTTCTGGTCTGGGCAATAACTTTCTTGTTAATAATCAAGAAATAGTTGATGGGATGAAAAAAATCCGCAACTGTGTGTTTGATTATTCAGTTGACAATATGGAACTCTTTTCACAGGAAATTAGTCAAATTGATGACAAAGATATGTTGATTCAGTTAAGGGCAAATCTAGTCCAAGCAAGAGATTTTGCTAATATTGTTCGTACCTTTGGCGATGATGAGCTAAAAGAGCAGTTTGCAAAGTTGACCTTTTCTAACCTTAATATAATGTTAAAAGAGGTTCAATCTCGTATTGATTTAATGAACCAAAAAGATATTTTTCAGGCTGATGAGCTTACCTTATCAGCTATTAAACAGGCGTTAAAGTTCATTGATTTTACTTTTACAAAGCTATCACAGGAAGAGCTTACTATGATTGATGGAGGCTCTAAGCTTAAAGAGCAACGTAAAAAGCTTGTTCTTGATTTTAGTGCTATAAAAGATCAAGATAATCCTGAGTTTATTTCACTAAAAGAAGCTTTTCATAAGCGTTTTAAGGATAATGGTTTTGTTATCAGCTCTGTAGAAGAGTATAGACAAACTTGTTACGAGTTAGACGATTTGTCTAAGAGGTTAAATGCCGTTTATACAAAAGAGCAGCAAGTTCTAAGAAAGGTTAAGGATGATGTTAAATATCTTCGTCTTTATAATAAAATTCTTTCTTTAAATAATAACAGAGAAGAATCAAATCAGCCTAAGATTCTTTCTGGTAGTAAAGAAGATATTTTCACTTTTATCAATAATGTCAAAACTGACATTGATGAACTACTGTCTCAAAAAAAGCAATCTGTTAATAATGACGGGTATTTTAGTGATGAAGTCTCTAGATTTGTTGCTCAACGCTTAATGGAACTATCTTCAGACTTTACAAGCATTAGTTATAATAGAAAGGTTTTAAGTGGATTTGTTGTTGATGAGTATTTAAACCAGCATTCTGCTTTTTATTCATCTTGAGACAAGACTCCATCCAGTGGACACTAATACTGGATTATAGTTAAGTGTTGATAGGTTTCTTGTTTAAGATAAAATTTAATATTTTATTTCATAGTTTCTCAATTGGATTTTAAAATATGGATATTAAAGAGAAAACCATTGAATTAATTGATGATCTTAAAGCAACTTGCCAGAAATATGGTTTAGGTAATGATGGTAATGAGTATAAGATTATTATACAAATTTTCTTGTACAAGTTTATTAATGACAAGTTTGGTTATGAGATCAAACAGAATAAGTTTTTTGGCCCAAAGATAACTAAAGCTCCTACTTGGGAGGAGGGGTACAAAAATCTAGAGCCAAACGAGCAAGGGCTATTACTTAATTTGCTGGGCGCTAAAGTTCCAAAATTAAAGCCAGAGCACTTGTTGTCTTATTTGCGCTCACAAGAGAATATTGAAAATTTTCATGAGTTGCTGGATAAGACTATGCTCGAGATAGCAGAGATCAACTCTGATACTTTTTCTACTAAAACCACTAAAAATACAAGAGTTGAGCTGTTTGAACCTATTACTGAGCATGTTATTGATAAAACTGCTAGAGATAGCTTTGCTAAAGCATTAGTTGATAAGCTTGCAAACTTTTCTTTTGAAAGTGCTTTTGCTGCAAACTATGACTTTTTTGCCTCTATATTTGAGTATCTAATACAAGATTACAATACAGCTGGCGGAGGTAAGTATGCAGAATACTATACTCCTCATGCTATTGCTTCTATTATGGCTAACTTGTTAGTAGAAGATGAGAATAAGCTAACAAGTGTTGAATGCTATGATCCATCTGCTGGTACTGGCACTTTGCTTATGGCTCTTGCTCATCGTATTGGTGAGGAACGCTGTACTATCTACTCACAAGATATTTCTCAGCGCTCTAACAAGATGTTAAAGCTCAACTTGATGTTAAATGGATTAATTAGTTCCTTAGATAACATTATTCAAGGCGATACTTTGACCGAGCCTTATCATATGAGCGATGATGGTAAGAACAATCGTCAGTTTGATTTTGTTGTCAGCAATCCTCCTTTTAAAATGGATTTTAGTGATACTAGAGAATCCATTGCTAGCGCTAGCAATGGTACAAGGTTCTGGGCAGGAGTTCCTAAGGTACCAAATAAAAAGAAAGAAAGTATGGCTATCTATACTTGTTTTCTACAACATGTTATTAACTCCATGAAGCCTAATGGTAAAGCTGCAATTGTTGTTCCTACAGGATTTATTACTGCTAAGAGTAATATTGAAGGCAAAATTTTAAAACGCTTGGTTGAGGACAAGATTGTTTATGGCTGTGTATCAATGCCAAGTAACGTATTTGCCAATACTGGTACTAATGTATCTGTTTTATTCCTCGATAAGTCAGCTCAAAACGATAAGGTTGTTTTAATTGATGCAAGCAATTTGGGTGAGGAATACAAGGATCCAAATGGTTTAAAGAAGCGTCGTCTTAATGCTGACGATATTGAAAAGATTGTCAAAACTTTCCATGCAAAAGAAAAGGTTGATGAATTTTCTGCTGTAGTGTCTTATGAAGAGATTGCTGCTAAGAACAATAGCTTATCAGCTGGTCAGTACTTTGATATTAAGATTGAGCACGAGGACATCTCTCAAGAGGAGTTTGAGGCTCGCATGTCTGCTTTTAAAACCAAACTTGCAGAGCAGTTTGAGCAAAGTCAAAAGCTTCAGCAAGAAATCATGGCTCAGTTAGACTCATTGCGATTGAAATAACATTTTACTTAGTAAATTGTAAATTGCTTTCTTTATATCAATTTGTTTAATTGATAATAATGTATTACTTGGCTAGATATGTAAGGCATAAGTTTAGTCTTTTCCATATAAATCTAGCCAACATAAGCTTGAATGGATGATTTTATGAACTTTAAACAATTTGTTCTTAGCGATGTTGCTTCTGTAAGTTTAAGTAACGTAGATAAGAAAACCAATTCTGCAGAAGCAGCAGTAAAGCTTTGTAATTATGTAGATGTCTACAATAATTACGCAATAACTACACATAACTATGAAATGTTTATGGATGCTTCTGCTAACTCTACAGAGATTGAAAAATTTACCTTAAAAAAAGGCGATATTGCTATAACTAAGGATAGTGAAACAAGGGATGATATTGGCATCCCTTGTTATATTGCCAATGATTTTGATGATAAGGTATTGTTAGGTTATCACTGTGCATTAATTAGATGTAATAGTGAGCTAATTGATAGCAAGTATTTAGTAGCATATCTAAATTCAAACATTGCTAGAAAGTACTTTGCCAATAACGCAACAGGTAGTGGACAAAGAGCATCTTTGTCTAAAAGTACTATAGAAAATATGCCAATTTTTGCTCCATCATTGCAAGAGCAAAAAATGATGGGATGCTTATTATCTGATATTGACAAACAAATATGTCTTAATCGTCAGATAAATGATAATTTACAGTAACTTGACCAGTCATTAATTCCTTATTAAGACTATTACGTAAATTAATGTAAAACTCATTATCATTAATATTATTACATTGTAATGACTTAATATTAATAATAATTTGGTTAAACTTAGAAGCAACGTCCTTGTTTGGTTTAACTACATTTGTCTGAAATAACACATCAGTTTGAAGGTTCTTAATTCCAGTTGTCTTTCCTTCAAAATTAAACATCACACCTTGATCATAGAATAGCTTCCATAAATAGTAAAAATACGAACTATATCCATTATCTTTTAGAGTTAAAGCACGGCAGAAATTAGAGCAAATTACAGAGTCATCATAGCTATTCAATAGTTCATTGGTAATTATAGCGATTCTACCTGTAGATTGGGTTGGACTACCTCCGGAAACCTCAACCACTAGATCCATTGGTTTTAGTAGAAGCTTTAATTGTTTTTCCTTGATAAATCTGGTAGGAAAGCTTTTAAAGGAATCAATATCAGCTCCTCTTATACAAGAAACTTTTACATCTCCATATTCACATATATCATTGCCCCATGTACCACCAACATTACTGGCTATAAAGTCCTTTATTTGAGATGCTTTCCAACCATATGGAATATATTGATTTAGTTCATCACTCCAAACCATTTTACCGCCACTTGACTTGTAGGGACGACCGTTCTCATCAGGGAACTCAAACTGAACAAACCAATACTCATATAACTGGCGAGCCATGGCCTCTAAATTATCATTTATAGCCTGGTTTAGCTCAATAGCGTCATCAATTGTTCCTAATAAACTAGCAATTTGTTGTTGCTCTGTTATGGATTCTGGCATTAGCACTTTGATTTGACCTAATGTTTTTCCAGAAATTTCTTTAAAAGTAGTTCCAGAAGCTTGTTTAACAATATTATTTACAGAACTTTTAAGAAGGTAAAATAGAAATAATGGATCAACTATATTAGTATTAGGAACAATACTTTTAAACCCTTGGTTAGTGCATAAGTCATTTTGCGCTATAGCAATATAGCCAATAGGTGCACGTGATGAAAACAAAATGCTATTTTTAGGTAACATTTGTGCTGAACATGAATTTAAAGCTTCTTTAGATATGCTGCGCTCACCAGAAGATATGTATCTCTTAGGAAAGTCGGCTAGATCTTTAGGGGTAATCCAAGGGATGTCTCCCTTAAAAAATTCAGGTATTTTAGTTGATGGAGTTGCTCCACCAACAATTTTGCCAAGCTCTGATAATTTAAACTCTTTAAGCATAATATATCCTTTGTAAATTAATTAGGAGATAAATTTTCTGTGGGCGTGTTTAACATTATGTTGCTTAACCATAGCATAATGCAAGGTGGTATCAATTTTTTGATGACCTAAAAGGTGTTGAACTTGTTCAATAGGCATTCCTTTATCAATTGCGCTAGTAGCTAAGGTTCTGCGAAACTTATGTGGGTGCACTTTGTTAATATTTAGTAGCGCCCCCATACGGCGAAGCATCTTTTCTACGCCGCCTATCTGTAACCTTTGATCATTATTGTGAGCATGAGTAAACAGTGCTGGATTATCATCTGTGCGTGTTTGCAAATAACCTTCTATAGCAAGCTTGGCTCTAGCATCAAAATAAACCACTCTTTCCTTATTACCCTTGCCAAGAACAACGCATTCGCGCTCAACAAGGTTAATGTCATTTCGATTTAGATTGACTAGCTCTCCAACACGCATACCTGATGAGCATAATAGCTCAACAATCGCCTTATCTCGTAAGGAGTTGCAATTATCTTTTAAAATTTCAACTTGTTCGTCAGAAAATACTTCTTTTACTACTTTAGCTGATTTAACTTTATGAATTCTTCTAACAGGACTTTTAATAATATAGTCTTCGTCTTCAAGCCATGAGAAGAAACTTGATAGTATTCGTCGAATATTGTCTACTGAAACTCTACTAGCGTTGTTTTTTTCTTGGTACTCATTTAAATACTGTCTTAGATCGGAAGTATCTATGTGTTTAGGTGGTTTTTCTAATGTAGAAAGCATTTTAGTAATGGTATTTTCGTAATAGGTTAGTGTTTTGGATGAACATCCTTCAAGCTTCTTTGCTTGGATAAATTTAGAAAGAACGATTTTTCCTTCATTTTCGCTATTATTATCATCTAATTTATTAGCTTCAGTCATATGCTTACTACATAAGATTTCTAGAGTGCTTTTTAGCGTATTGAGTTGAAAGCTATTTAGATGTGGAAGCATGGACATAACAACATCATCGCAAAAGTTCTTAAACATAATTATCCTTAGCAAGAAGCAAAATTTTAATTATGAATTGCGCATATAGTTTTGTCAATTAAATGATAATTTAGAGGCCATGGCTCGCCAGATTTATGAATTTATATGTACAGAGAATAAACATTCTGTCATAAATCAAAAATCTTTCGAGAAAGGAACAGTATCTGATATTGCTGAGCAAATTATTTGTGGTAAAACACCATCCACAAAAAATCAAGCATTTTATGGAGAAGAAATTCCTTTCATTACAATACCTGATATGTATAACAATACTTATGTAGTATCAACTGCAAGATCTTTGTCTATTTTAGGTAAGCAGTCTCAGGATAACAAAACATTGCAACAAAATAGTGTTTGTGTAAGTTGCATTGGTACTGCTGGTCTTGTTTGTTTAGTATCTAAAACAAGCCAAACGAATCAACAAATTAACTCAATCGTACCTAAGAAAGGTATTTCCCCATATTTTATATACTTTACTATGAAATCACTAGCGCTGAATATATTGTCAGCTGGATCTTCTGGTAGTGTTATGCCTAATCTAAGCAAGTCTCAATTTGCTGAACTAGAAGTTAAAATTCCTGATATTAGTGAAATTGAACATTTTCACTCTTTGGTTGATCCTATGTTTAAGAAAATTTTATCTGTTCAAGAGGAAAATCTTGTTTTGCAAAATCTAAAAAAACAGCTTAATGATTTGCTAATGAATGGCCAAGTGTCGGTAAATTATCATTTATGCGACACGGATAAGTTTCAAAAACTGGTGTGTACCGCTTAATACGCAAGCAGGGTCATATTATGGTTATAAGCTCAGTGGCTGGGGATAGGGGACGATGTTCTAATTATTACTATGGAGCATCAAAGGCGGCAATGAGTGCCTATTTGTCGGGACTTAGGGTAAGGCTATATAGGTGCGGAGTTCATGTAATTAACATTAAGCCTGGCTATGTAAAAACTCGCATGGTCGCACATAAGAAATTGCCTCCTTATATTAGTGCCAGTGTAGAGACAGTAGCTTACGATATTGTTAACAGCTACTATAAGCCCAAGGCTGTGGTTTATACCATGTGGCTGTGGCGCTATATTATGCTTGCTACCAAAATGCTGCCTGATTTTATTTTTAAACGGCTTAACATGTTTTAGCAAAAAGCCAAAAGCTAAAAAATAGCGGTCTAGGGTGGAGATAGACCGCTATGGGGCAAATAAATGGATGAAACTACAAAGTTAGATAGGACAGAGCATTAGTCCCAGATCTTGATGGTGTTGGCACCAACCTTTAAGTTCTGTAATGGGCCAACGCATACCTTATCTACTGGGCGGGCGCTATCAACAAGATCTGTGTCGATGGTTAATGGAGAGCCATCGTGATTCTCAAAAGCACACTCGCTTAATCTGGTCTCACCAAGAGCCTTGGTAGTAATAGCTTCAAAGGTTAAACCTAACATCTCAGCAGTAGCATCAAAGTCAACCATTAAGCCTTGCTCATTGCGATAAACCTTAAGCTTAGGATCATGAGAGGTCTTTACAAAGTGCTGCTCTGACTCATAAACAGGAGCATACTTGAGGTAAACATTGTGGTCAATGTAAACAGGATCATTGATAAGGTGGAACTTATCGTGGTCATGCTGGCAAGTACCAAAGGTTAACTTGTTGTACTCCTCAAAGGTTGATGGATGGCCATTGTAGTGAGCAGTACCGTATTTAGCCTCTGGATGGTTGGAGTTGCCGCCAATAAAGTAGTTGCCGTAAACACGGTCATCACCTGAGTAAACAACAGCAAAGCCAGTTACTGCAGTGGAGTGAGCGGCATGATAAGGGGTAGCACGATCACGAGTATCAATATGACGAGTAAAGCCTGCAAAGATGTTGTTTACTAAAGCAGAGCCTTGGGCTACGTTATCAAAGTTGTACTCAGAGGCAAAAATGTTGTTAGCAACTAAGCATGGGCCATGAGTTACTTCAATCATAATGTCACGATAGTTGTCGTAGTATACATTGTTGCAAACTTGAGTGCCCTGAGCTTCCCAATCAAGCCAAGTACCTAAAGTACAGTTGTAGAACTCATTGTGGTGGATACGAACATCGAGAGCAGCATGGAGCTTAATGCCAGCAATTTCATGGCCGAAGAACTCATGCTTCATAGCAATGTTGTAGATCTTGTTGTGGTGAATGTCAGAGCCAATGCAGCCTAAGTGACCAACAATACCGTTTTGTCCGCAATCGTGCATTACGTTGTAGCGGATAATATGGCTACCAATAATATCGAAGCTCCAGCCACGGTTTACAGCCTTAAAGACATCCTCAAGTTGGTGCTGGTAGCCTGGCTTGCGCTTGAAGCGAGTAGACTCATTATCACCAGTAGAAATCTCTTTACCAATGGAAACAGCAGAGGTCTTTGCATCATGGAAATGGCAGTGCTCAATGATCCAGCCCTTTGACCAGTAAGTGTCAAGCATACCTCTTTGAACGCCAGTAGGTGGAGCCCATTGGGTAGCGCCATGAGCAAACTCAATACCACGAACAGTTAAGTAGTTGGTATTAACTTGGCTTGGAGCAAATAAGGTCTCACGAACGTTAATTTCGATTAGGTGGTCGGCTAATTGCTCTTTAGTGAAGTTGCCAAAGTGAGCGTAAATAGTGGTGGTGTTAGCCTTATGATCAACTACAGCGTGCCATAAGAAAACAGTGTTTTCACAATTTGGAATGACTTCCTCAGTGCCGCACCATGGTGAGCAAGGGCCAGTTTTGCGAACTTTAGGATCTTTTAACTCGTCTAAAGTTACGGCCTCATAAAGAGATTTACCATCGAAATAAACATCACCAGTGTGTAATGGGCATGGGAATGGATCCATTAACCAGTCGCCATAGAGCTTGGTGTCGTATGGGTTGTAATCACCAAAGATATCATTAGAAATTACAGCCTTAAATACTGGAACTTTAGCGCCTTCAAGCTTTGCATCTTCCCAAGCGCTGATAACCTCAGAGCCCTTAATTACAACATGCTCGCCAGCGGCTGCTTGGTAGGTAATACGATTAGTATTGGACTTACCACCCCAACGAGGAGCAACACGCTCACGGTAAACACCCTCATGAATGATAATCTCATCACCAGCAAGGGCAACTTGGGCAGCTTGATTAATAGTAGCAAAAGGCTTGTCAGCACAGCCGCAATTGCAATCACAACCTAACTTCTGATTAACGTGATAAATAGCCATTATAAAATCCTCTTTCCTCACAAAAAATGGCTTATATAAGTGTTTTTATTAACAGTATGACATTACCTGAGGCTTGGGCTTAGCTAAAAGTTTAGGGGGCTTTTAGCTAGAAATTAAGTTTAACTTGCAAGGATGGGTTGCAAGAAAAGCCTTGAAAGTCACAAGGTAAAGAGCTAACCATTAAATTAAACACTAAAAAGCATAGTAGCTTAGTAAGTACTCATTAGATACTGATAGATTATTATGATTTGAGCTTACTGCTTAGAACTCTAATTAACCTTAAAAAGTGCTAAGCAGTAAACTGAAATAGTTCTAAAAAAAGCGGCCATAGGCTTGTGGCCGCTTTGGTGAGTAAATATAGAATTACTCTAGATGTTTGATTGGTTTAGGCTGTAGCGTTACAGCTAGTAAAAAGTTAGATAAGATCAAAGCCATCTCGAGCAAATACAGGAGTGATCTCAAGTGGGGTAGCAACAGTTACTACTTGACCACCCTCGAATACTTCGTTGGTGTGGATATTGCGCCATGAAGCACCCTTAGGGAGGTAAACCTGCTTTTGCTCTAAACCTGCCTCATAAATTGGGGCAATTAAGAGGCTTGGGCCGAACATGTGTTGATCTTCGTAATCGTAAGTAGCCTTGTCCTCTGGGAAGTCATAGAACATAGGGCGAATTACTGGAGTACCCTTCTTGTGAGCAGCTTCCATAAGCTCTTTAATGTATGGCTTGAGCTTAACACGGTAATCCATGTACTTCTTACAAATCTCGTAAACACGATCGCCATAGGAGTAAACCTCGTTAGGGCCGCCTGAGCAGCACATTGCGCCACCAGTGGTTCCTACTGGGTCTTGGCGTGGCTCACGATCACCGTGAACACGCATTACAGGGCAGAAAGTGCCCCACTCGAACCAACGAGCAAAGACCTCACGATAAGCCTCATCATTTGGATTACCACCATGGAAGCCACCGATATCAGTAGTCCACCAGGTAATACCAGCAAGACCCATATTTAAGCCAGCAGCAATCTGGTTGCGCATAGCGGCAAAGCTAGTACCGATATCACCAGACCATACTAAAGCGCCATACTTTTGAGAGCCAGCCCAGGCACAACGTAGGAGGTTAATAATCTTTTCATGACCTTCTTTCTTTAAGCCATCAAAGAAAGTCTTAGCATACATTACAGGGAATTGGTTACCAATTTGAGCATTAGAACCTGCATAGTAGCGGAAATGATCAAAGTCGTAGATCTTATACTCTGGCTCAGCCTCATCTAACCAGAAGCACTTTACGCCCTTATCGTAGTAGTTCTTCTTAGCAACGTCCCAAACAAATTCACGAGCACCTGGATTAGTAGCATCAAAGTGAATAGTTGGTGCCATAAAGTCCATACCATATTGAAGGCCACGCTCGGTACGGATTAAATAGCCACGCTCATTGAGCTCTTTAAAGTTAACAGACTTGGTTTCAACTGTAGGCCAAATAGAAACCATTAACTCGATACCCATGTCATTGAGTTCTTTGATCATGGCATCAGGATCTGGCCAGTAGGTCTTATCAAAAGCCCAGTCGCCTTGGTGCTCCCAGTGGAAGAAGTCGCACACAATAACGTCAATTGGTAGGCCTCTTCTCTTGTACTCACGAGCAACCTCAAGTAATTGCTCTTGGGTGGCATATCTTAACTTGCATTGCCAAAAGCCCATAGCATAATCAGGCATCATAGGAACAGTGCCAGTTACAGAGGCATATTGCTCTTCAATTTGAGCAGGGGTATCACCAGCACAAATCCAGTAATCTAATTTCTTTGTAGAGTAAGCTACCCACTCAGTTAAGTTCTTAGCAAAGGTTACTTTACCCACAGCTGGGTTATTCCATAAGAAACCATAGCCTTGAGTGGAAATCATGAAAGGTACAGAAGCTTGGGAGTTACGTTGAGCAAGCTCAAGAGTGCAGCCCTTTAAGTTTAAATATGGCTGTTGGTATTGGCCCATGCCATAAATACGCTCATCAGCATTTGGCTCAAAGCGGGCAGTTAACTGGAAGTCACCACCACGATGTGGCATAAACTCACGGCCTAAGATTTCAAGTGCGCTTAAGTCCTTAGAGTGACCATCTAGACGGTTACGAGCAAACTCCTCCAAGAGTAATTTGTTGGTTTTTACTTGGTAGAAATTAATCTTACCACCAGCGGTGATCTCAGCACGAATATCGCCATTGGTAATAGAGCCGCAAGGTACATCAATATAGCTCTCACCTGGGAAGTTTGATACTACAGTCTGACGCTCAGCCCAGATTTTGATTTCACTATTGGCATTGCCAGCACGATATTGACTGTCAACCTCTTGGGTTAAAGCAAAATCATCAGCAGCCATATCGTAGCCCATCATTACAGAGCGTACACGTAAAGCATTGGCACCCCATGGCTCAATACAGGTAGTTTGACCCTCAAAGTAGCGATATAACTTGCCGTCCTTTTGCTCGATAATTCCTGCCATAAGTAAAACTCCTCACAAACTAAAATAAGTCTTTTAGTTTTAACTGCACACGTAAACTTAAACCTACGCAATTAATACGTAGACATAGTTGTTCTCCTATTAAAGTGAGCACACTTTTGATAAGTTGTGTCACTTTAGGCTAATAGTTTAATCATCAAAAAATAAAAAAGTGTGCACGGACACAATAAAAAGTTAAATTAGTGAGCCAGCTCAAATATTTAGGGGGTTAAAGTGTTGTTATTGGTAAAATTTTAGGAATTTTTGCAGTAATACTGCAACAAGATTTGTTTCCCTAGCTCCAACTTTCTAAGAAAATTATTTTTAAGCTAGTCCACAACTACGAAAAACAGGCTATTTGTTGCCTTGCTTAGCTTTTGATAATTTACAAAGGCCTAATGCATAGTTTGCAAACCCAAAGTTCACATGTATGGCTAAAAGTTCACTCAACAATTAGCCTATAAATCTTTCAAAAAAATGAGCGTGCCCATTTACATCCGCAAAAGCACAGCTAAAAAATCCTTAGCACATTAAGCAAACAAAAAGAGATAGTGAGGAGCAAGCTTGCTTCTATCGTGAAGGTCTGGCTCAAGAACAACATTGTAGCCTCAACATTCTAGTCACCAGCTATGACTCTATGCATAGCAAGCGCAAATTAGCATGCCTGATAGCTCTCTAAATCATCATGCTTATTTATTTACACTTGCCTTGCTCTAAGGCTTATTTAGCCTGATGCCAGAGCTGCGACTTTAGTTTCTTTGTGCCATTGAGCTTTAGTCCAATGCTGCGCCGTTGATTCAGTTAGCTTTGAAAAAAAATGAACAAATATTTGCCTGGGGTGAGCAGATAAAACCCATGGTGCGTTGCTCTATCAGTCTTTTGAGAGTTAGCTTGTTTATTCTTAACACCATTTTGAGCAGTAGCAGTAACTGGAGCTTTAGCCTTTGCTTATATGGCTGCCTTTTTCTGCGCTTAATGCTTATGCTTTAGAGCAAGTTCTTAACTGCCTTTTGCAAAGACCTTAGCTCTTTTGCGTTTATTTATAATGCTGCTTGTGCTGCTCTTTACACGCAAAGCTTCATAAGATTTAGTAGCATGCCTTGCATTTTTTACGTAGGGCCGCCCTTTTAGAAAAGATAACCCAGCTCCAGAGACAATTAAGAATCTTTTACTGCTGCCGCCTATCCTTGCTTTTAGCGGTAATCCAACGAGCTTCATCATTAGCGATATTGCTATTAAGTGCGGTTATCGTGTCCCCAATAAGATGACCGATAGCTATACCAATAGCCATATCACGCCGTCGCTTGCTTTCAGTGGTTTTAGTCATAAACAACCTCAGTTAATAGGCAATAAAAAAGCCCCGTAATAGGGGCCATTAATTTACTTTAAAATAACGGTTCACAAAACACGACTTCATAAGCAAAAAATTTAGCAATGACATGGAGTACTTGTTTAGGAGAAAGTAATTCTCCCTCAGGTTTTTCCTTGTCAATTAAATACTCATATACCGTACTACGAAATTTTTTTAGCTCATTGATAAACTTAAGTCGAACTTCGTAATTGTCATGGTTAAAAGGACAATTGCACTTTCGTTCAAACTCTAGCCTTTGTAATGCGGCTTCATAAGTCATGCTAGCCTTACCACCGCTTTTAAGATAGTCCATGTATTCAGGTGTGCAAGAATAGAATGTTGGCCCATTTCTTAAATTGTCAGCAGAAAATTCAATTAAAGATCTACAGTAATCAGCCTCCTCGGTTTTTTCCCTGAAAAAAGCATACGACTTGACAGCCTTTACTAGCTCTTTGCCGTCTCCATTGTTGACATGGAGCAGGTACAAAGACAAATCAATAAACCAATACTTGCAGCGAATGATATCTAAGAGATCCTCTGACACACTGTCCGCAATATGAACATCAAAATCCATAATTAATCCTTTTGTGATTTTCTATGACAAAGATCCATTGAATGAAGCAATAATTTTTGAGCCTTTCTAGTCTTGCTTTTAGCTGTTATTGCCTCTGAAATAATCTGAGCTACATACTCTTCGATATTAAGATAAGCATAGCTTGTCACTTTTTTGCGCCGCATTTCTGTTACATAATTATTATAGTCAACAATTACAGCTTTAGAGTGACTGATTTCAAGTTGATAATCTATTGCATGAGCGAGTTCGTGGATAAAAATAGCAATATGAGGGTTAAAGTCAGATGAAAGCTCAAAAGTCCAGCCTTCTTGTACTTTGGTGGAGTAATATCTTCTAAGTTTCATGTCTGAATCATAACCATAATACAGGCCATTTAAAGTGATAGAGTCTTTATAAAAACACGCTGCTACATTATTGCCAAGACTTAGAGGTTTGCTTATGATAAGGCCTTTTTCAAGAAGTGCTTTATCTTTAGTTTTGTTACATTTGTGTTGAAAAGAAAACTTTAAAAGATTTTTATAAACATCATCTTTTAAGGAGCCATCTGGCTTTCTGTCGGTATCAGCTATTGGATAAATAAAATCGAGAGTATCGAGCACATTAGGAAGTTCATTTTCTGAAAGTCCTTTTATAGAGTTGTTTAACCAACTTATTGACTGTTCAGATTGGATTTTTATTCTGTTGATAAGCTCTTTGTTTGAATTAAATGCGCTTATCACTTGCTTGCGCTGCTTGGCCTGAGATTCATATAAAGCTACCTTTAGCTTATACTCGTTAATCTCATCAACACCACGCACAAGAATAAAAGGAAAATAATGCCCAAAATAATATAAACCTTTTGCAAGGCTGTAAATAACATTAACAGGCAAATCATCAATGATATACCTTGTATTAGGCATAAGTTTTTTAAGGTAATTTATGCCCTCATACTTGTCTTTAAATCGACTTGGTAGTGGATTGGCTTTTAGACTTTGTTCGCCTTGAATGTTAGCAGCCTTTAACTCTGTTAGGGATAGTTTTTGCGGTTTTATTGAGGGGCGTGCATTGCCTTTTTGAGTTTTAGGCAAGTCAGTGCTTTGTAAGGCAAAATAATGATTATCTTCACTATTGTCAGCTTGTTCAAAAGCCTGCTTTAGTGGCTTATTGTAGAAATTATGCGGAAGGTTTCCGCCTTTAATCTGGCCTGTTTCTGAGTCAATTTTGCATGCTCGGCCTTTATGCTGTTTACCGTTAGGGTGAATTGTAATCCAGCGCAATGAGTCAGAAATTATCATGAGAGCTAAGTCGTTCATAGCCTCATAAAGAATATGACCAAAAACCACGCCTATTGCAAAGTCTATTTGCTGCTTGGTAGTTTTTGTTGGCTTAGCCATATTATTTATCTCCTTAGATTCCATACGATAGAGTTAAGCATGGCTCCAGTTTTAACTAATGGCTGTGCTGTGCTTCCATTGTCGCCGTTAGCCCTGCGTGCACTGCCTTTGCAAGTGCTGCTGTTGTGCGCTGTGTCCCTAAAGTCTTCGGCTGCCTTTTGTGCGGTGAACTGCAAAGCAGTTACAAGCTCATTAGGGCCTAAAACTTTTAAAGGCTCAGTGAATAGATGGCTCAAGTCTTCGCTACAAGAGTAGTTAGTTAATTTAAAGAAGAGATATGGTGGCAATTTATTAGGTATCATTTTTTTAGCCTCAAATAACAAAAAAGGCCTGCACTAATATGCAAGCCTCTTTAAATCAATGTGGGGTAAGTTTTAGTAGCGTGGAAATGTACGCCTAGTGGTTAAATTGAAAAATCATTGAACAAATGCCTCTAAACTAATCAGCCAGTAAAATTGTGGAAAAGCACAAAACAATTAGCAAATTAAGATGCCAATTTGGTTAGATAGTATGTAATGGTCTTTCAATTTAACCACTAATACTCCTCTAACCTAATAGGCTGCTTGCATCGTAGCTCTATCCTGCGCTTGGTATTGATTATGAAAGTGCCTAAACCTACAGTTAGCAGTTAGCTCATAAGTGCGAGCTTAGAGGTTCCATATATAGATTGGTGTCAGTACAACAGCAAATTGGCTGTCAGAAGGATTTTTTAGCTATCTACTAATATGTGCAGAGATAATGGCATTGCCTAAAAACTTTCTTAAAGAGCGCTTGCGATCGCCCATTTCACTCTTATTTTTTTCAGTGCAGCTAATGCAGTTCGTTCATTCTCAATCAAGTAGTCGTTAGGGTTTAAGTCGCTTTCATTTAACAAGGCAACTAGTTCCTTATCACTAAGGGGATTATCATAAGCGACCGCTTCGTCGTTCTTGTTTTTGGATGGTTCCTCAACCTCGTTCTAGGCATTTGAAAATTTGCATTGCTTATAAACGCAAAAAGCTCCCTGCTGTAAAGCAAAGGAGCTTTTAGTAAAACTATTAATTGGAACTTATATTTTGTAATATAGCTTGATAGCACCAATCTATCAAAACGGCTTATTTATGCAAGAAAACCTTGCTGTAGATGCAATAATATCAAGCCCACGTGTCAAGTATATAAAATTAAAATTTGCTTGTCAACTCCTGATTTATATCAAATTATTTTAAGATGCAATTTTGGACAAGATTGAAATCGATCTATATGTTTTAATGCAAAAAAGGGCTTTATCCTCTTTAACCTACTTTGCTATTTTTTGAGATTAATCCACTCTGACCTATCTAACTAGCAAGACCTTACCTAACTCACTTAAAGCTTTTAAGCTTAGCTTTTGAGCCATATATAAGAGCTGAGTAGGTGAAAATCATACATCCATAAAATCAATGGCAAGCTCATACATTACTTGTTCTATTTGCCTGCTCTGCTTAAACCACTATTCTATTTTGTACCAAGTTGCAGCATCAAACATGCTAATATCACAATGTTCAATTAAGCCGCTAAGCTCTTTTGCTATACCTTGCACAGATTTGACTAATAGCTAACCTTGTTTAAAGCCTGCGTTGGTTTTAAGTTCATTACATAAACATCATGAGCCAGCCTTACCTTGCTCTTAGTCAAAGATAAAGCACGGTCAAAATGGCTTTAGAGTTCACAAGAAACTAGTGATACCAACACTTTATTAAAATCTGGATTCTGGTTAGCTATGCTTGTGGCACCATGAGCAAATCTCACTTAAATTTATATTCGTAAATAATCATCAAAAAGATCATCGATTATGTAGCTAATAATTTAGTTAAAGTTCCAAAATCAAGTATTGTTTAGGTGAAAGTTAGATTGGTATATGTATGCCAGCACAGTTTGGGTTGGAGCTAATAATGAATGATGGTCTTAAGTTCGTTAAGATTGAATAAGGGGATAAGAGAGTAGATGAGAAGAGAGTAGAGCTATGCTAAGCGCTGAAAGGATAAGCGCCTAGCATAGTAAAAGCATTAAAGAGTAGGCAGGAACTTATTAGTTAAAGTTTTGCTCAATATGATCTTTGAAGCGATTTAAATCAAATTT
Source organism: Anaerobiospirillum sp. NML120448 (assembly GCF_023050945.1). Lineage (GTDB taxonomy): Bacteria > Pseudomonadota > Gammaproteobacteria > Enterobacterales > Succinivibrionaceae > Anaerobiospirillum. The sequence goes on along the minus strand of NZ_JALKIM010000011.1, from coordinate 46,264 downwards.
AATGCTTGGATTTTTGTAGATATCGTTAGCTACAAAGCTTGGTAATGGAGACATACCAATAAATTGGAAGGTCTTGTGAAGTGGCAATAATACGCCGTCAATGCCTACACCACCAAAGAATTGATTGGCATCAGTAAAGGCCTGTAAAGGTGCATTCCAAGTAGAGGAGAGCATGTACTTCTTATCAGTGAGCAAGCCACCAGTACCATACTTAGAGTCAGGATTATCACGATGACGGCCATCACCACCGCCACTGATTTCCTTATTACCAAAAACAGTGTCAAAGTACTTCTTTAACTGCCAAGGGCAGCTCATCCAATAGCCTGGGGTTTGGACAATTAAGTAATCGCAAGCAACAACTTTCTTGGCCTCAGCATCAACGTCATACTCGTCTTTTACTAAAGTAACTGATACTTTCATGCCCTTTGCTTCAAGTACTTCTTGGGCCACTTTAACAAAAGAGTGGTTTAATTCACCTTTAGCAAATGGGCCTTCGATGCCCGCATCAAGAATAAGAACTTGCTTTTGCTTACTTTTTTTCTCAGCCATATGGTTCTCCACAGGTAAATTTAGATTAATAAGGTTTGGCTTTTTTGGTAAAAACTTATTAAGGCCTATTTAAAGGTATAGCTCATAGTGAGCCGCAAGACTAACAGCAATGACACTCAAAGCGTGCCTTAGCCAGCTCGGCTCGGAGCAGCTTGGCTTGGCTTGGCTCGGCTCAGCGTAGCTTATCTAACAGAGCTAAGCTTGGTAGCTAAGGTCTTGCCAAGCAAAGAATAGCTACTTTGTATGACAGAGGTGCTTAACTAGAAAGGTAGTCTAAGCCTGTTGTCGCTTTAGGTGGACTTAAGCCTTTGGCCGTAAGCCGTAAAGCTGCTAGCTACGGAATATAAGGCGTATCTTTTGTTTTGATACTCTTTGTAATTGAGCTAACCAAAAAATGATCTTGTTGCATTCTATTGAGCTTACTAAAAGATTCCAAGACGCTTAATAAAAGATATCGATTTTTTGCTCTAATTTGAGGCGAAAAAACTCAATTTGGCTATAAATTGCTAAGCAGGACATCAGTGGTAGTTTTTAGTTAAAAATGGCCATTTAATCGCAAATTTTACTAAAAATATAATTAAAGCACCGCCCAATAATTGTAGTAACTATAAAAGATAACTTTTATTAATGCCCTAAAATTGCTCATAGCTATTTGCCTCATTACCATAAATCAGCAGGGTAAATACCTTATTAAAAGTAAGTAAAGATTGCTAATAAGTGAGTAAAAGCTCCTTAAGCCTAGGCGCAAGCTTTAATCTAGCAAACATTATGAGCAGGTCTGTGTATGGAAATACTGTGTAGGCTATGACTTTGTAAGTCACTGGCTTTTTAGATTTGGTTAGGTCAGTCATGTTAGTACAAGGCAGGTGCTATATGGCAAGGTAAGCTAAGGTATGGAAGTGGAGAGAGCCGCTGAAAATATCATATAGCAGTGTAGTACCTGGCTGTGCTTGTGCTTGGATTGAGAAAGCAAGATTGGCCTTATGGGTAGGGAGTGAGGCAATAGCAGTTGCTGAATACGCACCTGGCAAGAGCTTAACTTTAGTGATGATGGAAGCTTCTTTAAGGTGTATGAGCTCATGAGGTAGTTAGTCTTTTGGGGCTATAGGATGATTGGTGATACTGGGCGTATGCGCTCATATTAATAAGTAAGGATATTAATGTAGAGAGCTATTGTAGTGTAGGGTAGTGCAGAATAATCATGAGGGGTAAAAGTTGGCGTGGGTAGTTGTGGTGCATGGGGGTAGTTTGAGTGAGAAAGGGGCTTTAACTGGCATAATTATCTAGTTTGTTTACTGAAAACTGTGCAAAGCCTGATTGCAAGCCATGTTTTACAACCGTTTGTGACAGTGTGCTCGAACACAATTGCAAAAAATTCTTGACAAGGATCATAATTTCGCTCAATTGTTGATGAAAGTTATCATAAAAAAAAGTATTTTATTAGGCATCCGATAAAGGCAACTTTATAAGAAATTCTATTTAAGGCTGGTTATATTTATCAGTAACAATATTAAGATTACGGTAAATAAGCTTAGCTAAGAGGAAAATATTCTTATAAAGTTCTGTTGTGAATTGCCTTTCAACCTGACCACAACTCACTCAACTTTTTTAGTATCTATAACACTGCTTATATGCCATTTAAGGTTAGTGAAAAATGTTCAGGTTTTATTTTAAATAATATTTGTGCACGTGCACATATATTTATAGCAAAATCACGATTTTTAGTTAAATCTGGTTTATGTGTTTTCTAAGTTTTCTATGTTTTGCTTATTTCATTGTGAGGATGAAGGATTAAGCAAAATAAGTATGTTGAGCAATATATAGTCAAGCTAAGCAACTAGCTTAGGGTGAATATATTAGGCTTTACTGGAGGAGATTAAGGATGGAGCAGTTAAAACCTCTCTCACCTTTTGAGAAAATGAGTTACGGCGCAGGTGACGTAGGCTGTACCGTAGTTTGGAACGTAGTTGGTATGTTTATGACCATCTACTATACTGATGACTTGGGTATTAGCGCCGCAGCTGTGGCTGCCATCATGCTTTCTGTTAGAATTTTTGATGGTTTCTCTGATTTGGTTATGGGCTATTTACTTGACCGTACCAATTCTAAGTTAGGTAAGGCACGTCCTTGGATTTTATGGAGCTCTCCACTCTTATGTATCTTCTTGGTACTGAGTTTTACTGTGCCTGATTTTGCTAACTACACATTAAAAGTAACTTACGCTTTCTTAACTTATTTCTTCTTAACTGTAGTTTTCTACACCAGCTGTAACTTAGCTTTCTGTAGCTTACAAAGCTTCTGCTCTAACTCTGTAGAAGAGCGAGCCAGTATGAACTCATACCGCTTTGTGATGACCGCTGTTGGTGCCTTAATCTTAGGTTATGTAACTCCAGTTGCTGCTAAGAGCTTAGGTTGGCTTGGTATTACCTCCTTATATGGCGCTATTGCTTTTGGTTTATTAATGCTCTGCTTCTTTGTATGTAAGGAGCGTGTAAAGCCACAGCCACGTGCTGCTGAGGATAAGGTTACTGTAAGAGAGTCCCTTAGCGTTTTAGCCCATAACAAGTACTTCTTCTTCTTAGTTGCTTTCTTTGTTATCGATTTTGCTAATGCTGGTTTAACTGGTGCCTCTGGCATGTACTTAGCCCGTTATATCCTCCAAGATGATACTTTCTTTGGCCACTTAAACTTTGCTAGTACCTTCCCTCAATTAGTAGCTTGCTTCTTCTTCCCATTCATTATGAAGCTCTGCAAGGGTAAGTGGAATGCTATTATTTTCGGATACATTCTCTATATCATTGGCTACGGCATGTGTCAGCTTTTAGTAGGCACTGATATGACGATTGGTTCCTTTGATTACTACCTCATGTTAGTTGGCTCAGCCATCAAGGGTTTCGGTTGGGGCATGCACTTAGTAGCTATGTTCGCCATGATTGCTGACGTAGTTGAGTATGGCGAGTGGGTAACTGGTCGTCGTTTAGATGGTGCTACTTACTCTGTATCTTCCTTCGGCTTCAAGATTGGCTTAGGTTTAGGCGGTGCTATCGTAGGTTGGGCTTTATCCTTAGTAAACTACGACGCTACCTTAGAAGTACAACCAGAAGAGACCTTACAGGCTATCTTAAACATCAACTTCTTGATCCCATTAGTATTATCTATTGCTGGCTTAGTAATTTCCTTACTTGGCAACTTAGATAAGATTCACCCTCAAGTTATGAAGGACTTAACTGTTCGTCGTGCTGAGGAAGCTGCTAAGTTTGGTGCTGCCCAATAATTAGAAGCTTAGTTAAAAGCTATATCAAAAAGCCCTCTTAAAAGCTTTTAAGAGGGCTCCTCCCAAAAATATAAACATCTCACCATTTGCTTTGTTTTTTCCTAAATGTATTAACTTGTTTGGTACATAAGCTAGTTTATTTAGCAAAAAGCACGGCATCAGTCTCATATTAGATATTCATTAATATGGTAGTGCTTTGTAGTTGTTTTAAGATTCCACATCAGTTAATTGTGGCTTTTTAGTAATAGGTAAGAGTTTAATATGAAAATTCAAAATCCTGTTTTACCTGGATACAATCCAGATCCTTCTATTGTTCGTGTAGGCGATGATTACTATATTGCCACTTCTACTTTTGAGTGGTTCCCTGGTGTTCGTATTCATCACTCTAAAGACTTAGTAAATTGGGAATTAGTATCTTTACCTTTAAATACTACTAAGCTTTTAGATATGAAGGGTAATGGTGATGGCGGTGGTATTTGGGCACCTTGCTTAAGCTACTGCGATGGCATGTTCTACCTTATCTACACTGATATGAAGACTGAGGATAGTTCGGCTTTCCGTGATGGTCACAACTATCTAACCACTGCAACTGATATTAAGGGCCCATGGTCAGATCCAATCTATTTAAATAGCTCAGGTTTTGATCCTTCCTTATTCCATGATGATGATGGTCGCAAGTACTTAGTAAATCCTATTTGGGATCACCGTATCGGCCATCACTGGTCTTATGGCATCGTAATGCAAGAGTACTCCCATGAGCAAAAGAAGCTTATTGGCAAGCCAAAGGTAATTTGGAAGGGTACTCCAGTTGGTATGACCGAAGGCCCACACTTATACAAGATTAATGGCTACTACTACTTAATGTGCGCCGAAGGTGGTACTGACTATCACCACAGCGAGGCTATTGCTCGCTCTAAGGATATTTGGGGCCCATATGAGGCAGATCCTCAAAGCCCAATGTTAAGTGCTTTCTATACTCCAGATAATGGTTTACAAAAGTGCGGTCACGCCTCCTTAGTTGAGACTCAAAATGGCGAGTGGTACTTAGCTCACTTAACCAGCCGTCCATTAGAGTTAGGCAGAAAGCCTATCTTTGATATTGGTATTCATGGCACTTGCCCATTAGGTCGTGAGACTGCTATTCAAAAGATTGAGTGGGTTGATGGTTGGCCACGTGTAGTTGGTGGTCGTCAGGGCTCTTTAGAGGTTGAGGCTCCAAACTTACCAGAAGTTAAGTTTGCTCCAACTTGGCCTGGCCGTGATGACTTTGATAGTGAAGAGCTCAATATTCACTACCAATCTTTACGTGTACCTTTAACTGAGCAGATGGTAACTTTAAAGGAGCGTCCAGGCTTCTTAAGAATCTATGGCCACGAGTCTTTAGCTTCTTACCACACTCAAGCATTAGTTGCTCGCCGTTGGCGCTCTGTAAACTTTGATGCTCAGACCAGTGTTGAGTTTAAGCCAGAGACCTTCCAACAGTTAGCTGGTTTGACCTGTATTTACAACCGTGATAACTTCACCTTTGCCTATGTAACTTGGGATGAAGAGTTAGGTCGTTGCATTGATGTAATTGGTCGTTCCATCAAGAAGTACTATGCTCCTTTAGGTGGTAAGTTAATTAAGATCCCTGAGGACGTAACTACTGTTCACTTCAAGGTGGAAGTACGTGGTGAGTACTACCAATACTTCTATAGCTTTGATGGCGTAAACTTCACTGCTATTGATTACAAGTTTAGATCAGGTGATCTATCTGACGATCATATCCAGCGTAATGGTGGTTTAGCTTTCTTTACTGGTGCCTTTGTTGGTGTAACCTGTATTGATATGCAAGGCACTCACTTGAATGCAGACTTTGACTACTTTAGCTACGTAGACAAAGAGTAGTTGTAGTTTACAATCTTTCTTCTATAGTTCTCCTCTAGCAATTAATCAGGGGTATGGAAAATATTTTATGTTTGATATACCTCTGATTTTTATTTATTTATTTATTGCATATTTTTGCATTATTTTGCATGTTTTGCAGCGCACAAGATAGGTGCAAGGCTGAGCAAAATAAAGCTTTAGTTAAAATTGCAAATAGCTAGGTTAAAATTGTAGATAAAACTATTATAGCAGTGCTACAAATACGATATTTATCAGTAATTCTAACGAAAATATGGTTTTGCTGGCACATGATTATTTAGTTTTACATCCCTAAATTCCATTAAAAACCATAGAATAGTTTGGATCATAAAAACTATGAAGTTTTTAATATCGATGTGTATCTATGTAAATAGATTACAAAATTAAGAAATTTAGGGTATGATGTATTCATCGATCATCATTGCAAATAGTGCAATTAGTAGAGCAGGTTTAACTTAGTTGTTAATGAGCATAAGAGCTAAGTTTAAACAAACAATGAGTTTAGTTATGATTAAACTCATCTGACATAGAGTGGTGGAGACTCTTTGCGCTTAGATTTGCATTTCCATTGTTAAGGAATAAGGTCTAAAAAATGTCAAATATCGTAATTGCTATTTCCCGTCAATATGGCGCAGCTGGTCGTGAGATTGCCACTAAGGTTGCTGAGAAATTAGGCGTTCACCTCTATGATCGTCAGTTAGTTCACATTGCTGCTGCCCAACTTCAGATCGATCAACTTACTGAAGAAGAGCTCTTAAAGCTTGAGAGAGAAGTTCCACCTTTAGGTTTAAACTTCACTCCATTCTTCTCTTTCGGTATGCGTGGTGAGAAGCCTTTAAATCAGCAGATTTTCGAAGCTGAGGCTGGAGTTATTGCTCGTTTAGCTAAGCACGAGAGCTGCGTAATTCTAGGTCGTTGTGCTGACTTCGTATTACACAATGAGCGTAATGTTTTAACCGTATTTATCGGTGCTTCTGATAACTTCCGTAAAGAGCGTGGTGTTACTGCCTACTCAGGCAAGACCTTAGCTGATTTAGATCGTGAAAATGCTAAGCGTGCTCAATACTACAAGCACTTTACCGCTCAAGAGTTCGGCGACCCACAAAACTACGACTTATTAGTTCGTGCTGACAAGGGCACCACCGATGAGATCGCAGATTCCATCGTAGCTTACGCCAAGAGCTTCATTAAGTAATTAAAAGTAATTACTCTTAGTCCTAAGTAGGGACTATAGGCAAAAAAAGAGGATCACCTCTAAGGGGTGATCCTTTTTTTATCTCCATTCCCCGCCGTCACAGCAGCCAGCTGCCGCTGCTGCTGCCGCTGCTAGCGCAGCTACAGCCACAGCCTAAGCCTCTGCACCTGCTTTATTAGCAGCACTCTTAAGTAGCCTCAGCCCTTAAGTTTTCATTTCCATTCCTTACCTAAAGTAAAGCTAACCTAAGTAAGGTAAAGCCCAGCAACACCAGTCCAAGCACAAGCACAAGCACAAGCAAAGGCAAGCTAAATATGCCCAGAAAAGACAATGCAAGGCACAACAAGTACTAAAAAGATAAGTTCCAGCCAGTATGTGGGTATGCCATCCTTGCTGCCATCTACCAGGTACATAATAGCTTAGCAAAGCTTATCAAGCTCGATAGTGATGCTTATTGAGGGAGCGGCTCTTAATGTAATTGCTTAAAAGAGCAAACAAGATAGTGGGCTGCTAATAGCACTGGAGGTTAAAGCTGGTTAGTAGTTCTTGTCATGCCATCAAAGTAATAGATGAAAGAGTAGGGAGTGTTTTGCTATTGTTGCAATTGAGTGTTGGTCTAACAAGTAGAGGCGGAGCATGAGTTTTAAGGGCTGAGCGGTGTGTTTGCTTGTGTGTATGGGCACAAGATAAGATGGGCGTTTATAGAGCAAGTCATTGGAGCATATAAAATTAGCTATAAGTAGCTTGGTGCTGAGTGCGGTGCTGTAAAAATGCTGGGCTATTAATGTTGTGAGTTGGGGAATTTGTGGCATTTAAGCTCTCTTCAAGAGAACCTGCCACAATATCTTAGTATGTTTGAGGGGCAGGATAATGGAGTGTAATTTACAAGGGGCGCAAATCAAATTTGTAGAGTACTTTTTATGTAAGTTTGCATGTACTATCAATCGTTTGCAAAAACTTGCTTTTTTGGGGTAAAAAACTGCGATCTAATGCAGAGTTTTAAAGTATATATTAGGCTAATGAGCTGATTTAAGATAAAATGTGCATTCATATATGTGCTCGAGCACATATATGCGCACTTTTGTAGTTGTCATGCGCAAGTTCTTTGTGTTTGCTTGTATTTCATGTTGTGAGGACATGAGATAAGTCTATAGTTGCAATACAACGTTTATGAAAAGAGGAGAATGCCATGAAGATCAGTGATGGAAATTGGTTAATCCAGAAGAACCTTTCTGTTATCAATCCTGTGCAGGTTTATCAATACCGTTTTGAAGATGGTAAATTAACTGTTTTTGCTACCACTAAAGAAACTTTAGATGACCGTGCAAAGACCCTTGACTCTGCAATGTTTACCATTGAAATTACCTCACCTCATTTAGGTGTAATTGGCGTTAAGATGAGCCACTTCATTGGCGTGGTAGATCATGGTCCACATCATGAGCTCAAGGTATCTAAGGTAGATGTTGAGTTTATTGATAATGAGGACTTTATTGAGTATAAATCTGGCTCTTTATCTTTACATTTTAGCAAGAAAACCTGGTCTATGGACTTCTTGCGTGATGGCAAGCGCATTACAGGTTCTGATTACTTTAAGAATGCTGGCTATGCCACTGACCTTTACAATGACAAGCGTTATACCTTCCAGCGTTTAGACATTACCGTTAATGAGCTGGTATATGGCTTAGGCGAACGCTTCACTAGCTGTGTTAAAAATGGCCAAATCATTGATATTTGGAATCGTGATGGCGGCACCAGCACTGAGCAAGCATACAAGAACGTACCTTTCTATTTAACTAATAAGGGCTATGGTGTTTTTGTTAACGAGCCTGGCTTAGTATCTTTTGAAGTTGCTACTGAAAAGGTATCTAAGGTTCAGTTCTCTGTTGAGGGTGAGTCTATCGATTTCTTTGTAATTGATGGCCCAACTCCAAAAGACGTATTAGTTAAGTACACTGATTTAACTGGCAAGCCAGCTCTACCACCAGCATGGTCATTTGGTTTATGGTTAACCACCTCCTTTACCACTAATTACGATGAGCAAACCGTAACCTCCTTTATCGATGGTATGGCGCAACGTGATATTCCATTACGTGTCTTCCACTTTGACTGCTTCTGGATGGAAGGCTTTGAGTGGTGTAACTTCACTTGGGATAAGGCTTGCTTCCCTGATCCACAAGGCATGCTTGACCGTTTAAAGAATGATAAGGGCTTAAAGATCTGTGTATGGATCAATCCTTATATTGGTCAAAAATCACCTCTATTCAAGGAAGGTATGGAGCATGGCTACTTATTAAAGAAGCCTAATGGTGATGTATGGCAGTGGGATTTATGGCAAGCTGGTATGGGCGTAGTAGACTTTACTAACCCAGAGGCTACCAAGTGGTACCAAGATAAATTACGTGCCTTAGTTGATATGGGCGTAGACTGCTTCAAGACTGACTTTGGTGAGCGTATCCCAACTGATGTGGTTTACCACGACGGCTCTGATCCTATCAAGATGCACAACTTCTATACCTACTTATACAACAAGGCTGTATTTGAGGTCTTAGAGGAGAAGGTTGGTGTAGGCAATAGCGTATTATTTGCTCGCTCTGCTGTGGCTGGTGGTCAGCAATTCCCAGCACACTGGGGTGGTGATTGCTATGCTAACTACGAGTCTATGGCTGAAACCTTACGTGGTGGCTTATCCTTGTCCATGTCTGGCTTCTCTTATTGGAGCCATGATATTGGTGGCTTTGAGAACACTGCTCCTGCTGATATTTACAAGCGTTGGTGTGCCTTTGGTATGTTGTCTTCTCACAGCCGTCTCCACGGTTCTAAGTCTTACCGTGTACCTTGGAACTATGATGATGAGGCATGCGATGTATTACGCTTCTTTACCAAGCTCAAGTGCAACTTAATGCCTTACCTCTACCAAAATGCTGCTTACTCACACGTAACAGGTATTCCAATGTTACGCGCCATGGCCTTAGAGTTTAACGAGGATCGTGTTTGCGACCACTTAGAAACTCAGTACATGATGGGTGGCAACCTCTTAGTGGCTCCAGTATTTAGCGAAGATGGTGAGGTTGATGTTTACTTACCAAAGGGCAAGTGGACTTCCTTAATTACTAATGAGGTTAAAGAGGGTGGTTCTTACTACCATGAGAAGCATGACTATATGTCTCTACCTCTTTATGTTCGTGAGAATACCTTATTAGCTCGTGGTGCTATTGATACCAAGCCAGATTATGAGTACAACGTAGGCACTAAGTTTGAACTCTTCGAACTACAAGATGGTGCTGATACTCAAGCTGTAGTGACCGACTTACAAGGTAAGACCGTATTTACCTTAAAGGCTGCACGTTGCGGCAATACTATCGCTTTTGTAGGCGAGGGTGAGGCCAAGGATATTAGCGTATTAGTACGTAATGTTTCCGTAGCCACCAGCTCTGATGCCACCATTGAGCGTACTGACTTAGGTGTATTAGTAAAGCCAAATCAATTAGGTAGCTTTACTATTGAGCTCTAATCTTCTCTAACAAGCTAAGTTTCCCATCTTAGCAAAGGGCTTACCTTACAACTTGCAAGGTAAGCCCATATTTTAAGCTCAGCCAAGCCAGCCCTGGCCTTGGCAAAGGCCCCAAACAACTAAAGCCCTAGGCAGCCCAACAATGCTTGCTGGCTTGCCTGGCACTGCATAGCAATGTATGGCACAGCAATGCGCTGCAACTCACTGCGCTGCACTCTAGGGCATTGCCCTGGGCTGTTGTATGCCTATTACTATGCACTATAAGGAAGCTATGCTACCTAGTTCCTGTATAAGGTAAGGTAGCTTGAGCTGGTTTACCGTGGCTATGAAGGTTGGGGCTGTTTAGAGCTTCGCAAACAGATTTAAATTTAGACACAAGTATACCTCACTAAAGATCACACAATTTAGTGAGGCTTCTTCTTACCATTAGCTGGATAAATATAGCAACTATCAATTAGCTAGAGCGCTATTACATCGGTATTGTTAGGCTAGAGCTATATTTATGCAAAATGATAAGATAGTGGTTAATTGTAGGAGAGTATATTAATTGGTATACGGCAAAGTTCATTATACAGTGACTCATCATCTAATGTAGGGACATTGATAAATAATCGTTTTTTAGCTCTACTAGCTGCTACATAATATAATCTATAGTTGACTCGACTTTGTGTTAAAAATTTAAGATCTTGCTCGTTAGAAAGAACGAGTAAAACATTGTCATACTCTTCCCCTTTTGACTTATGGATAGTCTTATATATACTTTTAGGATCGGCTATTGTTATACCCAAAGCAGCTTCACTATACGAGTAATTCATATAAGATCCCATAGTAGATGAGTCAAATATTTCAGGGATATAGAACCCGATATAATTAACCAGAAACATGTATAAATCCAAAACATTTCCTTTACTGTAGCAGTGATAGTTTTGTAATAGCATGATTAGTTTGGCCTTAATGTCAGTTTGGTCTTGTTTAAAGACTTTTAACTGAGATAAGGTGTTTGTTACGTCATTCATTCGGGCGTATTCTATTGCCTTTATCCAAGTAATTAAATAAAGCTTGCGCAAAGTATCATTATCGAAATCGAAGTTTAATTTTCTAGAACTGTTATGTTTAGAGGCATCTGGTCTCATAGAGTTGACTGTTTGATTTGTAAAGGCCAACACTTGAACATTTTCATTTGCACACTTTCTTAAGCAATATTCATAGCATTGATTCTTATCACCTATGATTAGTTCTGGAACCATACCTTCTGCTTCATTCAGGCACTTTTGTTTAAAGTCAGTTCTCATAGTATTAAGCAATTCTACAATTGGCTTAGTGCTACGTCTATTTTCATGAATTTCATACTCTTTCATCCCTTGTATTGAAAATTTATCAAATTGATCTGGCTGAACGCCAGTAAATTCATATATAGTCTGTTCTTTATCACCAACAACGCCTATAACTACACCATAATTACTTAATGTAGTAAGGATTTGAATAAGCATAGGGGAAGTATCTTGGAACTCATCAATGAAGATATATGGATATTTGATACTCATCAATAGATACAAATTTGGATATTTTTCAAGTAAATATGTAGATAAAGTCAACAAATCATTAAATGAAATATATCCTAGTTCTCTATACTTTTTCAAAGTCTCTTGAGATCGTGCATTATCGAGATTTGACTTTTTATTCGAAAAAATGTCTTCAACAAGTGTAAGTTTATCTAGATGAATCTTTTTTTCTTCAGCTATTAGATGAACATAAGGTTTAAAAATATTCTTATACAAGAAGCTATGGATGGTACAAACTTCAATAATATCTGATCCAATATTAATGCGTGAATTTAGGGTATTTACAGCTACATTGCTATAAGTGATACAAGCTATTTTCCGAGCTACATCAAGCTTGATACTTTTTGATACTACATCTTTTATGTGATTGACTAACCAATGAGTCTTTCCAGCGCCTGGGCCAGCGCTTAATTTAAATGACTCGTCAATAGGTAAGCTGTCTGAAGATGTTATTCTTTTAGCCAATTTAATGCCTCTTCAATATATTTAGGTACATGAAAAATTACTCTATCACCATTAGGCTTTTCTAGATTAGCCATAAGTGCTACGCTTAGCTCTAAAGCAATGTTACCCTTTGAGTTTTCAAGGGACTTCAAATAAACAGATGCTATCAAGGCGGCACGCTTTTCTTGATCGGACCAGTCAGATGCTTGTATTGCTGACTTTATAATTTCAAATTCACGACCTTTTTTATTGTCAAGCAAACTTATAATATTTCTCCAATCATCTTCAACAATCATTTTAGACAATAAATTGGAATTTGATAGGGATTCAGTAATAAGTAATTTGCAATTTGGATTTTCACGCATGATTTCATACTCTAGCGTTTTACCATATTTTTTATCTTGTCGGAAGTATCTGATGTTATGGTGTTTTTCATAGCAGATCAACTCATAATCGCCATGATGGGTGAACTCAAATTCAGTAGAACTGCTAGTTGAGCTGTTATTTAAATTAACCTCATAAGGATAACAAGCTTTAAACTTTGAATTGGATCCTTTCTCTTTTTTACAAGGATCAATATCGATCAAGCAGGCTATTTTCTTATTGATTGTAAAAGGCTTGAGCGTGTCAAACATTTTTAGGAAGTGATGATAATAAGTTCCTCCCATGTTTACTACCAATACATGCTTATCAGTAAGGTCAATATTTAAATATTTGGCAAAAACTGGAATTAATAACTGTTCAGCTAGTCCTTCAACAAATATTAACTTTTTTGCAAAGAACATATCAGCCCTTGTCGCATCAAGGAATCTAGTGACATATTGTTTGGAATCAAAATCAGCTTTATTATTTGTGTTATAAATGGTACGAGGGTAGCCAACATTTACTTCTCCCAATTTAGTAGAAGTTACACATATTAAATCATCGATATTTACAGCTGAGACTAGCTGAGGGGAATGTGTAGTGATGAATATCTGATTAACTTGGCCGTTGGCATGGTTTTCTTTCAAGAATTTTAGGAACTTGTACTGCATTGCAGGATGTAAGTGAGCTTCACATTCATCTATAGCAAGGAAAGACATGACCTTGGCGCTGTTTCTCATGTAAGCATGGCTACTGTCTGACTGCATTTTTGCAATTAAGAGTGACATATAGATTAGATTGTTATAACCTAATCCATTATATGTTGCAGGGATCTCTACACCATTATCATGTTTAATAATCATTCTTAGTGCTGCAAACATATCATTTTCGGTCAACTCTCCATCAAAATCTGGTTTTGCACCGTTAAATGTAGCACCTGCATCAATTGCATACTTCAAAAATAAATTTTTGCCGTCTTCTAATCTTGCCTTTAAGTTTTCAATAAGATCTTTAGATGTTTTGGAAAAAGTATTCCTTAATTCATTTACCTTATCGTTGTTATCACCTACATTGAATTGGTAATCAATAAAGTAATTTAACACTGTCTTGAGAAGTGGGTTATAACCAGCATATAGTTCACGACTTACATCACGTATTGCGTCAAGAAACTGCAAGTCAATCTTATCTAAAACATCACTAACTTTAACTTCAGATTGTTCTTTTGCACCACCAGAACGAATGGCTTTATAGAATCTTATATAATCTCGCTCTATGATATTCCATATTTCTTTATGTGATGTTGCTTTACTAACATCATTTATATAATTTTGCTCTTCTTGTTCTGGAGACAATTTAAATTCATATCGTAATACTGCCTCGTTTAAAAGATTAAGGTCGGTAAAACATTCAAAAAACACAGCCATTTCGCTTTTGTTAGTCGCTTCATTCTCTTTTATGCCTAATGTAATTTCTATTTTGATGCGAGGTGACTGCTTTTTAAGCACAGACTCATCTGTTTCGTAAAATAAGTCACTAACATTTAATTTACGTGCATCAATCTGTCCAAGAACAATAGCTAAAGCACGCAATAAGTTGCTTTTGCCTGTATTATTATGTCCAATAATTACATTAACTCCTTCATGGAATGGGATAATAGCATTCTTAAAATTACGAAAGCCTGAAATAAGAATTTGCTTAATATACATATTGAATTCTCTCCCAATGTCAATTGTTTGAATATTAAATCTTATTTATAGAGAGTAAGTTTTCCGCAAAATTTTGCTATAAATAAGGATAATGTATCTTCTGTTATATTATTGATCCATACATGGTTGTTTACAAGGAAGTTTTTATAAGTTGGCAATAAAAAAGCTGTCTTTTAACAAAACGCAGAAGATTTGCTAAAGAGGACAGCTATGGAGCTTGGTTTGGGCTTTTAGGGCAAAGTAAACTTTGAGCCTAGCCCAAAAGGCTCCTAAAAGCTTTTAAAAAGCCCATAAAAGGCCTATAAGAGGCTATTGCTTTGAAGGTCAGAGCACTAGTGTTGCGTGATCTGACCTCATGAGATTGCCGCCTATGGGGCTAGCTAGACCTTGTGGGCTAGTTTTAGCAATAGCTTAATAGTGTTTAGCGGTGTATTAAACAATTAAGAGCTTGCTATAAAGTGGTAATGACTGGCTTAAGAAGGCTGCTACACATTCAGTAGTAGCCTTGATAATTTGCTCATCATTAAGCTGACCATCACTGTTTAGAGAAATCTGACCAGAGACGCATAATTGTAATAGACCCTCAACTAAGTGGAGATCAGTGCAGTCTGGGGTATTAACAAAGATGCGTAGCATGTGGGCATCAATTGCAGGCAATGCTACAGGACTTTGGAGCAAAGGAGAGCCTACGAAAATATTATCATTATCACTAAAGCTATTAATGATGTTTAAGTTCATACGTAGGTTCTGCTCTAAGCATTCTGGGCTAATTTCTTCATTATGTGCAGCTACTGAGCAAATACCAGAGAACACTAAAGTGTTGATGGCTGCAATAAGATCACTAGTTTCAATATCACTACGCTCACTGAGAATAGTGTTGATAAGCATGCCTATGTTATGGCTTTGATTATCAGATAGAAGAGCAATTAATGGCTCATAAAGCTCACGTGGTAGCTCAACCTCACCATTATTGCCTGCTAACTTATAGTCAAAGTTAGCTGCATTGGTAATCATAACGATATTTTGTGAGGCAAACTCGTCCAAGAACTCATTAGTATTAAGAGGTACAGCACCTTTAATAAAGACATCATAGCGATAGCGCTGATCAACCATGAAATCATGGCACTCTTCATATAAGGAAGTGCCTAATAAAGGCTGTAAGAACTCAATTTGCTCTTGAGTTAAATTAATATGGTCTAAATGATCGGCACCATTAGCAGAACATACAAAGCCCATATCAGCACGATCTAAGCGCTTGGCAAGTTCACTAAAATGCTCCATATGCCAATAAGTATTGATGTTCTCACTTAAGAACTGATCTGGAGCAAAGCAAGCTTGCTGGATACGTTGAGCAAAGTCTGGCTGAGCAATAACGTAGCATGGGTTAAGCTCCATAATAGGATAGAGGAACTTACTAATGCTGAGTACCTTATCTTTATTGCTAACTGAGTTATTGTGCTTGTTGGTATCATAAAGCTTCATTAAGTCACGTACGGACTCGAAGTTAGTCATACCAGTAGTACAGTTATAAGAGACGTAGAAAACACCACCTTCATTAAGGTTGTTCTTAACTAAGTCAATAATGAGCTCTTGATCTTCTTTGCTGATCCATGACCAAACAAAATCAACGCAAATTAAGTCGAATTTTGGTAAATCAGGACGTTTAACAAAGGAAGCTAAATCATCAGAAGTTAAGTCCAACTTAATATGGCATTGCTTGGCTCTTCTTAAAGTTTTGTTAACTAGAGTTGGGTTAAATTCAAGGCCCTTCCAGTGAGCGGTAGAGCACATTGTTTTAACGCTAAAACCAACGCCATTACCTGTGCCAATTTCAAGGCAATTTCCTTGGGAAAAGTCAGGGCAAGCAAAGCCCTTGGAGGTTAAAAGATAACGAAGGTAAAGAGGACTAGTCTCGTTATTTTCGACGTAGGCCCTTGGTAAGTTGTACTTAAATTCTTGAGTCCATTTAGACATGAGACAATACCGTATTTAATCTAAAGTGCTAACTTAGATAGTATGAAACAATGGCCTTATCAAGTAATAGATAAGGCATTGTATTTTCTAGTTAGTTAATAGTTAAGCAAATAAAGGCCAGTTTTAGATAATCATCAGGTTCTTATAAAGAGGCATCTTAAACACTAAGAACTCATGAACAAAGACTTTAACCTTTTCCTGGATTTCTTTAGGATCAGATAAAACCTTACCCTTAAGGGTAATAGTTGCAGATTCATCAAGAATAGAAAGCAGACCATTGCTCAAGTCTTTTTCGGTAATACCTTTAAGCTTTAAGACCAGATTAATGAGGATCTTTTCAATATCATCGATATAGTAACCACCACCTGTAACAGGAGAGGCTAAAGCACAAATAGACTCATCTTGGTTGCCTTGTAAAATGTGCTGGTTAAGAGCCTTACAAGTATTAATGGTTTCTTGAGAGATAGTGCTTGGATCAATGGCAACAGTAATCATACCAGAAGCAACAGCATAAACCAGATTAGAGAATAGCTCCTCTTCTGGGATACGCTTAAGGGCATTCTTAGAGGTGTTCTTACCATCATCGCACTCAAGAGAAAGAGCCTCTCTCATTTGCTTAAAGGAGTGCACCTTATAATCGCTCATGAACTGCATAATGTTCTTAATACGATCAAGGTCTACAGGCACTGCACCTAAGCGGCAATTGAAGGTAAATTCATTGCCCTTATGATATTGGGTAAGAATAAAGAAGGTCTCATCGAGGCATTTAAGTTGTTGCTTGTTGCTAAGCTTAACTACACCCTTAGAGTAAACATCGCAGCGGAATGTTTGGGAAATAATGTAGTCACGAACTGGCTGATATAAAGGAGTATTTACGTATTGCTTTAAAACTTCACGCTCTTCTTCTTTGAAGATAATGTCGTCAAAGTTATCCATTAAACGAGACTGACAAACAAAAGACAGCTTGGCAGTTTCGAACTTGTCAGCAATAACATTGAAGTGTTCAATAAACCAATTTGAGTTTAAGAACTCGTGACCTACGTAGTTATGATCGGCCTCAACAATGCGCTTCTTATAGTTTTCAATACTCCATGGAGCAGCTTTGCTGTATCCTGGGTCAAGTTTGAGTAACTTGTCAACAAACTCAAGAGCCTGTGGAAGCTTTTGAATATGATTTAAGGATGGATCGCCTAAATTATTAACATAAGTCCAGATTAGATAGCGATATGGCTCAACAATACTAAAGCCTGGGCCAACATTGTAAGAAACGTATAAAATGCCGCCTACTTTGAGCTTCTTTCTTACAAATTCAACAATTACATCTTGGTTTTCAGCAGAGATCCATGACCAAATACCGTGTAAGCAGATGTAATCAAACATAGGAACATCTTCACGGTTTAAGAATTGGTCAAAAGCATCATCACGAAGGTCAACTTTAACGCCACCACGCTCAGCTAACAACTTAGCAAAATTTACCTGGGATGGATTGAAGTCATTACCATACCATTTAATAGGACTAGCAGCAGCATGCATAATTACGCTAATGCCATTACCAAAACCTAATTCACAAGCAGTAGTATTTGGGCCTAAATCAGGGAAAGCTAAACCTTGTGATAAAAAGTTGAAACGAAGAGCATAAGGATTAAGCTGGGTAAAGTATCCATAATTATAGTTCGTGTCAGTGTCATAACCCATATTCCAACTATGCACGATATCTCTCCTATAAAAAAGATGCACTCAAAGTGTAATTGGTTGTTCTTAGAAAAGGACAACACAGCATGTTTGTAAAAAAGACAAAATACCAACCATCATAAAGATGGCGCTAACCTAGAACAGTGATGAACACGAACTTGGTTTTCCATTATCAGCGGAGCGATTTGTAGCTGTGAAGTAGTAAATTTGGTGGCCCTATGTTGGTAAAAGTATAGATCCTCTACATTTGCTTAAGCTCGCTGATAATTCTAACGTTTAAACTATAAAGCAAAAATCATACTAAAGCACTAACCAAGGCTAGAAATTTAATGAACAAAAAGAAATATAGGAGAGAAAAGGGGATATATATGGACTTATTGTTTTAATGCTAAGACAACAATATTAATAGAAAGAAATATATTAAGCTTATATCTTTACTAAAGCTTGACACTAGTAATCAAGGATAGGTAAGAGACGTTGCCCTTGGTATATGTAGCTTAATAAAGGCCTTTGCCTTTAAATATTAGGAAAGCAAAGGCCATTCAACTGTAGCAGTCTGGGAATTTATTTTTTGAGTAGTACCTGCTCGCTTAAGGAAAAGTGGTTGCGATCACTATCGCCATGGTCTGAAAAATAGGAATTTACAATCTTTTCAACAGTGCCGTCTTGGCACATTTCGTTAAAAGCTTGTTGCAAGGCTGCTGATACCTTTGGCTTTTTAGTAGTAAGCAGGCCTAAGTTGGAAATAGTATCTGGTAGCGCAAAAGCTAGTTTCAAATTACCTTCTTTCCAGCCTTTAACGTAGTCATAAGCAATAGGAGCATCAGCAATTAATGAATCAGCCTGTCCTGTGGCCACACTATAAAAGCACATAAATAAGCTGGCATTGGCGTTTAAGTTCACCTTAATATCAGAATCAGGTGGAATAATATCAGCAGAGGTGGTGCCCATTTCAGTAGCTACTTTATGTCCTTGCAGGTCTTTAATGCTATTGAATTTGATTTGATGGTCTTTGACTACCACTACAGAGCTTGAGCTTACAATTGGGCCTAATAAGTTAAATTTCTTTGCTCTATCGTCATTTAAAGTAATGCCACCTCCTGCAATATCAATTTCTCCTCTGGTCGCTAAGTCAATTAACTCACCAAAATTCATAATGTCAAAGCGGTTGTTCTTTAACTTAAAACCAGTACGCTTTTGTAATTCACGGGCAATATCAACGTCAATGCCTTTAACATTTTCAAAGCCATTATCAACAATTACAAAAGGAGGAGCTAGATAGAAAGCTACCACTAACTCTTCATTGGCTAGAGGTTTGGCAGTTTTTGCCTCATAGGCACTAGTATTTAATTCATTGGCTAAAACAGTAGCGCTGCTAACCAGGTTGGTGATAGTAGGGCAGGGGTATCTTTTTGAAAAAGGAAATAGTCCCGTGCAAGCACGAGACTATTGTTTAAATGACATCAAAACAAACCGTACAACAAAAGTTTATTTGCCAAACTTTTTAGCTCTCATTGTTTGATAGGAAAGCTGATAATCTAAAAAGTCAGGCTCAACTAGAGAACGCCATACCAAGCGTAGGGGCGTATCCCAAATAAGATTAAATTAGGTCTTGCAAACTAAGCCAAAAAGCAAGACGAACATTCATTGCAATCATGTGCAATGGTAATTGTTAGGATTTAAGGTTGTGGCTAATTGTTAAAATAATTCTGTAAACGAGGATATCTTTGTTAAATAAGTGGCCCCTTTAAGAAAAGGAGCCTACTTAAGACAAGGAAAAGATATTTTGTTAGTTGTTAGTAAGTTATATATCAGTTGTTAAGGCTGATAAATATAGTATCGTCCTATCAGAGTTTGCCTAAGAGACAATGTTGGCAACTTAGAAAACTAATTAGAACAGTACCATAAGCTACTTTGGGGTAGCATTTATCTTGGGAAGCTCAGGCTAAGCTTCCAAGACAAAGGTTTAAAAAGAAACTTTCAGTAATAGCAAAGGTTTGCATGAAAGGGCGTGCTACATAAAGCACGCTCTTTAATTGCTATTGTTGTTGTTAACTTAATTAAATGGAGCTTTTGTTATTTTGATGCTGAGCACGGTAGCTGGCATATTTAGCAGATGGCTGCTTCTTATAGTGAGGAATATACTTATGTACGATAGCGTCAACAGTACCATCCATCTTCATTTCGTGAAAAGCCTCAGTTAAATGCTTGCTTACTGCATCGTCTTTCTTAAAGAGTAAGCCCATGCCATTTTCTGATTGAGGAAGAGCAAAAGCGATCTTTAAATTGGAGTCCTGCCAGGTCTTGATATAGTCAACTGCTACAGCATGGTCTACTACGATAGCATCAGCATGGCCACGAGAGACATCGTAAAATTGCATGAAATTAGTAGCAGAATGTTTCATCTTAACGGTAGAGGCAATAGACTGAGGGAGAATATCCTCTGATACAGTGCCAACCTCAGCAGCTACAGTCTTACCACGTAAGTCTTTGAGCTCATCAATCTTAGAGCTGTTGTGAACTACTACTACAGAGTCAGAAACGCAAGAGTCATCAGAAAACTCGTATAAATGCTCACGATCTTCGCTTAAAGTAATGGCACCACCAGTAATATCAAGATTGCCACTGGAGCTTACATCTAAGAGCTCACCAAAGTTCATCAGGTGAATACGATCCTCAGTAAAGGTAAAGCCAGTACGCTTTTGTAATTCATAGATGAGGTCAATATCAATGCCAGATAAATTGTTAAAGCCTTCACCTGCAATAACAAAAGGAGGAGTAATAGCTACGCCAACTTCAAGTTCAACACCATCTAAAGGTAAGTTTTTAACGACTTGATAATTGCCAGCAAAAGCTTTAGAGCCGATAATCACAAAAAATACGAACACAAGCTGGGCGGCAATGAAAGATAAGCTCTTCATATAAGAAAAAACCAATTTTTTAAGCATGTGAATGCTCTTTAATAAGAGCACTAGAACACTGTACAAGGATAGTAAATGAGAGACAGCTACAAAGATGCGAGATTCTAGTTGCAAAAAAATATCGCCACTGTCAAAAAGTGAGCTTAGTCTACAATATGACTTAAAAAAGTTAGCAAGCACCATTTGAAATATTTCTCCAAAAAATATGCATAGATGCAACATGATGTTTATCTAGGAAAAGAGCATTTAAGGAATTAACTCAACACTTTTGCTTTAAAAATACATGCTAAGTTTTTCCTAAGTTTTATTAATTTTGAACCAAAATATAATTGTAAAAAATTACGCATGAATGTATTTTTGTTAGATTAAACCAGTAAATATTGATGAAATTTAAGTGATCTCACCATACAAGTTTGCGAATAAATGCGATATATATGGCATTAGAACTCTAGAACAGCTTATTTATGCCCAAAAGCTTGATAATAGGGAGTGTTAGTAGCATATAAATAACAAATTGCTAGCAAGCAAATAGCAATTTACGGCAAAAATCGCAAAATAGCGTGCTTTTGTGCTTAATTGCGTTTTTATCGGAAATTTACGTAATTTTTGCGTGAAATGTGTTCTCATTAGGCTTCTATCAATAACTTAAGTGCTCTTATTAAAATCGCAAACTTAACGCCTATCACATAATAGTGATAAAATCAAGATAGATATAGATAATTGCACCTCTTTAGCACCAAACAATTTTTACTACCTCAAACCCATCATGACACTTTCACTCAAATACGGAAAATTTTTCCACATTCCATAAAAAAAGTGTTGTGCGCTTTTTAGAAGTAGTCTCACCAAACAATGAAATATCTTGTAGTGCTAACTATACTTATCAAGAGTAATGTCTTCATTAGCTTATTGTTAAGAGAGCAAACTTTTTTAAAAGCATCCCTAAAAATGGCTTCCCCAGCCATTTTCAATTATCCTAGCGGCCTACACCAAAGTGCTCGTTAGGCAGTAGTTTTGCTTTTTTCTTGTTAAGTAAAATGCAATGTTCTGCTCAAGCCATCACCCAAAGCAAACTAAACCATCACCTATAGGGCCAGACCACAGGCTACTTTCAATAGTAGTTCTAGGCTTTAGCTAAAGCGCTCGTTAGGCAGTAGTTTTGCTCTTTTTTCTGTTAAGTAAAATGCAACGTTCTGCTTAAGTCATCACCCAAAGCAAACTAAACCATCACCTATATGGCTAGACCGCAGGCCACTTTCAATAGTAGTTAGAGGCTTTAACTAAAGTGTTTGTTAGGGAGTGTTTTTGCTTTTTTTCTGTTAAGTAAAATGCAACGTTCTGCTAAAGCAATCACCCAAAGCAAACTAAACCATCACCTGTAGGGCTAGATCGCAGGGCACTTTCAATAGTAGTTAGAGGCTGTAGCTAAAGTTCTCGGTCTTCACCTTATTAATAGGTTGATTGCATGGCTGTGTAGTTGAGAATAAAGCGAGTTAGCTGCTAGCCAATTGTTGTATGGCTAACAGTAGCTATAGGATGAGCTGTTGTAGCGGTTTGGGTGGCTTTAGGTGCTGTGACTCTTTTTGCTGTCTATTAAGGTTGATTGGTTGAGTGGTCACTTGTTTGCTTGCTTGGTCGGTTGGTCGGTTGGTTGGTTGAGAGGATTATTGCGCTAAGGTTTATGTGAGGGGCAATATTCAGTCATTAGCTATATAAGGATGGTAATAGGTGGTGGGTTTTTTAGTTTTGGTAAAAAATGATGATAGGGAAAAGTGGCTTAGTATGGGAAATCTGATAAAGTGGCTTTGTAAGGCGGGGTAAAAAGGCTTAAAAATCATTTATTTTTGGTAAAGGTAGCAATTATTATTTGCAAAAATAAAGCAGGTATAAATGGGATATATGTCACAGAACTATTTGAGAATTGGTAAAATTTTCATAAAGTTTTGTTATCGTGGAGCCGTTAAGTTTATATAATTTAATGAATTATCAACCATCATCAATAACAAACAAAGGAGAGCAATTCTTGCTGGCGGTCTATAGCCTATGGTGTTAGCAAGAGTTAAGGGCGAGATACCCTTAAAGGCATAAGGATAGCTCTCATATCAGTAATTAGGTTGAAGCTGATAGGGCAAAAGTTTAGGATACACTCCTTGATCTTAGTTGGGAGTGCGAATGATAAGGTTAAATATAGACGAGATTAGGTTCTTAATTTTGGTAGGCCTAAAATTAAGAAAGCTCGCCTCTATATAGCCTTAGAAGCGAGCTCACACCGTTTTATCCTTTAATAGTTGATAATTAAAGGAATTCTGCAAAAAACTATAATTTGTTCCCTTCAAGTAATTATTTACTTCCAATCATTTTGCCTATGATTTGGGACAGAGTATAGTTAAATCAAACTGTTTTAAATGGATAAATCTTGCTCTTGTTTTGGGAGTCAGGGTATAGATCTGCGTTTTGATTATTAAGCCAATAACTCTTAGCAGCAGCTTTGGCTATTTGTAATTAGCCACTGGCATATGACTTTTGCTATTACTACTCTGACTCTGCAATTTCTTTAGTTAGCTAAAAAGCCGATAAGTTCAAAGTATATAGAAGATTTTTGCACTTTAAGATTGCTAACTGTAAGCCCAAAACTAGACTGAACGCACCTACAATAAATGAAGCTCCTTGCCAGCATATCTGACAAAAGACCTATTATTAAACCACCTTAAAGATACGAAAAACTACATTACCTTTCAAGGTATTAATAAAGTAAATTTAAATATCAGTAGTTAATATTTAGCAACGTTTGCTGGTTAAATCAGGTAGTTATTGTTAAAAACATAGCATGTATTATCTAAAAGCTCAGTGGTAAAACTTTAGGTCAAAGAAGAGGTCTAGAATAGAGTGTGCTAGTAGGCCCTTTGATTGGCGCAATAAGTTTTTGCGTGGCTGTAGTTTTTAAGAAAACAAGGATAATACGGGGCTTTCAAAAATCGATATTAAACTCCATGTGTTGCCATGATAGCACTAACCAAATAGACATTAAACACTCAAAATAAGTTATATCTATAAATCTATAAAATTTTTTGTACATATCATGTTTTTGCACGTTGTAAACGCCTAATGTCACTTAGGTTGTTGATTAACGTATCATAATTAAAAAACAAGAACACCATATTTAGATAAATCAATAGGTGTTTTTAGGAATTAGTCACATTATTTTAACGTTTTTTCACTCAATTATTACTATTTTAAAACAATAAAATAAAAAAGTTTGTTTGCTTTAAACCTGATAATTATAAGAAAAGCTAACTAAAATTTCACTCAACTCTTAGTTAGTTTTACACAGATAATTAAGAGGATAAACACAAAATAGCACAAATTTATTAATATGCAAGATATTATCACGAGCTAAGTTGTGGCTATGGTTTAGCTTGCTATAATGGCTTAGGGCATTGCATGCTTTTATATTCACGCGCGAATAATCACATGCACCAAAAGCTGAAAGTTTATATTTGTCCAATAGAGGCTAGGTTTTGGTGGTGATAGTTTTGCTCTGTAAGAATAAGACAAATTAAGCACTGTTGGATTTTAGTAATTCATTTTTTGTAAATAGGAATTGTGTCATGGGAGCAAAGAAATTAAGACGCTCTAGTCTTTCTTTAGGAATTTCCCTAGCTTTAGGTAGTTTGGCCATAGCAGTAGCGCCAAGTGCAATTGCTGCTCCTAACGTTTCTGTTTTTAAGGAGTTAGAGCATAGTAATTCTGTACCTGCTAGCATGTGTTTTACTATGAGCTCACGCCAAGTGATTTCCTCAGAAATTGATAACTTGCGTAAGTTTTTAGAGCTTAAAGACAGCAAGGGTATGGTAATAGATGGCGCTCCAAGCATAGTAAATGATGCCCTTTGTGTAGGAAATCTTACTAATGGCGGTTCTTATAGCCTAACCTTTAAAAAGGGCTTGCGCTTTGCCAGTGGCGATCGTCTTTCTGAGAGTTTTGACCATAATTTTAATATTTCAGATGCGGCCTCACAAATTCGTATGCCGTACAACATCATTTTGCCAAAAAATGGTCAAAACAGCTCCTTTACTATTAAAACCCTCAATCAACCAAGTGTTAAACTAGCTATTTATCGTATTCCTAAGGAATACTTTCAACAACAAAGCTTGTCCAACTATCTTGATAATAATTTAAGCTACTGGATTCTTAGTGATGCCTACAACAAAGGCATGGTTCCTGTTTACGAGAAGATTTTCGATTTAAGCTCTGATAAGAGTGTAGATGTCTTTAATCTTAATAAGGAGGCACAACTTGCTCTTAACAAAGATAAGCCTGAGAGTGGTGACTCTAGTGCTAATAATGAGTATGAGCAGTTAAATGCTAAGCTTAATCAAGAGGTAAGTCAGGCCTCTCGTGCTCAGTTAGTTGAAGATAAGCTTAATAAAGAACTTGAAATCAATGTTAATTTAGAGGACTTTGTTCGCAAGTCAGAAGACGGCTTCTATATGATTTTAGCCTACGATCCTCGCATTGATTTGTCTAATGGTATCTCTTATGACACCGTTAGTGGTGCCTTGCCTTTTACCTCTAAATTTATGGTGATCACCGATTTTGGTGTTAGCACCTATCAAAGTCCTGATGTCATCTTAGCTAATGTGCGCTCTTTAACCAGTGCTAAGGCTCTTAAGGATATTAGCGTTGATTTGATTGCCTACAGTGGTGAGGTCTTATCCAGTGCTAAGACTGATGAGAATGGTGTGGTACGTTTTGGCCGAGAGTTTATTTCGGGCAAAAATAGTAGGGAGCCTATAGAGCTGATTGTAAAAAGTGATAGTGATTATTACGTAGTCAATTTAAAGGCTAATCCTTTCTATATTGAGGGTAATAATGGCTACATAGCTCCTAGTGATTACCAGGCCTATGCTTACACTGAAAGAGGTATTTATCGCCAAGGCGAAACTATGCACTACACTGCTTTAGTGCGTAATAGCCATTTGCAGGCCCTTAACCTACCTTTAACTTTAAAAATTACCAATTCTCAAGGTAGCGAAATTCATAAAGTATTACTTAATACCTCCTATCAGGGCGGTTATGAATATGATTTTGCTATTCCTCAAGGCACTATCAATGGACGTTATAACGCCACCTTGTATTTAGGTGATCGTGCTTTAACTTCCACACCTTTTACTATTGGCTCATATGTTCCTATCCAGATCAATTCTAAGATTATGGGTAATGACAACATGTTAGCTATTAACAGCCCTGTTAAATTACGCTCTCAGACTAACTTTAACTATGGCGGTGCCGCTTCAAATTTAAATGGTAATTTCACTGTTTCAATCTATCCAGATCCTAAGCCTGTACCAGCCTTAGCTAATGCTCTTAAGAATGAACATTTAGACTCATTCCATTTTGGCCCTGATGCTAAGGATTACTCTAAGTTAGTTGTTAGTGAAGGTTTTTATAATCTTAAGACTGATGTTCAGGGTGTGCTCCAGGCCAGCATGGTGTTACCTGGTGCTGACTTCCCTCAAAAGGCCAATGTAACCTCACAAGTAGTGGATACTAATGGTCAATTAGTTGCAGTTAATAAAGAGTATAAGGTAGCTTATAATCGTCCATTAATTGGCGTACGTAAGCTTGAAAGTGGCGATGATAATAGCAATGTCAACTTTGCTTTATGCTCCTATTTACAAGATGGCTCGACCTATCCTCAGAGCGTAAAGTACTATTTATATAAGCAGTTTGTTGATTACAACTATGTTTATGAAGATGGTTCCTGGCGCTATGTATCTTTTGTCAGCCGTAATCTAGTGTCCAATGGCTCAGTTAAGGTTGATAACCAAAACTTAGAGCAGGCATTAATTAGCACTCCTTTAGATGATGGTTCTTATGTTTTAGAGCTTGAGTCTGATAAGTCCAAGACTTCTTTAAGTTTTGTAAAGGGCTTTATGAGCTCTAGCGATGCTAATACTCCTGATCGTGTCATGTTATATGCTGATAAAGAGAGCTATAACATTGGTGATAAGGTTAAGTTAAGCTTTGAAAGCCCATTTGATGGCTATGCTAATTTAGCTTTAGGTAATAGAGGCATTGATGAGTTCAAGACCTTTGAAATTAAGAAAGGTCATAATGAAGTCTCATTAGAAATAACTGAGGATTTAGCTCCGCAGGGTCACGCCTTACTTTCTATTTTCTCGCCACTTAATACTAATAAAGTAGGTTCAATCCGTGCTGTCGGTATTTGTGATATTAACTTAGACTTAAATAGTCATAAGTTTAAGGTAGTAGCTAATGTACCAAGTGAAATTAAGCCTCAAAGTAAGCTCAATGTTTCTTTAAGTGCTACTCCATCTGCTATAGCCTCTGATGGCCATGTCAGTGTAGGCGGTAAGGCTTATGCTAAGGTAACTTTGGTTGATAATGGTATTTTAAGTTTAACTAACTATAAGAGCCCAGATCCAAACAAAGTCTTTATGCAAGACCAAGGTTATGATGTAACCTTGATTGACCCTTATGGCTTAATCATGACCGATCCTAAGCAACAAGGACAAGGTTATGGTGAGGCAGCTGATGCCTTTATGATGAACGCCTCAGGTGCGACCTCCTTACAAACCGTACCTCATAAAACTATTGCTTTAGCCTCTAAGATTGTTCCTTTAAATGATTTAGGTGAGGCTCAGGTTGAATTTGATATTCCTCAGTTCTCTGGTAGCTTAAAGGTAATGGCTGTAGCCTGGGATCAAGATAAGGTAGGTGCTGCTAATAGTGATGTCTTAATTAGAGACAATGCTGTGGCTACTATTGGTTTACCTCGTTATCTCAATGTAGGTGACAGCGTTCAAGGCCGTTTAAATCTACACAATTTAAAGGCCAAGAATCCTGAGTTTAAGGTCGATATTTCTTGCTCGGGCGTGCTTAAGTGCTCTATGCAAACCGTCAGCTCTTTAAAGCCTGGCATTAGAGAAGATCAGTTCTTTGATATTAAGGCTTTAGACAGTGGTGTAGGTAAGATTAATTTAACTGTTATGAATCAAGATTTTAACTTGACTGATAGTTATGATCTTACTGTAACCTCACCTCAGCTACCAATGCTTAAGAACTATGTAGAGTTTTTAAACCCTAACGAATCTGTAACTTATGATGTAGCTACTAATTTTAATAATGTAGATGCTTCCTTGATTTCTTGGTCAACTTTACCAAATGTAAATCCAAGAGCCTTTGTTATGGAGCTAAGTCAGGGTGGTTATGGCGGCTTAAGCTCTTTGGCGGCCTCTTTGGAGGGGCAATTACTCTATGGTAAAGAATTAATTGCAACTCAGGAGCAAAAGCAAGCTCAAGCTGAGGCTACTAACAGCCAAGAGTATCAAGATCTAGCTGCGCTCTATCAAAATGAGGCTCAATACAACGAAAAGATTCAAGAGAACATCATTCGTATCTTAGCTCGTCAGCTTAAGAGTGGTAGTTTTGCAGAAAACAACAGTTATACCGCCCTTTATGCTATTGATGTCTTATTAAAGGCTCAAGACCAAGGCTTTGCTGTTAACGATACAGCCGTTAATAATGCCTTTAGCTATTTACGTGAAGTTGCAAGCTCTGCTTATAGCCAAACAGCTGCTTATGCCTATGAGATCCTCTCTCGCTACGAGAGTGTCAACCAGGCTAAGGTACGCTATATGTTGGACGAAAACAAAATTAAGCGTCCAATGTTGCTGGCCCATTTAGCCAATAGCCTCAATCAAATTGGTGACACTAATAGAGCTAATTTAGCCTTGGAAAAAGCTATTGCAGGCTTATTAGAGTGGCAACAGCTAGAAGAGAAGCTTTATAGCGCCAATAAGACTAATGAGATTTTAAGTATTCTGTCTCAAATTGATGAATTGGCAGTATCTGGCTATTGGTCACTAAGACAAGCTAGCTTTGCGGTAATTGATAGTGCTTTACGCTTAAATCGCACTGATTTAGTATTGGATGTAATTAACTCTATAGCCGAGGTTAAGGCAAGTCCAGATTATTTATCTGACACCACTATGGCTACAATGTTAAGAGCAAGCACTGCTTTAGATAGCCAAACTAAGTCTTTGAGCGTCATGTTGTCACCAGAGGACTTAAAAACCTTATTAAGCGCAGCTCCAGCGACCGCTGACGCTAAAGATAAAGCTGCCGCTCCTGCACAAAGTGCTGAGCAGGCTACCTCCTCAGAGCAGGCAATTGCCCAAGCTGGTGCTGATAGTACTGTGGTAAAACCAAGTGCTGATGCTCCTGCTACTAATCAAGGACCAGCCTATGAGGTAAGCCCTGGTAAGCTTAAGGTTTACAATCGCACCAATGACAAGCTCTTTGCTACTACTTCTTTCTTAGGTCAGTATAAGCAAGATAAGGTTATTGCTGATAAGGGCTTTGGCGTAAATGTTAACTACTGGACACGCTCTGGCGCTGTAGATTTAAAGACATATGAGTTTAGACAAAATGAAGAAGTATTGATGGAGATTTTCGTCAATGCTAAGACTAGACTTAATGCCAAGACTTTAATTCGTGCTAAGTTGCCTGCTGGTTTTGAATTTGTTCGTAACCTTGCTTATAACGATCCATCCTTTGGCTCATTATTTGAAGAGGACGATACTATTTACCAGCCATCATCCATTGATAGCAGTGACGATCAGGTAGTAGCTACCTTCTCTGATTATGACACTCCTAATACTTACAGCTTATTCTTAGTATTAAGAGCAGCTCACAATGGTACCTTTACTCAAGGACAAGCCATTGTGCAATACTTGGATAATCCAGGTAAATATGGCACTACTATCAATCCTGAGCCAATTAAAATCTCAGGTAAATAATGATAGCTGACTAAGCTTGAATTAATAGCGCTCAATGCGTTAAAACCACCTTACAAAGCCATGATGTTGTATAGATTGCATCATGGCTTTTGCTTTTATTTGGGTATACAAAGCCAGCAAGGCTTGCCTAATTAGCGCTATGCCGTTTTGGGGCAAAGATCTATTAAGAATATGAGCACTTGGCTATGCCATCAAAGCCATGAGAGCACAGTGGCACAGGGTGGATTGAGCTTCTGGAAGGCTAAGGGTAGACAGTGGTGCGCAGCAGTACGCAGCAGTACGCAGCAGTATGCTACTGTGCTCAGCGGTGTGCTGCTGTGCTCTGGTAAGGACTATGGCCAAATAAGGCAGTTGCAGTGCCTTGCCAATCTTTTCCTAAGTATTGTTGTTTAAAATGGCTTTAGATGATGAATAATTGTGATATGAGGTATCTATAGGTAAGGAAAATTATTGTATAATCCTAAAAAATATATCTAAGACAAGAAAAGTAGCAAACTTTTGCTTTCAAAGCTGGTTTGCTAAAGTCAAAGCCCTTATCTTGTACTTATCAAAGATAGCTTGTATTAAGCCAAAGTTACGACAAAGTACTTAAAACCTATTAAATACTGACAGACTAAGCTTTAGCATAGCTTACTATCCTTAAGTTAGGAGCGATACATTAATGTCAAAGAAC
Source organism: Anaerobiospirillum sp. NML120448 (assembly GCF_023050945.1). GTDB lineage: Bacteria > Pseudomonadota > Gammaproteobacteria > Enterobacterales > Succinivibrionaceae > Anaerobiospirillum. Next base: position 15,670 of record NZ_JALKIM010000011.1, on the reverse strand, counting down.
AATAAGGATGCCAACAAGCCGAGCCTTAAATCAGAAGCCAGATTAATGGTTAATGATAATCATGGTACAGAATCCTTATGTTCTAATATTGATGCTATTCAAGAACAGGTAGCTACTGTAACTAATGCTAAGACTAGCATTACAGAGTTAGAGCTCCACGCTGACCACAATCAAGATTCTCCTAATGATGCTCATTTAGAGCCTCAATCAACCTCAAATAAGCCTAATCATGAGGTTATTGCAGATGCTAACCAAGCACCTATAACAGCCGAACCTATAACATCTGCTAAAGAAAGCATTGATGCCAAGACCGATACTCAAATAGACATTGAGGATGCTCCGCAAGTTGAGGAATTTGGGAGCACACTGCCAACACCAGAGGCCGAGGCTAAAGCAGGTGCTAGCAATGATACTAAAGCTAGCGCTACTAGCACTGCAGCTGCCACTGGTACAGTCGCAGACGCTGACACTGGCACTGGCTCTTATGCTGCCTCTAGCGCTGATACTAAAAATGGTACTCCTGCTAATGAGGTTGCGAATGCTGATGGTGCTACAGATAAGGTACAAAAGCAGGGTAACAATCATAAAAAGCATGATAAGAAAGGCTCTTTTTCTAAGAAGGAGGGGCAGGCTGTCCTTGGCTCTCAAGATGAAGTTGGGGCTGGGGCTGAGGCTAAAGGCGGTAGGCGCAAATGGTTTAGGCTTCGTAATGTGGTTGGTGCCCTGAGCTTGTCGGCTTTAGTGGGCTTGGGTAGTATTTATGGCCTAATGCATTTGTGTGCCCCTGATCTTAGTAGGTTCTATGATCGCTCTCATAGTCTTTACGATAAGTCAGGTAATATCATTTATTCGTCAATGAATAAGGATGGTTACCACAGAATTCTTACTACTCAATCTCAAGTAGATCCTCTTTATATCAAAATGTTGATTGCCTCTGAGGATGAGCGCTTTTACTCTCACCCTGGTGTGGATGTGATCTCCATAGGCCGTGCTTTATGGTCGAATATCACCTCAGGTTCGATTGTGTCAGGTGCTTCTACCATAGCCATGCAAGTATGCCGTATGCTTGAGCCTAAAGAGCGTAGTATTTGGTCAAAAGCTAAAGAGGCTTTAGGCGCACTGTATCTTACTCATTATTATGGTAGAGATCAGATTTTATCTTTGTATTTAACCCTTGCTCCTTTTGGTGGCAATATTGAGGGTGTAAATGCAGCCTCTTATATTTACTTTAATCATAGCCCAAAGAATTTAACTCCTGCTGAGGCGGCTTTGCTTGTAGCATTGCCACGCTCACCAGAGGTCATTAGACCAGATCGCCATCCTAAAAGTGCTCGCTATTACAGAAATGAAGTGCTTAAAAAGGCAGTAACTGACAAGATTATTAAACAAGATATTCTTGCTTTTGCTACTAAAGAGCCTATTCCTAATGTCCGCCATGCTCTACCACAAGATGCCTATTATTTAGGTCAAAGTATTTTTACCTCTAAATTAATTACCCCTGAAATCAAGGCTTTACGTGAGTTAACTGCTCATATTATTGGTAAGCAAGTTATCAGCAGTGAGCAAGACATTAAAAGCTCTCACAGCGCTAAAGATAATCAAGATCAGAGCCCAACTTTAGGCAAAGAGGCCCTTGAGAATAATAGCCAAGAGCTAGCAAGTGCTAAAGGAAATACTTTAGGTCAGGATCTATCAGTTTCTGCAAAAGGTGCTCAGCTAGTAGAGCATAACCAAGAGCAAAAAGAGACTATTAATCAAGTTATTGAGGTGCAATTATCTGGTGCTAGTATCAAACCAGATCAGTATGAGGCCTTTAACAAAGCTGCGCTACAAGACGGTCTTAATAAATTTGTTAATGTTGATAGCTCTAACTTGGGACAGGGGCATGGCAATAGCCAGGGCCAGAGTCAGGACTTACACTCTACAGAGTTTGAGCGCAAGCTCAAGATGCTTAACTCTCTAGGCCCTTTACCTCGTGAGTTGTACACCACCATTGACCCTAAGGTTCAAGAGCTGTTAATTAATGCTGTAGAAGAGTATAGACATAGCTTCTTAGGTGAAGATAAACAAGATAGTTTAAGCATAGTAGTGGTGGATAATGATACTTTTGAGGTCTTAGGCTATGTTGGTGCATTGGGTACTGATATTTCTTATGTAGACTCAGCCTTAGCTTTGCGCTCGCCTGGCTCTGCTCTTAAGCCTTTTGCTTATGCTTTAGCTTTTGATCAAGGACTATTACATCCTAATTCTATTTTGCTTGATAAAGGGCAGATTTATGATGGTTATCAGCCACGTAACTATGATAGACAGTTTTATGGTGAACTTACTGCCGCTAAAGCTTTGCAAGCTTCCTTAAACTTGCCTGCTGTAGAGGTGATGAGAGCTATCGGCCCTGATAACTTCATTAATATGATCAATAATACGAAAAATGACATCGATTTATATGATCATTCCCAAGAGTTAAATAGTTATGTTCATGGCTCTTTAGTTTTGCCTAAGCAGTCTAAACCAAGCTTGAGTTTAGTTTTAGGTGGCTGTGGTATTTCTCTGTTTGATTTAACTCAGCTCTATGCGTCTTTAGCTCATGATGGCTCAAGTGCTCCTTTGCGAGTATTAAGTGCTAAGCGTCCTAGCTCAGCTATGGTGCGCAAGCATAATTACAAATACCATTTTGATGCTGAAAATAAGAAAGAAAAGACCAGTGTACGTACTGTGGGCAATAAGCCTGAGCGTAGCTACCAATCACTTAAAGAAAACCATATCCATTATCAAACTATGGTAAGACCAGCTGCTGCTCGTGCTACTTACAATATTTTGCAAGGCACTCCAGCTCCTTTTGGTTTTGGTAATAATTACTTTTCCTTAGGCCCTAAGGTTTCCTATAAAACTGGCACCTCATATAAAAACAGAGATGCTTGGGCTTTAGGATCAAGTAACAATATTACTGTAGGTGTATGGACAGGACGCAATGATGGTTCTCCAAGTTACCAAAGAACAGGTTTTAACCATGCTGCACCTATTTTATTTAAAGTGATTACTAAGCTTACTAGCAATGATATGCGTAAAAAGCGTATTGAAGATGATGTGCTCTTACATGCTCGTCCTCCTATGGCTTTATCCAAGATACAAGTAAAACAATTAGGCTTAGTTACCAAAAAAGAAGATGGCTATCAAAGTTATAACGCCAATCTTACATCTGATACTAAGGACAATCAGGTACATAAATTTGGCAGCAAAAGCACTATAGAGCCTTTAGCCATAGCTTTTCCAACGGACAATAGCCGTCTAAGCTTAGGTAGCTCATCTGAGGTTTTAATTAAGTTTTCTGGTGGCAAGGCTCCATATTATGTGCTTATTAATGATGAGCTGAATGATAATTTAGAAAGCTTTAAGCCTACCCATGATGGTTTTTACCAAATAACCATTATTGATAGCTTAGGCAATAGTGTTAGCAGCCAAGTTTATGTCCAAGGCCTGGACCAATAATGCAAGGCCCATAAGCCAACCTTAACCAGTAAGCTACTCCCCACATAAGCTAGCCTCATCAGTCCTCTTGCCAGTTAGATAGCTAGCCAGTCTGACTGATGGTCAGCCTGCCATCTAGCCAGTTTGACTGCCAGACTATTTGATAGTCTGACTGTATTTATGACAGGTTCCCTAAAGGACGCTCGTAGCATGATGGCTATGCAAAATAGTTCCGTGATGGCAGATAGCAGGGCGCTGTAGATATTGCTGTAAATGCTAGTTCAACAGATCTGTATGATCTTTATCACTTGTGGTGATTGAGGATGAGAAATGGAGTGTTGTTGCGCAAATTTTGTTGTGTGCTCTTTTTTATCGTAGTAAGAGATTAAATTTGTTGTGATCTTAGAGTGAAAAGTGCTTATAATGTTTGTGCTTGTCGGAGTGCTGTAAAAGCTGAGAGCGCCCATGTAAAGTGAGGCGAAATCCGTCGAACCTGAAAAGAATAATATTTGCGAAGGGAAACAGGCAACTTTAATAAAACACAGTTAATAGTTTAAGAGTGCATTCAAACTCTTAGTTATTTTCGTGTGTGTCTCCATGGCAGTTTTGCTTTCCTTTTATTCAAGCTAAGGCTTGATTCTTTTGGTTCCCCCTCCTTATCTCTTAGTAGTTCACACTTTCCTGATCAAGCTTTGTTCAAGACAAGTTTTTGTCGTGCTTTAAGCGCCGCAATTTAACTAAAGGATTGTTTGATGCTACGTTTTCCTCAATTTACTAAACTCTCTTCATCTCAAGATGAATTATCAGCAGGTGCCGCTCAAGGTGAAACTCTTAACATTAGCAAGATTCATTTTGATGATTTAGCCGCTGCTAAGGCCGCTCACTTACATAATAAGCTTGCTGGTAATGCTGTAGAGGGTAAGAAAGCTGCCAAAGAAATTAAGCGTCCAGAGCTTAAGAAAGTTATGGTTGAGTTTGAAGATGGGGCATCACAAATTAAGGTTCCATACGCTCAATTAAAGCTTACTAATGGCGATACCATTACTCGTTATATTGTTGATTTTGATGTTGACTCTACTCAAGAACGCGCCAAAATTCGTGAGCAATATATTGCCGCTCGTGGTAGTGAGCCTAAGACTCAATTAGATTATGCTCGTGCAGGTATTATCACTCCTGAAATGGAGTACGTAGCTTTACGTGAGTCTGCATGCTTCTTAGAGCAAATTACTGATCCTAAAGAGTTTGCCAATAAGTTTGCGTCCTCTACTGAGGCTGTCTTCGGTGAGGGTGTAATTAAGCTTAAGCGTGAGCACATGGCTGTAACCCCTGAGATGGTTCGTGATGAAATTGCCGCAGGTCGTGCCGTAATTCCAGTTAACCATAACCATCCTGAGAGCGAGCCTATGATTATTGGCAAGCGCTTCTTAACCAAGGTTAATGCTAATATCGGTGCTTCTGCTGTATCCTCTGGCTTTGAGGAGGAAATTGGCAAGCTTAAGATGTCTTTACGCTTTGGTGCTGACACAGTAATGGATTTATCTACTGGTCTACCAAATCTCATGGAATTACGCTCTGCTATTTTAAGAGCCTCCCCTGTACCTATTGGTACTGTGCCTATTTATGAGGCCTTAGATCGTGCAGGTGGCGATGCTAATGCTTTATCTTGGGAAGTATTTAAGGGCGTAATTGAAGATCAAGCAAAACAAGGTGTTGATTACTTCACTATTCACGCTGGTTTAACCAAGGATTTATTACCTCATGCTGCTAAGCGTGTCATGGGTATTGTTTCTCGTGGTGGCGCTATTATGGCCTCTCACATGATGCAACATGATTGTGAGAACATGGCTTTTGAGCACTTTGATGAATTAATGGATATCTGCTACAAGTATGATGTAGCTTTATCTTTAGGTGATGGTTTACGTCCAGGCGGTATTTATGATGCCTGTGATGAGGCTCAATATGGTGAGTTACGCAATATTGGTAAATTAGCACGTCGTTGCTATGAGCGTGGCGTACAGTGCTTTATTGAAGGCCCTGGTCACGTACCTTTAAACCGTGTTGAGGAAAATCAAAAGTTAGAAGAGGAGTTCTGTCATGACGCTCCATTCTATACCTTAGGCCCATTAGTAACTGACGTGGGTGCTGGTTTTGATCATATTACCTCTGCTATTGGTGCTACTACTATTGGTATGCATGGTACTGCTATGCTCTGCTATGTAACTCCAGCTGAGCACTTAGCTCTACCAACTCCAGAGGATGTTAAGCAAGGTCTTATCACTTATAAGATTGCCGCTCACTCTGCTGATTTAGCTAAGGGTATTAAGCAAGCTTATAACATGGATCATGCCATGAGCCGTGCTCGTGTTTCTTTCCGTTGGCTTGACCAATTTGCCCTAAGCTTTGATGAGCAACATGCTTACGATGTATGGCGTGCTCAAATGGACGAAGATGAGTGTCATACTCATGAGGCAGCTTTCTGCTCTATGTGTGGCCCACGCTTCTGCCCAATGCGACTCAATCGCCGTTTACAAAGCAAGTATGGTGCAATCTAAATCCTAATTGCTGATAACCTAAAATCTTATAAGTAAGCCTTAAATAAAGGTTTAATCCTAATACAAGGCTCTTAGAGTATGGTCGTGATAGCTAAGAGCCTAATTAGGTAGTTAAATCAAAGTGTTTTGTTAGGTTAATGGTCAATATCTATCAATGCCTTTAAGTGCTTATTTATTAATAATGCGGCTAAGCTCAAAATCGTGGCTAAATCGCCAATGATGCGATACTAGTATCCAAGGTTACGTGTAAATGCGGTATAATTAAATGGGTTTTACTAAGTTACAAACTCTTAGATTAAAGTGATAAACTTGAATCTAAAAGAACATACCTTAACGGCAAACATAATCTTTGTGCTCATCATATTCCCGTGCTTAGCTTGCTAAGTATGTACTTTGGTGTGGCTAAAAAGTGATATGAAATCGTTGCTATTATTTTAGGATATGGCTTAGGGAAAAAATTAGGATTTTGGGTAGGTAGTGATAATGGAAACAAAGATCATGCACGATAAGCAAACTCGTCCTCTTGTGCTAGTAATAGCAGGTTTAGATTCTGGTGGTGGCGCTGGCGTTACTGCTGATATCATGACTGTTCATGACCAAGGGGCATGGGGTTTACCTATAGTTACTGCTCTTACTTGCCAAAGCTTAGAGCGTGTTACTTTAATTGAGCCTACTGATATTAATGTCTTCAAGGAAAGCATTAAGCTTGCTATTGAGGATTGGAATGAGCAGATTAGCGCCGTTAAGATTGGTCTTATCACTAATGCCAAAATCTTAGAAAGTGTTCTTGAGCTCTTAGAAGGCCCTTTAAAGGGTGTTCCAGTAATTTGGGATCCTGTGTTGACTGCTACTGCAGGTGAGCTTGAAAGTGCTGACCTAAAAGGCAATTTACAGCGTATTTTAAAAGCTGTTACTGTTTTTACTCCTAATTTGCCTGAGGCTTTAGAGTTTGCCTCTTGGAAGGAAGAAGAGTTTGAAGCTCGTGGCGGTGTCTATGCCTTATGTGACTTCTTCTTACAGATGGGTGCCAATGCTGTCTTATTAAAGGGCGGTCATAATGTTTCTAATTTAGATGCAGTTGATATCTTTAAGTCCAAAGATCATAGCTTTGTCTTAAAGCACTCTAAGAAAGAAGGTTTAGGTGCTCATGGTGGCGGTTGTGCGCTATCCTCTGCTTTAGCAGGTTTAGTAGCTTGTGGTTATGCACTACAAGATGCTGCTGTGTTAGCCAAGGTATATGTTACCCGTGGTATTTTCATGACCGACGTGGCTGTTGATCACAAGCGCCCACCTTTAGCTCACACTGGCTGTGTTTATGATTTAGACTATATGCCAACTATTTGTGAGGCTAACTTCCCTGAGTATGCTGGCCCATTCCCTAAGTGTCCTTTCAATATGGGTATTTATCCTGTAGTTGATAGTGCTGAGTGGGTAGAGCGTCTATTATCCTTAGGTGTTAAGACCATTCAATTACGCATTAAGACCGATGTTCATGATGATGAGAGCAATGAGCAATTAGTAGAGCAAATTCGCCGTGCTTGTTTCTTAGGTCGCACCTTCCGTGCTCGTGTCTTTATTGATGATCACTACAAGTTAGCTGCTAAGTTTGGCGCTTATGGTGTTCATTTAGGTATGGAAGATTTACAAACTGCTGATTTAGATTTTATTAAAGAGTCTGGATTGCGCTTAGGTGTATCTACCCACGGTATTTACGAAGTATGCAAGGTCTTAACCTTACAACCTTCTTACATTGCTATTGGCCATATCTTCCCTACTAAGACTAAGGAGATGACTTCTTTACCACAAGGCATTGCTAAGATGGGCTTACAAGCCATGATGCTCAAGGACAAGATCCCAACCGTAGCTATCGGTGGTATTAAGCTTGATAAGGCTCAAGAGATCTTAGATGCAGGCGCTGATTGTATTGCTGTAGTAACAGCTATTACTGAGGCTAAGAATCACGCTTTAGAAACTCAAAAGTGGATTGAGGTTTGCCGTACTGGCCCATCTGAGCTCTTTGGAAAGACTCCTCATCACTGGCATAAGCGCCAAGATGAGCAAGAAAAGCGCGGCCCAGTTCCTTTTGAACACTTAGACTTAAATCCAGTACCTTATTTTAACTAATCATTAAAGCGCTAGGCTTTAACCTGACGGGCCTAATTACAAGCAATTTTAGTTAGGCCAGCCAAGCCATAGCCCAAACGCAAGCGCAGAGCCCTGCGCAGGGCAGCGCAGGGCGCAAGCTTCTGCCCAAGCTCAAGCATGGGCGATTGCAAGCCCCAGGGCAAGAGCTATGACTTGATGATCCAAATGAGGTACTTTATTTAGGGCCTAATCTAGTTTTGCTAGGTTGAGGATTACATATTGGATAATCAAGACAGATACATGCGCCAACAAATGTTGGACTTATATAAAGACAAACAAGACTTTTTAGCGTCCAAAAAGGTTGGTTTTATTGGAGTGGGAGGAGCTGGTGGTTTAAGCTCATTACTCTTAACTCTAGCAGGTGTAGGTGAGATACGCATTGCTGATTACGACAAATTAGAAGTGCATAATCTTCACCGCCAGATTTTATTTACTCAAAGCAATATTGGGCAGCCAAAGGTATGGGCAGCTCAAGAGCGCCTTCAAGAGCGTAATAGCGATTGTAAGGTGGTTGCCTTTGAAGAAAAAATCGATGCAAGTAATTTTGAGCGTTTTACTCAAGGTTTAGACTTGCTCGTAGATGTTAGCGATAATGCCAGCAGTAGACTTACTATTTCTAAACTTGCGCTTGACCATAGCTTAGATCTCATAAGCGGCGCAGTTTCAGCCTATACTGCTCTTATTGCCATCTTTTCCTATCACGACCCTAACTTTGTTAAAAAACACGGTTGTTATCGCTGTTTAACTAATGGTTTTCCTATTAATACCAAAGTTGGTATTACAGGCCCCATTGCACAAAATGCCGCAGCTATGACAGCTCATGTAGCTTTAGAGTACTTATTAGGTAATAAGGATCATGTAGGTAAGCTTATTAAAATGGACTTAAAAAACATTGCCATTAGTAAGCTCACTTTATGCGCCGATCCTCAATGTCCTGATTGTAGTAACTATCGTCTCTAGGCTTTTAATAAGGTTTTTCTAAATTTACCCCAATATTTCTAGTACCAAAGCTAGTACTTAGCTAAGCATTTGCCCAACGAAAAAATATGGCCGCTCCTTGGCTTTTGTTAAGTTTAGCCCAGCTTGGTACGTAGCGCTGCTATCAGCGCTGAGAGCTGAGCCGAGCTGTACAGGCGCTTAAAAGCTGTGCTTTATGTAGCGCTGTAGGCAAGTTTAAAAGCTGTGCGTACGGATGAGATAAGAGCTTAAATACTAGAAATTTTGGTAGATGGTCGAGGATTAGAATGATTACCATTGAAGTTAACACAAAGGTCACACAGATTGCGCCAGGCACCACTTTAAGTGCCCTTTTAGAGCAGCTTAATTTTGCACTTGACGGTACCGCTGTGGCTGTTGATGATGCCATTGTGCCAAAGAGCACTTTTGGTAGTTTTGAGCTAAAAGATCACATGAAAGTTGAAGTATTTAGCTTGGTTGCAGGAGGTTAATATGGATAAGTTAATTTTAGCTGGTCAAGAGTTTGATTCACGTTTAATTGTTGGTACTGGTAAATACTCCTCAGGTGAGGAGCTGGCTAAGTCCATTAAGGCCTCTGGTTCTCAGATTGCTACTATGGCTATTAAGCGTGTTGATACTGCCCATGCCACTGATGACATTGTTAAGCCATTACGTGACTTAGGTGTAACCTTAATGCCAAACACTTCTGGTGCTCGTAATGCTAAAGAAGCTGTGTTTGCTGCTAACTTAGCTCGTGAAGCTTTAGGTACTGATTGGATTAAGGTAGAAGTTCACCCAGACCAAAAGTACTTACTACCAGATACCATTGAAACTTATAACGCTTGTAAAGAGCTCGTAGCCCAGGGCTTTAAGGTCTTTGCTTATTGCCAAGCTGACTTATGCCTATGCAAAGGCTTAGAAGAGTTAGGTGTTGCTGCTGTTATGCCGCTAGGTAGCCCAATTGGTTCTGCTAAGGGTCTACAAACTGAACCTTTCTTAAAGCTTATTATTAAAGAGTGCCGTTGTCCTGTAATTGTTGATGCAGGTATTGGCGCACCATCAGAGGCTGCTAAGTCCTTAGAGTTAGGTGCTGCTGCGGTAATGGTTAATACTGCTATTGCTGCTGCTGGTGATCCTATTGCTATGTCAGAGGCCTTTAAGGCTGCATGTATAGCAGGTCGTTTAGGTTATGAAGCAGGCCTAGCTGCTCAATTTGAGACTGCCAAGGCAACCTCTCCAATGGAGCAATTCTTAAAGAACTTACAAGACTAAATCGCTAGGTAATAGCCGTTTTAGTGCTTAAAAGTATGTTTTTTTGTTTAGCGTGTAACAGTTTTAAAGCCTAGCTCTAGCCAAGCCCCAGTCTTTGGCTTGGGGGGCTGCTACTGTCCTGCCCCTGGCTATGGCCAGAGCACTGGGCCAGGGCTCTACCCCTGGCTCTAGCAAGGGCAAAGGCTACAGGCCAAGGCCTTAGCCTTGGCTTTGGCCTTGGCTCTGGGATAGTTGGCGTTAATTAGCTTTTTAAGGCATGGCCCCTTACATTATGAGGGGCAAGAGATGAAAAATGAGTTTTTTTGATGAGATAAGTAAACTTGATGTCGACAAGTTTGCTCAGTTGGTTGAAAGTCGTACTGATAAAGATGTAGAGCGTGCTCTTGCTAAAGGTAGTGCCCTAAATTTAGATGATTTTGCCGCTTTAATTAGTGAAAGTGCTCGTAAGCATTATTTAAAAGATATGGTCATGGCCTCAATGCAGCTTACCCGCAAGCGCTTTGGTCGTACCATTAATATGTATATTCCTCTGTATTTAACCAACTTATGTACCAATAAATGTGCCTATTGTGGTTTCTCTGCTGGTAATAAGTTTGCACGAACTGTGCTTACTTTAGATGAAATCGAGCAAGAGTGTCAGGCTATTGCTAAACTTGGCTTCCAAAACATTTTGCTGGTTACTGGAGAAAACTCTCGTCGTGGTGGCATGGAGTACTTTAGACAGGTTTTACCTGTAGTAAAGCCTTATGCTGCCTATTTACAGATGGAAGTTCAACCTTTAGACACTCAAGATTATGCTGAGTTACGTACTTTAGGCCTTGATTCTGTTTCTGTATATCAAGAAACCTATCATCAGCCAACTTATAAAGCTGTGCATTTAGCTGGTAAGAAGATGGATATGCGTTATCGCATGGAAACTCCTGAGCGCTTAGGTGAGGCAGGTATTGATAAAGTAGGTATGGGTGCCTTACTGGGTCTTTATGACTGGCGTGTTGATTGCTGTGCTTTAGCGCTGCATATTCTTTATATGCGTGAGCACTATTGGAAGACTCGTCTGAGCGTTTCCTTCCCTCGTTTACGTCCAGCTGCTGGTGGTTATGAGCCTCATATGCCTGTATCAGACTCTCAATTAGTTCAATTGATTGCTGCTTGGCGTATTTTTGATAATGAGTTAGATTTAACCATTTCTACTCGTGAGAGCCAGCAATTTAGAGACATGATCACTCCATACGGTATTACTGCTATTTCTGCTCAAAGCTCCACTGAACCAGGCGGTTATGCCAATAAGGGTCAGCACCTTGAGCAATGGCACGTCAACGATGATCGTACCGTAGAGGAAGTAGTTAAAGCTATGGAAATCAATGGCCTTAAGGCTGTTTTCCATGATGCCTCTACCACTTATCTCAAGGCCATCTAAGCTCTCATACCAGCCCAAATATACCCTTATGGTACGTTAGGGTATGGCAGGGTCGTGTAAGGTAAGGCAATGCAATGCAAGGTAGGGACAAAAGCCCTCATAGTTGGCATTGGTTTTAAAAATTTTCTAAGGACAGCAAAGCTGGGCGCACCATAGCGCTCTCCTTGAGCTGTCCTTTATTTTGCTCATATCAACAATCTATCCAGCCCGTCCCGTCACGTTCCATTTTGTTTAATCCCTTCCCTTTTCAAGTCCAGACGACTATATTGCCATACTGTTAGTTAAACAGACAAACATATAGCCTCAGCTTTTTAAGGCAGACCCTTAGCATTAGCTTAAATTATGCAAAAAAATTAAAGGGTGGCCACTTCTAACTTATCAAAGAATGCTATGCTCTATAGCACTGTGCCTAATAATAGCAGTCATTGGCTCTTGGCAAGCAAGCTTAATACTAAAGAGCAGTAAAGCGGGTTAAGGATAAGCGCTGATGAAAGCATGGCTTTAAGGCCAAAGTATTTATATTGTGAGCACAATCAAAATAATAAATATATACTTTCAATAAATATACTGATATTATAAAAACAGCCAAGAGATGCGAAAGCTAAGGAAAAAGTTTAGTTAAGTTTAGCTGAGGGCACTTTTGAGCAGGGCGCTGCTGCCAAGTTAGAGCGTGCGTTTTGATTTGGGCTTTGGGCTTTGAGCTTTGGTCTTTGAGCCTTTAGCCTTTAGCTTTGCGCATCGGCAGTAGGGATGGTCGTTTGGTTGATTTAGTTAGGTGTATATATGTCTGATGTAGCTTTGAAACCATTAGTTTGTGGCAATCCTTTAGCAAAGCTTGCAAAAGCTGCAATTATGCTCGAGTTTGTAAACGAAAATTACCTAGAAGAGCGCACTGCACAGCTGGGCGAAAATGGCTATAAGCTTTTGTCTCCTTTAAGCCATTTTGGTGGCAATCCTCATTTGCCAAAGGATTTTGTGTGGCCTTGTGCTAAGCATGGTGAAACAGAGTTGGTAGATCGCCCACTAGTTTTTAGTGCTCAATTTGATTTAAGCGAACTTGCTCCTTTTGATGTAGATAATTTACTGCCTCACAAAGGCCTATTAGTGTTTTTCACTATTGGTCAAATGTGGAATTTCCAAGATTATGAAGATAGCTCACGAGTCTATTACTTTGAGGACATTGAGTCTTTAGCTGTGACTGCTCGACCACCAGAGCCTCCTTATGAAGAGGAACATGAACAAGAAAGCTCAACCTTAGCCTTCCATAGAGTATGCGCCAAGGCAGCTTGGACAGTACCTGACGATTACGATAATGTGCTTTATGAGTCAGATTTTACAGGGGAGCTTAGTCCTTTTGGTCTTACTAAAGATCAAATGAAAGACATTCATGACAACTATGAGGCTTACTATACTCAGCTTAGAGAGCAAGATGGCTTTGAGGAATATGATGAGGTGCCTAGTCAGCTTTTAGGTTGGGGTCAATATATTCAGTCAGATTTGGTGGGCTCTAGCAATGAATGCTTATTGTTTACTTTAAGTTCTTTCTTTGATGAGAAGATTAAAGACTATCCATTATGCATAGGCGATGCTGGCGCTATCTACCATATTATGGATGTCAGTGACCTTAAAGAGCAAAAGTTTGGTGAGGTTCGTTCCGTAATGGACTGCTATTAATTGCTTGCGGACATTTGAAAAGCGTCGCTTAATATAGCGACGCTTACGTGTTTGCTTTTTAAGCTAAACTTTTTTCATTAAGAGCTACCTAAGGTTTTGATACTTTAGGTAGCTTTTTCGTTGAGATGAACACAAGAAGGGGCCTTATCGCCGCAGGGCACGCCCACAAGAGCAAGGCTTGCTCTCGAGGGCGGCTGAGCGCTAGCTCCAAGAGCTAGCCCAAACGCTGGCGCTTGGGGCTTGCGCTGGCGCTTAGCTAAGTTGAATGATAGCGGCACCACCTACACCTAACACTAGGTTATTTTGTTCTAGGTTAAGGCTGGCCTCGTTGGCACTTAACTTAAGTTGAGTGTGTTCACTGTCCTTAAAGTATTTATCTTGGCTCAGATCATAGCTGTAAGGAGTAGTGTTGGTGTTGGCAATAATTAATACCTTATGATGGTCGTCGACACGGTAGTAAGCAAGAACACCACTTTGTAATGTTAAGCGCTCAAATTTACCATAAGTAAAGGTCTCAGATAATGCTTCGTCCTTACGTAAAGCAATGAGCTTCTTGTAATGGTTAAGGACGGAATCAGGATCATTTAATTGAGACTTAACATTTAAATGCTGATAGTCCTGGTGAACCTTTAGCCATGGCTTGCCTGTAGTAAAACCTGCATTAGCGCTGTCGTCCCAGAGTACAGGGGTGCGAGCATTATCACGGGTATGGCGACCAACAATTTTTAAGCTCTCTTCAATGCTCATACCGCACTCTAAGCAGTAGCGAATTTCTTCTTTAGCATAAAGGTCATCAAAATCATCAGGGCTGGTAAATTCAGTATTAGTCATGCCAATTTCTTGGCCCTGATAAATAAATGGAATGCCACGTAGCATCATTAAGAAAGTGCCTAAGCACTTAGCACCTGTAGCATTGCGTAAATAGTCTGGCAGATAATAGCTAACACCACGAGGCTCATCATGGTTCTCCATAATAGGAGCCACAAAAGCATCGGTATTTTGATAGAGCTCTTGGGTATTAAATACACAACGAGCGTAGTCATCAGGCATCATAGTAGGAAATTCTACATAGTGCGGATGAGACTCAATTACCTCACGTGGGGATAAATCAAAGAGAGTTGAGAAATAGCCGTGATCACCTGCAAACTCTTTGACGCTTTCCTTAGTAACTGTTAATACTTCACCTACAGTAAAACAATCAGCACGGTTGAAGGTGCGCTCTTTTAACTCATTTAAGTAAGGGCCAATGCGGTCTAATAATTTGGCATTCATATTAGCAGCATGGCTCATTCCATCATTAGCGCTATCGGCTGGTAAGTCTGGGAAAGAGAGATCTTTTACAATGGATAAGATAGCATCAATTCTAAAGCCACGAACACCACGATCAATCCAGAAGTTAACCAGCTTGAAAATTTCCTCTCTAAGCTTAGGATTGTTCCAATTTAAGTCAGGCTGAGCCTTGGCAAAGTAGTGGCTATAGTAGATATCTTCTTGCTCATGACCAGGGATTTTATCCCAAACAGAGCCACCAAAGTAGGAACGAAGGTTGTTAGGCTTTTTGCCATCTTTGCCTTTAACAAAATAGAAATAACCAGCCTCTTCACTATTGAGATCAGCGCAAGCCTTCTTAAACCAAGGGTGTTCACTAGAGCAGTGGTTTAGAACTAAGTCCATGATAATTTCGATGTTGCGCTTTTTAGCTTCTGATAGCAGTCTGTCAAAGGTAGCCAAGTCACCGAATACAGGATCAATATTGCAGTAGTCAGAAATATCATATCCCTGATCAACAAAAGGTGAAGGATATACAGGGCTGATCCATAAAAGCTCTACACCTAAATCATGTAAGTAATCAAGCTTACTGATAATACCTTGAAGATCACCAAAGCCATCACCATTGCTATCACAAAAGCTCTTTGGATAGATTTGATAAGCAATCTTGCCATGCCACCACTTATGTTCCATAAGACACCTAGATGATATATACCTAAACTAACAAACAAACACAAACTTAATTTTCAAGGATTGGCAAGCAGGCTGTCAGCCTACTTGCCTTACTAATATTGCCATATAGACCGCCAATTTGGTGTTAGCGAACAAACAGCCTATAATCATTGCTATTATCGATAACTTTGAATATTAATAAAACTACACTATTTTAACCTTTTATATAGATATATGTGATTAGGGT
>NZ_JALKIM010000010.1 GCF_023050945.1 Anaerobiospirillum sp. NML120448 | reverse complement strand
CTGTTTTAGATGAAATTAAAAGACTACTTAACAGTCCTGAGATCTGCTTTCCCTTACCAGAGTTACCATTGCTTCCTTTAAAGGAATCGAATAATTAAAGCTCAATACTCTTAATTAGGAAATCATGAACCTGACTTAAGCTCGATATTCTTAACCTCTGAACTAAGTCATCAGCACTCAGTGCTATAAACCTGATTCACGGTGTACTAATTTGCGTTGTGAGCTTTTATGGCTATTTGCAGCGCTTGTATTTAGCCTATTTATGCGCCATCTGCTAGCAAGACAAGCTAAGCTAAGTCCAAACCATGCTTTAGCTAGGACGTTTAGTTGGTAGTGGTTCTTAGTATGTTTGAAAGATGCATTACGTCAGATTTAATGCTCTTGAAAGTAATGGGGTAGGGTAGTTTGTTTATATTGGGGAGCTATTTTGGTGCATTGTTGTGGGTAAGCTTAGACTAATAGCTTCAAAGATTAAGGGGCAATGAGGAAACTATTAATAGGTGGTTAATTTTTTGTGCATAAATAAGCCAAGTTTAGGCTTTGGTTCTAAGGATAAGCTGTCTTTAGAGAGCTATTATAGAGTGGTACATTTTAGGGCATAGTAGTGCCTTAATATTAGTGAGTAGTAGCCGCCATCTTGTAAGATCTTGTTTGTCGGTGCTATATTGCAAAGCACTCCAATTTTGGAATTTCTGGGAAATTATTATTACAAGGAGACGCACTTAGTGCGTATATAAGTCATGAAGCAAACTTTATTAGCCTTATCCTTAGCTCTAGCAGCTACTTCTTTTGGTATTGCCAATGCAGGTGTTTTAAAAGTAGGTGCCACTCCAGTACCTCATGCTGAAATTTTAGAACATATAAAGCCTGCTTTAGAGCAAAAGGGTGTTAAGCTCGAATTAACTGAGTTTAACGATTATGTTCAGCCAAACCTTGCTGTTTCTGATGGCGAGCTCGATGCTAACTTCTTCCAGCACAAACCATATCTTGACGTATTCGTAAAAGATCATGGCTCTGATTTAGTAAGTGTTGCTGGTATTCACATTGAGCCAATGGGTATTTATTCTGAGGACTTAAAGAGCTTAGCTGACCTTAAGGATGGCGCTAGTGTAGGTATTCCTAACGATCCTACTAACGGTGGTCGTGCTTTATTATTACTAGCTAAGGCTGGTTTAATTAAGGTTAGTGATCCTACTGATGTAACCGTCACAGTTCTTGATGTAACTGAGAACCCAAAGAACTTAAAGTTCCAAGAGTTAGAGGCAGCACAATTACCACGTGCCTTACCTGATGTAGATTTTGCTGTTATTAATACTAATTACGCAATTCCAGCAGGTTTAAACCCATTAAAGGATGCTCTTTTCATTGAAGATGCTGACTCTCCATACGTTAACATCTTAGTTGCAAACTCAAAGAGCGCAAAAAATCCAGATCTTAAGGTATTAATCGACGAGTTATCCTCTGAGGAGACTGCTAAGTTTATTACCGAAAAGTACAATGGTGCTGTAGTTCCAGTAGCTACCAAGGCCAAGTAATTAACCCCAGAGACAAAAATTCTATTGTCTATGCTTGATTACAATAAGCTTTTGGGCGGCTATCCCAATGGTTTATTAAAAGCTAGACAATCTCTCTTAAGCCTAAATTAGCGGCTATCTAATTTAGGGTCACCCTTAAGAGTGCTTTTTGGCTTTACTAAGGCAATCGCATTTCCTGCGATTGCCTTTTTTGCGCTATATTTTGCTTGAGCTTATTGGAGGTTGTGGACTTTTTATAAGCTAAAAATTAAACTAGATACTGACATGGGGGAGACATTCAAAAATTTACGTTAAACTAACAGTTTTGCTGTATGTTGATTGTCATTTATACGAATTTATTACCTCCCCAACGCAAAATCTAAGCAAATTTTGATAAATAACCAACTGTCTCCCCTATGTCTGTAGATAGCACAAAATGGTGCTTATATTGTAGTTATAGCAAAGAGAATTGAAATATGATCTCATTAACTAAATCTCTAAAAATATGTACTATGGAAAAAGCTTTTAATGTCTCAGATCGTGCAACAAGACCTGAATATTGGTGGTTTTTCTTGCTGTATTTTATTTCTAGTTCAATACTCAAATTATTTATCGAAATGGTTGGAATCACATTTTCTTGGATATTCAACATTATACTTATCTATTTAACAATCTGTTTTTTTACAGCCTCAGTAAGGCGTTTGCATGATGTTAATCGCAGAGGTTTTTGGTTGCTATTGCCTTGGGCAACATCATTCTTGTCGGTCGCTGCTGAAAAGTTGAAATATGATGGTGTGCCCATGCCTGAGTTCTTGCCTGATATATGCTTATTTATTGGTAGTGGATTAATCATTTATATCTTTGTATTAACCATGTTAAGTGGTACCAAAGGAACAAACAGGTTTGGCAAAGATCCTTTAACTAAGACAGATGATCTCATTGCTGAGACTAAGATTAACTTAGAAAGTGGCACTTTAAAGCAAGAAGAAAACAATGATCTTATAGAAAAATCCTTAAAGATTGATGAGCCAGAAATGCCAAGTCAAGGCAACAAAAAAGAGAGTCTTTATGATCCGAAAATAAGCACAGATCTTGCGGATGAAATAAAGAAACTAAATCTTTCAAAATAAGCAATAAACAGTATCTAACAATATTGTTATTTAGGATATTGTGCCAGCTAAAATTGCCAGAAATGCTTAGCTCCCATATACGTTAATTTTGTCAAAATTAACGTATATATTGCTGTTGATTAAGTCCATGTCCTAGCCTGCTATGATGATAATGGCCACTTTTCCTATTAATGAGTAAGTTGTTCCTGAATATTTATGGTACTTTTCATGGTAGAAATCACTCAAATACATCCGTTCAATGTGTTACTAAGTATGAGGTCAACTATGACTCTAATGGTAATTACAACATCGGATCTATAGTATCAAAGGAAGAGCTTAACTCTGCTACTAAACTTAGTGATCCTACTGATGTAACCGTCACAGTTCTTGATGTAACTGAGAACCCAAAGAACTTAAAGTTCCAAGAGTTAGAGGCAGCACAATTACCACGTGCCTTACCTGATGTAGATTTTGCTGTTATTAATACTAATTACGCAATTCCAGCAGGTTTAAACCCATTAAAGGATGCTCTTTTCATTGAAGATGCTGACTCTCCATACGTTAACATCTTAGTTGCAAACTCAAAGAGCGCAAAAAATCCAGATCTTAAGGTATTAATCGACGAGTTATCCTCTGAGGAGACTGCTAAGTTTATTACCGAAAAGTACAATGGTGCTGTAGTTCCAGTAGCTACCAAGGCCAAGTAATTAACCCCAGAGACAAAAATTCTATTGTCTATGCTTTCTTACAATAAGCTTTTGGGCGGCTATCCCAATGGTTTATTAAAAGCTAGACAATCTCTCTTAAGCCTAAATTAGCGGCTATCTAATTTAGGATCTCACTTAAGAGTGCTTTTTGGCTTTACTAAGGCAATCGTATTTCCTACGATTGCCTTTTATTTAGCTATCTAAGTAAGCTATTGCAAAACTCCCATCAAACTATAGCCACAATCAGCCTTTGGCCCTCTTCTCAAACTAATTGCTGCATATCAGAGTGATTAAATTCATAGATTATAGCGCCACCGACTTTATTAAGTGAGCAGGTCATCAAGCTAGATTGAGCCATGAGCTCTCAATAATTAATGATTAAGCTTCATATTATTTATTGTTAAAAGCTGTAAAATGGCTCAAGTAGAAACCAAAATTAATGCTAAAAAGCCACTTTAGCTCATTAAACTTGGTTTGACGAACAAACATGTCGCTTACGTATAATCAAAATAGGAGAGGCTAAATTATATCCTTGCTAGATAAGCCTACAAGTAGGGATATCATTGCCTGATATATATGAAAAAATTAATATTAGCTTTAGTTTTGTTGCTGCAAGTTGGTTGTGTGTATAGCCAAGCGCTATATATTTTTGGCGGTCGAGGACATGATGTGTTCTTAGGGGTATTGAATGCTAACAAATATGAATCATCCTCCATATGGAATGCTTATGGAGATTACGGCAGCAAATACAATAAACACTCTATATGGAACAAGTACGGCGATTATGGCAGTGCTTATAGCGATTATAGCCCTTTTAACAAATATGCCTCACATCCTCCTGTAGTTGTTGATAAAAATGGTAATTTCTATGGCTATTTCACTATTAATCGTTTCAAGGACAAGAGAGCTAACTTTGACATTGTTAATGTAATATATGAGTACCATGAAAGTATCAGAGACGACGTAAGATCATGGTACGACAAAATATTTTACAATTAGCCTAATATTTAGTTGGCCTCACGAGTTAAATTGCTCCAGGGTACAAAATGTTTGGCATCTAAAAATAGCAATAACCTTACAAGGTAAGGCCAAGGTGATTGACAAACTCCTGGCCTTGCTAAAAGCTGCCTCAAAAATGGGCACTATTTTAGATCGTTTAGTTAAAGAGAGCTTGGTAAGCTAAATCTTTACAACTTTATAAGTCGCATTAATAAGCCAAAATAATGATATTTTTGCTTCATGATACATTTTAGGGCATGAAAATGAGAGCTCATTTATCTTATTGAGAGCTCTTTTGCCTCAGTGCTATAGTGCTTAATACTCCATGTGATGGAGTTTCTGGGTAATTATTATAAGGAGGCGCATTTAGTGCGCACAAAGTCATGAAGCAAACATTATTAGCCATTTCTCTAGCACTAGCTGCTAGCTCTGTAAGTTTAGCTCAAGCAGGAGTACTCAAAATTGGTGCTACTCCTGTACCTTTTGCTGAAATCTTAGAACATATTCAGCCAGCCTTAGAAAAACGAGGCGTTAAACTAGAAATCACTGAGTTTAACGACTATGTACAACCTAATTTTGCCGTTGCTGAAGGTGAGTTAGATGTCAACTTATTCCAACACAAGCCTTATTTAGACATGTTCATTAAGGATCATGGCTCTGATTTAGTTGATGTGGGTGCTGTGCTTATTGCTCCAATGGGCGTGTACTCACACAAAATACAAAACTTGTCAGAGGTTAAAGATGGTGCTAGTGTTGGTATCCCTAATGATCCTACCAATGGTGGTCGTGCTCTACTGCTATTAGCTAAAGCAGGACTTATTAAGGTTAGTGATCCCAATGATGCTAACATCACTGTTTTAGATATTGCTGAGAATCCAAAGAATTTAGACATCCATGAGTTAGAAGCTGCTCAGTTGCCTCGTTCTTTAGAGGACTTAGACGTAGCTGTAATTAATACCAATTATGCTATGCCTGCAGGTTTAAATCCTATTAAGGATTCCTTATTTTTAGAAAGTTCTGATTCACCATATGTAAACATCTTAGTAGCTAACTCTAAGAGTGCTAACAATCCTGACATTAAAATCTTACGTGAAGAAATATCATCAGAAGATGCTGCTAACTTCATTAAGGTTAAGTACGAAGGTGCATTAGTTCCAGTAGGTGGTAGCAAATAATAGCATCCCCAGCGATTAGTCAAGGAACAAGCTCTTATTAAGAGTGTAATTAGGCGGCTATCCTATTTTTGCTCATAGAGCTGACTCCTATCTCTTAAGCCTAAGTTAGCGGCTATCTAATTTAGGATCACCCTTAAGAGTGCTTTTTGGCTTAATTACAGGCAATCGTCCTTAGATAATTACCATCAGGTGATTAACCTAAGGCGATTGCCTTTGCCTTATTTTCATCCTTAGCCCCACCAACGCTCTCTATCTCTCCAATCAACAAAAAGAAAAAGCGCAAAGCGCAATCCTACACTCTGTTCGTCCAAGCTGACAAGTAATTTTGCTAACGACCGCTCCCATCTCAAATACCAAACTAGTCCCAATTAAATAAAGGCCCCTTCCTCACCTTTGCTATATGGCTAATACAAAGCTTGAGAGCATAGTCCTTATCGTCATATCTTTAGCTCAGTAAAGGTGATTAGTTCATCCTCTAATCTTATGTGCCTGGCAGAGCTGAAAACTTAGCCCTAACCGAAGTTACCTCTACACTGACCAACTCCCATGGGCAAGCCCATAGGGTTCCTGCGTATCAAGGTTGACCTATTTTCGTAACAGTAGCTTAAGCCTTTTGGTCTTGGGAGCGGGCGTAAGCTTGGAAATAAATCGCTAGTTGGAGAGATGCTATCTAAGCGGTGCTGTGAAAGGTATTGCCTGGCAAGGTGCTGTGATCAAGCGCAATACAGCGCTGTGCGATGCCAAACTATCAGCGTTAGTGCTAGTGCTGGCGCTGTCACTGCTAAAGGCACTTTAGCTAGCGTAGGAGCAGGTTCTTGCAGTTGCTGATGCTGGCCCTGGGGCGGACGCTGGAACGGACGCTGATGCTGGTGCTAGGGCGGTGGCAGGTGCTGGTGCTGTGAGTGCTCTCTTAGAGATTGGTAAGATGAGAATCTTAGCTACGAGCTAGTGGCTAGGATGGGCCTTGGGCTAAAATAGTGAGCATGATGGTAATTTTTACCAAGCTTAGGCTTGTAGTTACTGGTCTATGATGCTGGTTAATATTTTAGGTAAGAGTAATAAGGGCTAAAGATGCAAGCTAATACTAGTGAGCCAAATTTTGTTCAAGAGCATGAGCATGAGCAAGTGCAAGGTCAAGGGCAAAAGCGAGAGCAGGGGCAGGAGCAAGAGCAGGGGAATGGGCATGAGCTGCAACCATTTGATGCTAAGGCATTTTTAAAGACTGTTCCTGGGCTTCCTGGCTGTTATCGCATGTATAACCAAGCAAATGAAGTAATTTATGTTGGTAAGGCCAAGGACTTAAAAAAGCGTCTGAGCTCTTATTTTGTTAAAGAGCAAAATGCCAAAACTAGTGCCTTAGTATCTCATATTGCTCGTATTGAATTTACTATTACCTTCTCTGAGACCGAAGCCTTAATCTTAGAAAACGAGCTGATTAAGAAATACCAGCCTCACTACAATATTTTGCTACGTGACGATAAGTCATATCCTTATTTATTGCTTACTAGCGAGCATGAGCATCCTGGTATTTACTTTCATCGTGGTGCTAAAAGAAAGAAGGGCGATTATTTTGGCCCATTTCCAGACTCTAGTGCCGTTAAAGATAGTTTACGCCTCATGCAAAAGCTTTTTCCTATTAGACAGTGTGAAGACACAGTCTATGCCCACCGCTCTCGTCCTTGTTTAATGGCACAAATAGGTAAGTGCTTAGCCCCTTGTGTTCCTATGAGTAAAGAGCAAGAACAGCAATACCATGAGCAAGTAGATTTGATTAGGCTCTTTTTGCAAGGACGAAATCAAGAACTCTTAAGCGCCATAGTGCAAAAGATGGAAGAGCATGCAAGCAAAATGGAGTTTGAGCAAGCAGCAGCTCTTAGAGATCAATTAACTACTTTACGCCGTGTTCAAGAGAGCAATAGTATCATTAGTGGTATTGAGTACCCTGTAGATATTATTGGCTTTGCTATGCGTGAAGGTATGGCCTGTATCCATGTTTTATTCATTAGACATGGCCGTATTTTTGGAAGTCGTTCTTTTTTCCCCAAGCTTAGAGATTATGAGCAAAGCAGTGAGGATATAGTTTTATCTTTTCTCTGCCAATTTTATCTAAACGATGAGCATCCTAACCTTATTCCTGATGAGGTAGTAATTGATCTTACTTCCAAGAATCAAGCTCCTATAGAGCAGCTAGAGCCAATAGAGCAACAGCAACTAGAGCCGCCAACTACCTCCCAAAGTCAGGCAATGCCAGTGCCTGAGCAAGCACATGAGCAAGCGCATGGTCAAGAGCCTGCCCAAGTGCGCCATCAGGAGGACTTTAGTGATGAGTTCTTGGACGATTTAGAGGAAATTGATTTTGCCGACCTTGATGGAGAGCCACAGGTAAGCAAGGCCCCTAAGCCAAGGACTGAGCTTCATAACAGTAGTTGTAAGCCTCAGCTTAAGGTAAAACAAGAGCATTGGGCAGAGCGGCGCAATTATCGCAAGCAAGCCTACCAAGAAAGCTTATCTTTGGCCACTCAAGAGAGTAGTTCTAATAAGGATGACTTTTCAGAGGCCAAGGCTTTTATTGGCCAAATTAAGAGCAAGCAACAAGCTGCTATGCTCTTAGAACAGGAACAAGAGCAAGAGCGGGCGCTAGACACAGCTGAGCCTGGCGCTGGCAATGATGCTGAAACTAAGGCTCAGAGAGTGTCAGTTGAGAGCGCAGCGGCAGCGGCAGCTGCAGCGGCAGCAGCACTAGCCACTGAGTCTGTATCCGTAGCAGGGGCTGTGGTTGCTGCTGGGGCTGATGGGGATGGTGACAATAGTCAAGAGAGTAAAGATAGCTCGAAGGAGCAAGGTCTTGGCGAGTTAGAAGTACTTAAAACAGCCATTAAAGAGCGCTTTGATAAGAAGATACGTTTTGTTAAAGGTGCTCGTGGCGCTAAGAAAAAGTATTTGCTCTTGGCTATGGCTAATGCTCAAGTTGCTTTAGATGCTAAATTGGGCTCTCAGTCTACAGCAGAACAAAGAATTAAGGATTTAGAAAGCTTACTTGGTCTTAGCGGTATTAAGCGTATGGAGTGCTATGACATTTCTCATACCATGGGTGAGCTTACTGTAGGTTCTTGCGTAGTCTTTAATCGTGAGGGCCCAGATAGTTCAAGGTATCGCCGCTATAATATTGAAGGCATTACTCCAAGTGATGACTTTGCGGCTATGCATCAGGTTTTACAAAGACGCTTTAAAGATCCTGACGGCTCAGAATGTCCGCAATTAATCTTTATTGATGGTGGCCCTGGTCAGTTAAAGCAGGCTGAGGAGGTCTTAACGGAGCAATTTGAGCACTGTACTACCCCTATGCCTAATATTGTGGCTGTAGCTAAAGGTGAGGGCAGAAAAGAGGGTCTTGAGACCTTAATCAAGGCTTTTAGCCATGAGCGCATTAAACTTGGTTTAAATAGCCCTGCGCTACAATTAGTAATTCATATTAGAGATGAATCGCACCGCTTTGCCATTACAGGACACAGAAATCGCCGCTCCAAAGAGCGCCGTACCTCAAAACTCGAATCCATCTCAGGAATTGGCCCAAAGCGTAGACAGGCTTTATTAAAACACTTAGGTGGTATGCAAGAGGTCTTAAAAGCTAGCGTCTCAGAGCTGCAAAAAGTCCCAGGCATTAGCCCTAAGCTGGCCCAGCACATCTACGACCAGCTGCATGCCTAAGCTCTAGGCTCTAAGCCATAAGCTAGACCCATGGCTAATCAAAATATGCCAAGTAATACGTAAGTCCAAGGCTCTGTCAACTAGGTTAAGCTCAGGCAAGCTCAGAGAGGCCCTGAAAGCCCAGGGAAGCTCTGGCAAGCCCTGTGTGCTCTGGTAGTACTGGGAGCCCAGGCAAACGGGGCTAAAATTGACCCAATAAAGCTGGACTTTGAGTAAGGCTGCTGCTGCGAGGCTAGGCTGTAGCTGAGCGTTGGTAGCGAGGCAGGGTTGGCTTGGCCCTGTTTGGTCAAGCAATGCTGGGCCTGGCCTGGCCTGGCTTGGCTTGACCTGGCTAAGCTCAGCTGGGCCTGGCAAGGCTCAACCTTGCCTGAGCCTGGTCTGGGCTTGGTAGGTGGAATAAAAAAGAACAGGCCTGGTAATTGGGGCCAGGCCTGTAAAAATACTTAGTTTTGATTATTTGGTTTTAGTGAGACATGATGTACTTAACAAACTTAAGCTTGGTTGCGTCATCAGAGGACTCATAAATTTGTACTAATTGGTCAAAGGTAGCGTTAGCAGCTGGAGTTTGAGCGTTCTTGCCACCAGACTTGGCCTGAACAGTAGCAACACCAGGAGCGGCTACAGCAGTGGTTGCTGCAACACTTGCTGCTGCCATATTGTTGCCCTCTGGAGCTACAGTACCAGGGTTGGCATAGTCACCCTTGTAGCCACTAATACGAGCCTGAACAGTAGTTACATTATTCTCGTTTACGGACACACGGTTAGTGTTAGAGCGCATTTCCTCAAATACCTTAGCTGGGGCATAGAGGCGACCTACTGAGGCTAGGTCTTCACGATAATCACGTAAAATAGCAAAGCCAGAGTCAGAGGTTAATAAATAGTAGCTAGCCTCGTCCTGGCTTAAAGGTGCCTTAGTGGCATCATTGATTAAGTTAATCTTTTGAGAACGAGTGTAATTCTCAGCTTCTCTTTCATCTCTTGGCTTTTGGTAAGTGAAGGTATACTGAGCATCAGCAGGCATGTCAGTAATTTCAATTACGATTGGGTTAGCAGCTTGATAGAGACGAGACTCACGAGAGTTGCCAAAGGTGCCTTCAAATAACATAACAAGCTGGTGACGACCTGGGCTTAAGGTAATAGTACGGTCGAAACGATTGTATTCGAAGTTAGAGGTCTGGCCATCAACTAACTCAACAGAGTAGTTTACAGGAACCTTAAAAGAGGCTGCATATACGCCAGTGGTAAGAGCTAAGGCACCTGCTAGTGCACTAACTTTAAGTAAAGCACCTAGTTTGGACATGATATAAGTTCTCTAAAAAAATTAATACTTATTGGGACAACCGATCTTAGCTTAATTAGAAACTAATTTCAGCACCCAGGGCTATTTTGTTTTCATTTAAGTTAAGCAGATCGCACATTGTTTTGCCATAAAACTGATCTGCCTCACCATCAAGATTAAATTGGGCTTCGCTAAAAAGCTTAAATACAGAGTTAACTTGATAACTTAGTCCTACAGTTAACTGGGAAACTATATTTATATCCTCATAGCGCTTAAGGCCATAGCCTAGGCTCATGGAAACACCATTATCCATAGTGTAGTTGATAGCAGTATCTACAGTATAGAGCTGGTGAGCCAGGTAATCATAATCAGTAGTGCCTAATACTAAGGCAGCATAGAGGCCTGATCCTAATACACCATATGACAAGGCCATGCCATATTCTTTTTTGGTGCCTACATGATGGTTTTGAGAGCGCATGAGCGCATCAGTATAGCTAAAACCGTCGGCAACAAATTGATGAGCAAAGAATTGCTCAGCACTACTTTGATTTACATCAAAGTTGAATTTGTAATAGTCAATACCATAGGCAAAGGTAATATCATCGCCAAACTTGGTAGAGATCGAAGCTGACATACCTCTTTTTGCGTTGAGCGGGGTCTGCCCTAATTCATTAGTGGCTAGCATATAAGAGAGCTTTAAATCCCAGCTTAATGCTCGCAAAGAGTACATGAGCTGTGAAGGTCTTTGATCTCCATAAATATAATAGTCGCTAGCTTGAGCATCAATGATATTAAAGATATCGGTAGCTCCTGCTACGCTATAGTAAGCATTATCTCCACGGCCTGCGATTAAGGTTCCATATTGGTAGGCATCAAAGCCTGCAAACATGTATTTAGTTTGCCCTAAATAACCATAATGACCTTGTTCATCTGCCTTAGTGTCCCATTGGGCCATAGCAATAGCATCTAAGCCATGATTAATGGAGCTACGAGCGGCAATGCCCAGGCGTGCGCTAGCATAAATGCCATTATCCTTGCTATCGTATTTAGCAATATCTTGATAGGCATGTTCATTGACATACATAGCTCTAATATTGCCAAAGATATCTAAGCTAGTGCCCTCATGATCATAAACAGTGGCTGCCATGGTAAGAGAAGCGCTACTTAAAAATACTGTGGCATAAGTAATAGGCAAAGCCAAGGACAATAATTTATTTTTGCAAGGCAATAATGAGCGCATAAACTTACCCATATTTGTTAATCAGCTTAAAACTAGGCAATAATAATAAAAAAGCATTATAGCTTAATTAGCTTAATAATACCTAGGCAAGATACAAATATGAGACTCATTAAGTGTGCTAATAAAGCCAAGGGTATAGGCCATTATGCTTGTCTTTGCCTATATTGACTAGCAAAATTTAAGTTAGTTCCCAAAAATAATATTGCTTAGTAAAAAGCACTTATTTGAGGCATAAGGCTCTTAAATCTGCAACACTATTGAGTAAAAAGTGAGCACACCAAGTTTTAGGATCACCACACTCTTGTGCACCATAGCCCCATAAGGCTACAGCTGAATGGGTTTTAGCTCTATTAGCAGCCATAATGTCGTTTAAGTGATCACCTACATAAACAGCATCATAAGGGCCAATATTAAGGTGGCTTAGTGTTTTTAAAATAGGCTCAGGATGAGGCTTACTATTGGCAATACTATCACAGCCTAAAATCAGGGCTAAATCCTTATAAAAAGGATATTGTGATAAGAGCTTTTGGGCCATGTCATAGTACTTATTAGTAACTACCGCAACTTTAATGTTAGCAGCCTTTAAATCATCTAACAGCGCTTCAATACCCTCAAATGACTTGGTATGAACATTAATATGGTCAAGATAATATTGGGCAAAATAAGAGCGCATAGCACCTGCAATATCAGCACTATCATGCTCACTTTGAGGAATACCAAGTTTTAACAGCTCTCTCATGCCAGCTGTCATTTTGCTATGAGCCAACTCATTATCAATAGGCTGATAACCAAAGTGCTCTAAAGTAGCATTACAAGCGGAAATAATGTCTGGGGCAGTGTCGAGTAAAGTACCATCAAGATCAAAGATTACAGCTTTAGGGTTGATGCAAGGGATATGGTGAGACATAGGATAGGTAATATTTAAAAAAAAGAAACAAGCCGCCAAGGTATAGCCCTATGACGGCTTATTAAGGTTAATAATAAGTAATTACCAGAGCTTATTTAGCTTTAGCGCTGGCGTGTAAGTAAAGCATATCTAAGGCTAAAGTAGCAGCAGCTAAGGAGGTAATTTCACCATGGTCATAGACAGGCGCTACCTCAACTACATCATAGCCCACAATATTAAGCTTCTTTAAGCCACGAATAATCTTTAAGATCTTATCAGTGCTTAAACCACCGCATACTGGGGTACCAGTGCCTGGAGCGTAGGCTGGATCTAAGCAGTCAATATCAAAGGTTAAATAAACCTTGTTATCACCTACAGTCTTTTCAATGCTCTCAATGATTTGCTCAACGCTCATATCATTGGCCATAGCACCATGGATAACATTGAAGCCTAAGCTCTTATCAAACTCAGTACGAATGCCTACTTGTACTGACTTACTTGGATCAATTAAGCCTTCCATTGGGGCATGGTAGAACATAGTGCCATGGTCAGCATCTGAGCCATTAGAATAGGTATCAGAGTGGGCATCAAAATGCAGTAAAGAGAGCTTAGAACCATCAGCGCAAAAATGCTTAGCATGTGCACGTAACAGCGGTAGGGTAATGAAGTGATCACCACCAAAAGTAAGACAGGTCTTGCCAGACTTTAAGAGGGCTAAAGTGTGCTCTTCTAAAGCCTTGGCCATGCTTTTAGCATCACCAAAAGAATAAACTAAGTCACCACAGTCAATGAGCTTTAATTTATCTTTGAGGCAAAAGTCCCAAGGATAGCGGCAGTGCTCCCAATCTAATTGAGTGGAAATAGCTCTAATGCTTTGAGGGCCAAAGCGTGAGCCTGAACGGCCAGAGGTAGCAATATCAAATGGCACACCAGTGATGGCTACATCAGCTTGACACTCATAAGGATTGAACACTAAAGGACTTCTTAAGTAGCCAAAGCTGTTTGCTACTAAAGAGGTATCTTCCTTATTACCTAAAGTTTGGAATTTATCCATGACAAATAGCCCTTAAATTTGATCTTCTTCTAAGTAGGTATAGCCATAAAGGCCAGTCTTGAAATCATTAATCAGCTGACGTTGTAAGGTTTCATCTAAACCACTATCACGTACTTCACGAGTAAACTCGCTTAATAGCTTGGATGGATCAAGCTGCACATATTGCAACATGTCAGCTACAGTATCACCTTCATCGCTAAGACGTAATCTTACCTTACCATCTTCATAAACATAGACATCTACAGCCTCAGTATCACCAAAGAGGTTATGCATATTGCCTAAAATTTCTTGGTAAGCTCCGACCATAAAGAAGCCAATGTATGGCGGATTATCAATATCGTACTCAGGGAATGGCATAGTGCTAGCCACATCGTCGCCATCCATATAGTGCTTAATGGCACCATCTGAGTCGCAAGTAATGTCTAAGAGTACAGCACGACGGGTTAATGGCTTGTTTAAAAACTCTAATGGCATTACAGGGAAGAGCTGCTCAATACCCCAGGCATCAGGTAGCGATTGGAATAAGGAGAAGTTGACATAGAGCTTATCAGCCATGCGCTCTTCAAGCTCATCAATTAAGATGCGATGGGACTTGTTAAGCGGATCAAGCATCTTTTTGAGCTCAACGCAAATTGATAAATACAATTGCTCGGCATAGGCACGCTCTTCTAAGGAGTAATCACCTACAATAAAGCCATGATGAACATCATTAAGGTCTAATTGGCTATCGTGAAGCCACTCACGTAAAGAGCGGTGCTGCTCTGCCTCATGCATAGCTTGCCAAGTATGCCACATGGATTGTAATGGACGAGGGGCATCCTCTTTAGGCTCTACCACACTACGAACATCGCAAATACGCTCTACACCAATAACATTTGATACTAAAACAGTGTGATAAGCAGTAGTTGCACGACCAGATTCAGTGATCACAGTAGGCTCAGGTAAGTTGTTTTCCTTACAAGCATCACCAATAGCCCAAATAATGTTATTGGCATATTCGCCTAAACCATAGTTAACTGAACCATCAGATTGAGATCTGGTGCCCTCGTAGTCAACACCTAAACCGCCGCCAACATCAAAGCATTCAATCTTGGCACCTAATTTAGCAAGCTCAACATAAAAACGAGCTGATTCTCTAACACCATTGGCAATGTCACGAATATTAGACATTTGAGAGCCTAAATGGAAGTGAATCAATTGCAAGCAATCAAGCTTATCATGCTCTTTTAAGTCCGATACTAACTCTAAGACTTGAGTAGCACTCAAACCAAATTTAGACTTTTCACCACCTGAGGCTTGCCACTTGCCAGAGCCTTGGGAGGCTAAACGAGCACGTACACCTAAACGAGGTTGTACCTCTAAGCGCTTGGCCTCTTCTAATACTAAGCGCAGCTCTGAGAGCTTCTCAATAACGATATAAACCTTATGGCCCATTTTCTCGCCATTGAGAGCCATACGAATATATTCACGGTCTTTATAGCCATTGCAGACAATTACACTACGAGTGCGTCCTGCGTGGGCTAATACCACCATGAGCTCAGCCTTGGAGCCAGCCTCTAAACCTAAAGGCTCTCCTGACTGAGTTAAAGCCTCGATCACACGGCGATGCTGGTTAACCTTAATTGGGAAAACTAAAAAGTAATCGCCTGTATAGCCATAGCTTTCTCTTGCCTGCTTAAAAGCACGATTAATAGAACGTACTCTATGAGGAAGAATCTGAGGGAAACAAAATAGTGCAGGCAGACGTTGACCACTTTTTTCTCTAGAGGCCACCAACTCAGCTAAATCAATTTTAGCCTCAGGAACATCTGGATCTGGACAAACGACAACATGGCCCTTGTCATTAATTTCAAAGTAACCATTGCCCCACCAGTCTGTGTTAAATGTGCTCATGCAAAAATTCCAACCGCTTAGTGCCTTAACCAAGACGCACAGCAAACCAATAATCAGCCCTGCGCCCCATAAGGCAAAAGGATAAAGAAATAAGGTTTCACGACAGCCGCCACCGCAGTCTGCTGCCTTCGCAGCCGCCTGCATCTTGCTCCGCAGCTCACCGCTGCTCGCAGTGCCTCTCACCGCTTGAGCAGCGCAATCAGATAGCGCCGCTTGCAGCCTGATGCATCCATAGCGCCGCTCACCGCTTTGCCGCAGCGCTGCAGCGCAGCTTGCTATCGCAACCTTCATGGTAGGCCGAGCCCTCAAGACTCAAACTTAGGAACGATTGTGCCAAATATAGAAAAACTAAACAAGCACAATTAGCCCCATAAAGCTAAAAACAGCCCATTAAACACACACTATGACCCTAACAACCTGGAACTTTAGCTATCTGAGTAAGTAGGGGCTTAACTCTTACAGACGGTTTGCCTTCTCTTATGCCCTTAAGATTGGCCATTAAACACACACTATGACCCTAACAGTCTGGAACTTTAGCTATCTGAGTAAGTAGGGGCTTAACTCTTATAGAAGGTTTGCCATCTCTTATGCCCTTAAGATTGGCCATAAAACACACACTATGGCCCTAACAGCCTAGAACTTTAGCTATCTGAGTAAGTAGGGGCTTAACACTTACAGAAGGTTTGCCATCTCTCATGCCCTTAGGATTAGCCATTAAACACACACTATGGCCCTAATAGCCTGTAACTTTAGCTATCTGAGTAAGTAGGGTCTTAACACTTACAGATGCTTTGCCATCTCTTAAGCCCTTAGGATTGGCTGTTAAACACACTATGGCTCTAACAGCCTAGCACTTTAGCTATCTGAGTAAGTAGGGGCTTTAACTCTTACAGAGGGTTTGCCATCTCTTAAGCCCTTAAGATTGGCCATTAAACACACACTATGGCCCTAACAGCCTGGAACTTTAGCTATCTGAGTAAGTAGGGCCTTAACACTTACAGACGGTTTGCCATATCTTATGCCCTTAAGATTGGCCATTAAACACACACTATGGCCCTAACAACCTGGAACTTTAGCTATCTGAGTAAGTAGGGGCTTAACGCTTACAGAAGGTTTGCCATATCTTATGCCCTTAAGATTGGCTATTAAACACACACTATGGCCCTAACAACCTGTAACTTTAGCTATCTGAGTAAGTATGGTCTTAACACTTACATAAGGTTTGCATTCTCTTATGCCCTTAAGATTAGCCATGTTTATCATAAATTAGCGAGAATACCACCGCCTACGCTGAAGTAATAATGAGGGTAGGGGCTAACTACTAATGGAGGTTGGAGTTAGCCCTTGGTTGCTACTTTAGTTTTAGTTGGAGAGGTACTGCGGTAAGAGGGATTGGAGCTCGGCTACGGTTAGGACTTTGCCTGTGCTGATAATGGTGTTGTTGATCATTAGGGCTGGGGTTGTCATTACGCCACAGGCGGCAATTTGAGCAAAATCAGTAATATGTATGATTTTGTTGTCTTGGCCTAAGAGTTGAAGAGCTTCTTTAACATGGTCCTCAAGGGTGTTGCATTTAGTACAACCTGAGCCTAATACCACAATGTCGTTAGCTTTAATGCTCTCTAAGTCAACGAGACCTTGCTGGGGATTGGTAGGGATGGTGCTGAGGTTTGAGCTTAGGTCTTGAGCGTTGGTTTTGTTAAAGATTTTTTTGATATTAAAGATACTCATAAGGAGCTCCTAGATTAAGAAAGATTGCAATAAGTTAAATAAGATGCCAACGAGGAAAATACCTATAGTGCAGATAGAGATAAAGGTAAACAGTAAGCGAGGCTTAATGGCTTTTCTAAGCATGATCAAAGAGGGCAAGCTTAAGGTGGTAACAGACATCATAAAGGCAAGTACAGTACCTAATAGGGCACCTTTAGCTAATAGAGCTTCTGCTACAGGAATAGTGCCAAAAATATCAGCATACATAGGAATGCCTACTAAGGTGGCAAGAAAGACACCAACAGTGCTATGAGAGCCTAACAGGGAAACAATGTATTCTTGAGGGATCCAATTGTGGATAAAGGCACCAATGCCAACGCCAATTAAGATATAAACAAATACTTTGTTAAAGGTATTTTTCATTTGCTCATAGGCAAAGGACAAGCGCTCTTTTGTTGTTGGAGTTTGAATAATGGTTTTAGTTTTAATAGTTTTAGGGCGCACTATGTCCTCAATGTAATTATCCATATTGAGTTTTGAGATTAAAGTACCGCCAGCAATAGCAATGACTAGACCTAATATTACATAGGCAAAGGCTACTTTAGCGCCAAAAATACTAGAGATTAGTACTAAGCTTGCTAAATCGACCATAGGAGAGGAAATTAAAAAGGAAAAGGTCACACCAAGAGGTAATCCTGCTGAGGTAAAGCCTATGAAAAGAGGAATAGAGGAGCAAGAGCAAAAAGGGGTAATAGTTCCTAGCAAGGCAGCTATAGTATTAGCACTTAAGCCATTGAATCTACCTAAAATAGCTTTAGAGCGCTCAGGAGGGAAAAAGCTTTGGACATAGGAAATGCTAAAGATTAATAAGCATAAGAGTACAGAAATCTTAATCGTATCGTAAATAAAGAACTGTAGCGAACCTGCAATAGGAGAGCTTAAATCCATTCCTAGAGCAATTAAGGCTTGTCCTATTAGCTCATTAAGCCATTGCATACCTAACACTTGGTACTGAAAGAACGCACCTAAATTTGTTAAAAATTCCATAGTGGCGACACCTACAAAGCAATATATAAAAAATTTTTGATATGTATTGGCAAAAAAGAGGTAGCAATAGAGTGCTACCTAAAAGTTTTTCTGGCTAGTTGCTGATAGAGCCAGAGCTTTAGCTAGAGCTTGGGCTTAGGCTTGGACTACAGCTACAGCAAGAGCTATTTAAAAGAGTTTGGTGCTTATCAAGCTTAGTGATAGCTAAAATTGTTTGACAAGCGTGGAGGAAACCTTGCTCATTAATGCTAAAGAAGGCCCATTTGCCCTCTTGGCGGCGATGGATAAGGCCTGCCTTAAATAAGATATTGGTATGATAAGAAACACTAGGCTGAGCAATACCTAATCGTTCAATCAAAACGCAAGCACACTTTTCGCCATCACTTAGCAAGTCTAAAATCTCAAGCCTTATAGGATCACTAAGAGCCTTAAACATTAAGGCATTCTGGGAAAAGGTGGTAGCCATAGTACGTCTCATATTAAAAAATTTTGATATGTTTCTTATAGTAATTACTTCATTGATATTTGTCAATAAGTAGGTTAGTTCTATAGCCTTCGTTGAGGGTAATTATTTTTTTGTAAAACAGCCTTGGTTTTTAGGTATAATTTTACCTTGGTGCGCTGTTTATCTTTTGTTAAAAATATAAGGTAGTTGTTGTTAAAACACAGTGCTCACAAGATTCAAACGCTGTTAAGAGGTCTTAATTAGATGCAAAAAGTTTTATGTGGTCGTGTTGAGGATTTAGCAGGTAAGATTGATTACTTAAAGTCGACCATTACTAGCATCCCAGATTATCCTATTAAGGGTATTTTATTCCGTGATATCACCACTTTATGTGAGGATGCTAAGGGTTTTGCCTTAGTTATTGATCTCTTAGCTCAAGCCTTTAAAGATAAGAAAATTGATAAGGTATTATCCAGCGAGGCTCGTGGCTTTGTTTTTGGTGCCCCTTTAGCAGCTAAGTTAGGTGCTGGCTTTGTGATGGTACGTAAAAAGGGCAAGTTGCCACGTGAGACTATCAAAGAAGAGTATGCTCTTGAGTATGGCGTAAGCGAGCTCCATATGCACACTAATTCAGTTAAGCCTGGTGAGCGTGTATTATGCGTAGACGATTTGTTAGCTACTGGCGGTACTATGATTGCCATGTGTAAGCTAGCACAAAGAGCGGGCGCTCAAGTTGTCAATGCTGCTTTTGTAATCGATTTGGTCGATTTGGGTGGCTATGATAAGATTAAAGAAGAGTGTGGCGTGGAGTCATTAAGCTTATTAGACTTCCCTGGCCACTAGGAAAAAGAATTAAAGCGCCTTAAGCTTAAGTTAAGCGAGCGTTAAGCTTTTTAGCCTAAGGCGTGCTTGTTGGTATAAAAATAACAACATAAGATCCCAAGCCCGAGCTAGTGTCTTTAATGCACTATTTGGGGCTTGGGTTTTTTGGCTTGAAAGATCAAGGACAACATAGCAATGCAGTCTGAAGTTGAGTATTTAGCGTTAGCACGTAAATATCGTCCCCAGAACTTTGAAGATGTAGTGGGACAAGAGCACGTTTTAAAAGCTTTAGCTCATTCTATTGATGCTGGTAAAACACACCATGCCTATTTATTTACTGGTACCCGTGGTATTGGTAAGACTACTATTGCTCGTATTTTTGCCAAATCCTTAGAGTGTAAGGCACAAGATAAACCAACTTCCCATCCATGTGGTAAGTGTGATGCTTGTACCGCCATTGCTAATGGTGCTTTTCCAGATGTGATTGAGATTGACGCTGCCTCACAAACCAAGGTAGAAGATACTCGTCAGATTTTAGAAAATACCCAATATCCGCCTATCAATGCTCGTTATAAGATTTACATCATTGACGAAGTGCACATGCTCACTACTAATAGCTTTAATGCTTTATTAAAGACCTTAGAGGAGCCACCTGCCTACGTTAAGTTTATCTTGGCAACTACAGATCCTCACAAGATTCCAACTACAGTTTTATCTCGCTGTTTGCAATTCCCATTGCGTGCCTTGACCTTAGATCAAATCCAAGGCCAGCTAGAGAAGATCTGTAATCTAGAGCATATTGAGTTTGAAAAAGAGGCTTTAATTGCTTTAGCCCGTGCTGCTCGTGGCTCTATGCGTGATGGTTTATCCTTATGTGATCAGGCTATTGCTCTGGGCAATGGTAAGCTTGAGGCTGCTAACGTCTATGCCATGCTTGGCACAGTAGGTGATGAGCTGACAGCCGATATTTTAGAGCTCTTATGTTCACATGATGCTTCTGCGGTAGCTGATGGTTCTTCTGAGTCTGGCTCTAATAGCGCCCAAAGCTTTGCTGCTTTAATCGAGCAAATTCGTAATAAGGCTCCTAATTACAAGAGCCTCTTAGATGAGCTTATCATTGTATTCCACGATATTGCTTTATATCAGCTGATTGGCCGCTCTGATTTAGAGGTCTTTTCCTTTAGCAAGAGCATTTTAGAGAATTACGCCCGCCGTATCTCTCCTCAACAAGTACAGCATTACTACCAAATTGTACTTGAGGGCTTACAAGAGTATCAGTATGCCTCAGACGGTCGTTCTGCCTTTGAGATGACTTTATTGCGTCTGTTGGCCTTTACCCCTGTAAAAAAAAACAGTGGAGATCTGAGCAGAACGCTCTAAAAACCCCTCCTTTGGAAAACTATCTTGCCAACGCTACCGTAGCTAGCGCTGGTAAGGTAGATGCAGACCCTTTAGCCTCTTTAGGTCTCAAGGGTGTACAGCCTACCAATACCTCAGCTGCTGATAATAATAGCTTCCGTCCTTTATTGCGTGCTATCACTTCAGATGATAGTAAATCACTATTAGCTGCCATTGCTAAAGGTGGCTCTGATCTAAACAACTGTATTGGTCAATTAGCCCAAGAACTAGGTTTAGATGAGGAAAATCTTAAGGAATTTAAGGACTTAGCCAATACCCTGCATCAAAGCAAACAGTTAGTAACAGAAGCTAAGACCTCTTTTAGCCAATTAGAGCGTATCCGTGCTGAGCAGCAAAAGCGCCTATCTACTTTACAAAAGCAACAAGGCATCACTCCATCTCAAGGTGACGTGCCAAGCAATGATAGCTTTACTGTTGATTTTAAGGCTCATGTCGAGGGTAATGGCCCACAGGGTGGTTTTAGCGAAGGCTTTAACTTACGTACTAAGCAGCAGCGTGCTGCCCAAATAGCAGCTGACATCAAAGAGCGTGACCTCAAGGCCAGCTTAGATGCCAATGCTAATGCCAATGCCAATGCCAATGCTAATGCCCAGGCTCAGGGCCAGGGCCAGGGCCAGGGCCAGGGCCTGAGCCAGGGCCAAGGTTTAGATCAGCAGGGACAAGCCTCTGCTCAGGGCCTATCTTACGAGCAAGGTGCTATTGCTCAAACTAGTGGAGCGGCTGCACCTACAGTGGGTACTTTTGATGGTCGTAAGAAAATCGATCTCGACTCCAAATTAGACTATAGCAACCAACAGCGTGATTTAGAGAATATTCGCAAGGGTGGAGTTGCTATTAATACTAGGGTACTGGCCCCTGTAGTTAATGTGTTTAAAGAAGAGGAGTTGAAAAAGTACCAAGAAGAAAGCTCTCGCTATATTGAGTGTGGCCAGAAATTCTATGATTATGCTCATAAATATATAGGCAATGCCAAAAGACAAGGCTTGTATAAAGAGCCTGAGCCTGAAAACAATAAGCATATTACCCGCAAAGAAGGCGAAGATATAATGAACTCTTGTTTTACTGACATGGATCTCATGAAGGAAAATAAGAGTAAGGGCTTGCCTGTTAACGCTCATAAGATGACAGAACAATCAGCTCAAGCGCTTAATAATGGCCAATCTCAGGCCAATGGTAGCTTTGCTCTTAGCTCTCAAGGCGCTCATGGTTTTGATGTTAATGACCCACGCCATTTAGGCTCACAATTAGTAGGTGAGGGTGTATCTTTAAGCAATAATGGCCAAAGCGTTGATATTGCCTCTACACAGGAAGCAACAGTCTCAGCTCCAGTGAGCGCACCTGCTGCGCCAGCAGAGCCAGTGCCAGCAGCACCAGTGTCAGAGCAAGCAGCAGAGCTAACAGCAAAGTCTCATGATCAAGAGCAAGAGCTTGCTCCAAATCAAGAGCCAAGCGCTGATAAGGTTAGCGTAGGGGAGCAAACCCAATCTCCAGCCCAGAACCAAGATCAGGCCCAAGTTCACGCTCCTGCCCAGGAGCAGACTGAGGCTAATAGCCAAGAGCAAGTTAATGGTGATAGCGGGGCTGCTGTCTCTGTAGCTGAGCAAAATATGGGTCAAGCTACCAATAGCGTGCCACAGGTAACTCATAGTGAGGGTGATAGTGCTTTTGCTGAGCAAAATCAAACTACTAGCTCCTTGAGTGTGTCCTTAGCTGATAGTCCTAAGTTTGAACCACAAAAACTTAGTGATAATGCCAATAAGTCACTAGATGCTTTTGCCTCTGGCATTGGTATTAGCGAGGGCTATGGTGATGAGGCTGATATTGATGATATTTTAGGCTCAAGCATTAATAGTAATAACAATAATAACTCTCTAGAGATTATTGATGTAGCAACAGTTAAGCTACCAGAACAGTCTCAAGGTGATTTATCCGCTACTGCTCCACAAATGAAGCAAGATGGTGGCGCTACTGATAAAGGCAGTCAATCAAATGATGACTTGCCTCCATGGTCAATGGGGCCTGATGATAAGAGAGAGTTTATTAACCCTAATGCTTTGAACGGCTTGCCACAAGCACAAGAGCTCAATCAAGATAAAGGTGAGAGTGGAAACTTACAAAAGTATCCTGAGCACACTAATAATGCTCTTGCTACCACTAATGCTGCTCAAGACTTTATAGCTAATCAAGATAAGGGACAGGGGGCTAATGGCTCTATGGTAGTGGCCAATAATGCCCTATCGGCAAGCTCCCAAAGTATGGGACTAAATACTCCAAAGAGTGATAGTTTGATTACTGCTCCTCAAAGCGGAGTGAAGCTTATTGATGGTAGCCTTGATCTATCTGCTGAAAAGGCTAAGGTACAACAGGCTAATCAGGCTTTAAGCAATTTAAAGGAATCTCTGTTACATGCTCATAGTGATGATGAAAAAGCTGCTATAGCAAAAGCTAAAGGTGAGGCTAGTTTTCAATTTTTAAATACCTTAGATGCTCAGCTTAATAAGGAGGCAGAGCTCTCTAAAGCTAATGGCCCATCACCATGGGAATTAGCTAATGAGGCTACAGTTATTACTATAGGCAAAAATAGCATTAAGATTAATCATGCTGAGCCTATTAAGCTTACTAAGAGAAGTGATAACAATTTATTGGCTGATAGCGAGCAAGGTAGCTCTAAGGATAAGGGCAATAGTGATATATTCTTTGAGCCTTTAAAGGTGCGTGATGATGGCTTTATTCAGACTACTAAGGCTCAAGACTTTAGCAGTTTAGTAGAGCAAATTCGTGCCCAAGAGCAACAAGCTGTGTTAGAGCATCAACAAGAGTTAGAGCAAGTTGAGCTTTATAAGCAACAAATGATCGCTCATGGTCATGTGTTCCATGAGCAATCTAATGATGTGCTCAATCTCATGGCCATAAGCAATAGCGCCATAGCTAAAGAGTTACAAGAGCGCTTAGCTACAGAGGGCCAAGATCGCAGCAGAGCTTATGTCTTTGGCCAAGGCAATATCAAGGTACCAGAGCAGCACTTCCCATGGACACAGGTTGCCCATATTGCTCCTAAGATCATGCTCTCTAATACCCAGACTCAGGCCCAAGCTCAGGCCCAGTCTCAAAACCAAACTCAAGCCCAAGCTCAGGCTCCTGCCCAAGCCTTGGCTCAGCCTGCGGCAACTGCAGCAACAGTGGCAACAGCTGCTAGTGCTA
Source organism: Anaerobiospirillum sp. NML120448 (assembly GCF_023050945.1). Lineage (GTDB taxonomy): Bacteria > Pseudomonadota > Gammaproteobacteria > Enterobacterales > Succinivibrionaceae > Anaerobiospirillum. The sequence goes on along the minus strand of NZ_JALKIM010000010.1, from coordinate 60,277 downwards.
CACCTGTAATGGCTCAAACCCAAGGCTCTATACCACCAGCTCAGGCTAATGGTCAGATGCAAGCACAGGCACAGGCCCAAGCTCAAGCTCAAAGCTCTGCTACTGGTGCTTATGCTCAAGCCCCAATACAGCAGCCAGGTCATGCTCAGAGAGGTACTCAGAACGGTGCTTCTATGCCAGTGCAAGTGCAAGTGCAGGGACAGGTACAGGCCCAAGCTCCAGTGTCTGGACAAATGTCTGCTCAGGGCCATGGCAATATGCAGCCTAACAGTGCTCCCCAATATAAAGGCCCTGTAAATGGTGTAAACGCAGTAAATACTGGTGTGGCCAACCCTAATGGTGGTTATGGTAGACCTAATGGCGCTGATGAGTTTGTAGATAGAATGGCTACCTTGGAGCGTCCTGACTATATTGCTGATCATGATGAATTTTATAAAAGTGAAGAAAGTTATGAGAGCTCTTATGGTGTAGCTGCTCCAAACTTTGCCCCTATGGAATCTGATGAGGACGATGGAGAGTATTTTGGTGGTGGCTATGATTTAGCGGCTGCTGAGGCTCTGAATAATGATCCACAATTAGTAAATGCTGAGCCTATAGAAGGCACTGATAGAGTAATAGGTAGTGCCCTAAGAAGGGTGGATACTTTTGCTGGCTTACGCATGATGAGTGATGACGACTTTTATGGTCAAGTATTAGAAAAAGATGAATGGTTACAAATCATTACTCAAGCTTTTTCTAACAATGGCCCTGAGTTCTCCATCTTAACTCGTACTGCTCGTAAGGTAGATGAGCTTAATCCTGATCACTGGACTATTGTGGTGGCTAAGAGCGATGAGTGCGACTATTTACTGCCTAACATTATTAAGGCTCTAAATGCAGCTACAGGAAGAAACTTACAAATTGAGGTGCAAAAAGATAATGAAACACCTCGAGAGGCTCCTTGTTATAAAGCATATTTTGCTCACCAAGAGGCCATTGCTATTACTCGCCAAAAAATTAAGAAAATACATGGCTTTAATAGCTTAGTTAAGAACTTAGGCTTAAGCTTGGATAATGTAGGTATTACCTTATATGTAGAAAAGCAAGAGCGTCAGGTAGCAAAAGCCATCAATTCTGTGCCTTTAATATAAGTTTTACTTATAAATAGTGGGGCTCATATTGATATAGTTGAGTTGTTTTTGCATGTTTGATTAATGTTTTTAGTTTTTTTTTGTAATATTACATTGTTGCTTTAGGCTCTATAGCAAGCCTAAAGAGTGCTAAAATAGTTAAGAGGCACAATCTATAGTTAATTTAGATTGTGCTTTATATTTTTATTAAAGCTACTTAATAAAATTTTATCGTTAAATCTGTCCCTTTATTCATGCTTAAGAGCATAGATGAATGAGAGCAAAGATCATTGATCTATACTCTTAGCTCATGAGGTCTGGCTAATGAGTTTTCGTATTCCTGATGTTCCTGCTAAACGAATTGTAGTAGTTGGCGGTGGTTTTGGTGGCTTACAATTATGTACCACTTTAGTTAAAAATCCTGAGTTCCAGGTAGTGCTGATTGATAAGAACAACTTCCATCAGTTCCCTCCTTTAATTTACCAAATTGCTACTGCTGGTTTACAAGTAAGCTCTATTGCCTTCCCTTTCCGTAAGATGTTTGCAGGTTCTAAGAATTTCTTCTATAGAATGTGTGAATTACGCTCAGTTCATACTAAAGAGCGCTATATCCAGACCTCTATTGGTAAGCTTAGCTATGACTATTTAGTTATTGCTACTGGTACTACTACCAATTACTTCGGTAACCAAAAGTTACAAGAAGAATCTATGCCTATGAAGACTATTAGCGAGTCTTTAGGTTTACGTAATGCTTTGCTTACTACTTTTGAGCGTGCTAATACCACCTCCTCTCCTGAGGAGCGTGCTGAGCTTCTAAACGTAGTTATCGTAGGTGGTGGCCCTACTGGTGTAGAAATCGCAGGTGCTTTAGCAGAAATGCGTCAGCACGTGTTGCCTCAAGACTATCCAGATCTCGATACTTCTTTATTTAAGATTCACTTAGTACAAGGTGGTAGTAGATTATTACCTGCCATGTCTGAAACAGCCTCAGCTGCTGCCTTGAAGTATTTAACCCAAATGGGCGTTGATGTGCAGCTTAAGGCCTATGTACATGACTATAAGCAACACGAAGTTATCTTACGTGATGGTCGCTCCTTTAAGTCTCAAACTATTATTTGGGTATGTGGTGTAACTGGTCGTCGTATCAATGGTATTGATGATAAGTTCTATGGCCCTGGCAATCGTCTTATCGTAGATCGCTTTAACAAGGTTGAGGGCTTAGACAATGTCTTTGCTGTTGGTGACTGTGCCCTCATGAAGACCCATGTTTATCCAAAAGGCCACCCTCAAATGGCTCAGGCTGCTATCCAGCAGGGTAAGAACTTAGGCCAAAACTTCTTACGTAAAGAGCATGGCCAAATATTAAAGCCTTTTGAGTATCGTGATTTAGGCTCTATGGCTACTATTGGTAGAAATAAGGCTGTAGCTGATATTGCTGGTATGAACTTAACTGGCTTTGTAGCTTGGTTCTTATGGATGGGCGTGCACCTTATGTCTATCTTAGGTGTGAAGAATAAGATTTCTACCTTAGTTGATTGGGCTTGGTCATATATTACTTACGATAAGTCTAATCGTACTTTAATTGCAGTTAAGCATCCAAAAGTTATTTTGGAGCGTAATTATGAAATCTCTATGCGCCACTGGGGTGAATTATCATTAGAGCAGGCTGCTGAGGCTGAGCGTCTAACTGATACTGCTCTTAAGAAGAGCAATGAAGATGCTGCCTTAAAGGCCCAAGCCGATTTAGCACGTAATGCTCTTAAGAAGGCTGAGCGTCTCCTTAATGAAATTGCCGCAGAAGACTTAGCCCGTGCTCAAGAGCAACAAAAAGCCCAGGCCCAAGAGCAAGAACAAGCTCAAGCCCTCTCCTCAAAAGTCCAAGAGGCCATGGCTAACGCCAAGAGCCAAGAGCAAGCCCAGGCCAACGCCCAGGCTCAGGCCCAAGCCCAAGCTAAGGCCGATGGTCAGGCCCAAGCTTTAGAGCAAGAAAAAGCTCAAGAGGACGCTCAAGCTCAAGCCCAAGAGTCCGCTCAGGCACAAGCTATCGCTTCAAGAGTACAAGAAACTTTAGCTAAAGCCCAAGCTAACGACCAAGCTGCCAAAGTTGCTAAATCTGCCACCCAGGTGATAGTTGCCAACAACGAAGTAGCCGCAGCTGAGGCTAAGACTAATGTGAAAAAAGCCTCTCTTAAGCAGGTAAAGAGCTCTAAGAGAACTGCAACCAAGAAATAAGCAAAAAGGCTAATTGCTACTAAAAGATGGTGCTTACTATTAAATTAGTAAGCATCATTTTTTTAACAAAAGGTTTTGTGGCTTAGATATTGCTTTTAACCATGAGACAACTAGTCATAGCTTCTTTAGTGCCTATTTTTTGGCAAGCTTAGTAATTTGTAATACATGTTTTTCTAACTTTGTATTTAACTATGCTAATTTGCTATACTTGTTAGCCAGACATTGATTGCTAGTAGTATTGTGGTCATTATTCTAGGCGAGAGTTAAGTTTTTTTTCTTGCTAAGCTCTTTAGTTAAAGCACCTAAGGCCGTTAATTTTAGTAATTTATGTCACTTTCATCGATATTCCAACTATACATAGTTATCTGGTAGTTGTAACGAGTGATGAGAGCCTTTTATTGTGGCATTATTTTAATGCCTACTTTGGATGGAGTTGGAATGTTTGGGCAGGCCAACTAACAAGCACAAGCAAGTGCTTGATTATAAGCTACGCATTTTTCATTGGTGGCATCATTAGATAGTCAGAGCATAAGACCATTAGTAGTGTTGGTTTTATGAGTGAGTATGCGTTGTTTATGAAGCAGCAATCAATTTCCAATTCTAGGAGAGATCTACGGTGTCTGATACAAGTCAAGAGGAAGAGGTAAAAAAGCCTGATCCTGTCACTACTATACTGATGAGTACCGTCCCATATTGGAACTCTCAAAGCCAAGCATTCTATTATGATCTTTCCTTTGTTACTCAAGATCGTAAGACTAGAATCACACCTGCTAATACTGGTGAGGTGCTCAAGCGCTATCTGGTACAAGCTAATTTAGATAAGTACGTAGGCCCAAAGGCTGGCGTTTCGATTAACGTCCAATTCTCTTCAGCTTTCCTAGATTTCCGTCATGACATCAACTACTCTCGTATGTTGGTGCGCTTGCCATCTAATCAACCTGTAAACCAAACTCTCATCCAACAAATGCGTGAGATGAGCTCTTTTGGTATGTCCTTTGCCACTGATTTAGAAACTCTGATTAGGGAAAAGTGGTTGGAGCAAATTCCTCGCTTTGATTATGTAGTGCTGGATATGCACTCCCCTAATATTGCCAAAGACATTATTGCAGTACAAAGCTTAAAGCAGATTCAGCCTCGCTTAAAAATGCTCATTTCTAATGTGCAAACACAAAAAGAAATGAAAGTAGCATTTTCACTAGGCGCTCACTTGGTAACTGGTCGTGGTAACTTTAATCCACTGCCACCATGCTTGCTTAAGCCACCATATAATGCCACTACTAAAGAGCTCTTTTTAGAGCAAAGACAACTATGTCTGCTCATGAGCTTTATGTGCGCGCCTAAACCAAATATTGAGCAAATTAACATGCTCTTGCGCACTTCCTTTAAGATGTGGCAAACCTTTAACGTTTTGGCTAAAGCCATTGATTCAACTGTGTTCTTCTCCTTCCGCTCTATGGAGGATATTGTTAAACACTTTGGTGGTCATGGGGCTCGTAACTTAATAGCATTAGTAATCGCTGCTATTCAGTATGATCTTTACAATCGTGCTACTAATTTAAATGGCGATCAGCTCTTAGATTATTTTAAGCGCTTGATCACTAAGGCTATTTTTATTGAGTCTGTATGTAAGGTTTATCCTTACTTTGCTCCTTGCCGTGATTTAATCTTTGAGTTTGTTATTTTCCACGGCTTAGATGCCATGATTGTGCATCGTCCTGATAAGGTCTTTAAGATTACTCAAGATTTAATTAAGCCTCGTTGCCGCTTTTTACGTGTGCTACAAGATTTAATTATTCTTGGCGATAGCATCGATATGCTGCACTTCCAAAACATTCGTGGTGTTGCTCAAAAGTACAAGCTTAACGACCTGCGCTTAATTTACTTACACGAACAAGCCGCAGTCAAAGCCATGGATTACCTAGTCTCCATGAAAATTGTCCGCTAAACACCATACCATTAAGGCCCTTAAACGGGCCTTAATAGTCTCTACAGCGCCCCGCTGCAGCTTGCTTAGCAGCAAGCCGCAGCTGTGCTGCTCCCTCAGGGCTTCGTAGAGCAATGTAGTTCCGCAGTGCAGCCCATCAAAGCTTACAGAGGCCCAATGCAGATCAATAAAGTCTCTCATTGCCGCAATGCAGCAGCTCTGTAGCGTGGTAATAGCCTATATGAAAAACAGGCTCAAACTATTAAAAGTAAGAGCCTGTTTCTGTATAAAGTTAAGCCTTATATTTAGCTATTAACAACCTAATTAGCCAAGCATAGAGAGAGCTAATTGTGGACGGCTGTTAGCCTGCATTAACATAGAAGTAGCAGCCTGCTGGATAATGGACTGCTGGCTTAAAGCAGCAGACTCTTCAGCAAAGTCAGCATCACGAATACGTGAACGTGCATCAGCCTGGTTAGCAGAAACATTAGCCTGGTTGCGGATAGAGGACTCTAATCTGTTCTGGAAAGCACCTAAATCAGAGCGCTTCATATCAACAGCAGCAATAAACTTATCAATATTAGCGATAGTCATTTTAGCTGAGTCAGCACTAGAAACGCCCCAACGGCTTGTGCCATTATCATCAAACCATCCAGACTCACTAGCTGCTGTACCTTCAACGCCAGCAATAGTTGCAATACCGCTTAGTTTAAAGCCAGCAGAGAAGCCTGCTAAAACAATTTCATCACCCTTATTAGCGCCCACTTGGAATGCAACAGAACCAGCTGCACCAATTAGGCCAACACCAGCACCATCTAAAATCTGCTGACCACCAAACTTAGTTTGCTCAGCAATTCTATTAATTTCCATAGAAAGGCTGGTTACTTCTTGCTGCAATGCATCACGATCAGCTTGAGTGTTGGTGCCGTTGGCAGATTGAACCGCTAAAGTACGGATCTTTTGAAGCATATTGGTGGTCTCATCAAGAGCACCTTCCATAGTCTGAGCTAAAGCGATACCGTCATTGGTATTACGGTTACCTTGGTTAAGGCCGTTGATTTGGGTGGTTAAACGGTCGGCAATTTGTAAGCCAGCAGCGTCGTCTTTTGCAGAGTTAATGCGCATGCCAGAGCTTAGTCTCTGGTAGGTAGTAGTCAACTGATTTTGTACATTATTTAAGTAACGACGGCCATTTAATGAGGATACGTTAGTATTTACGTAAACTGCCATAGGAAACCTCTAAAAAATTCTAACAACTACAAAAAAAACAAAGTTCTACTAATTAAATTAGTAAAACTACGTTTAATTTCAGTAAATTTAGATAGGAAAACAGATGCTAAAGAGAAATATATTGTTGATCATAAGCTAACTTAGCTAACCAAACTCTAAATAGCATTTGTTGATAATTTTTTGTGCTTACGCAAACTTTAACGACAGGTCTAATCAATTGTTTAACTTTTTTTAAAATCTAGTTAAAGGCTGTAAATAAGCAGTTTGTGTAATGAGCATAGATATGAGAAATGTTCTCTACACTAGATATTAAAGTACATCAATGTGAGCTGGTGATTGAGGGTTGAGTTTTTACTGCTAATGAGGTAGGGAAGGTAGGCACATGGTAGTGGTAGGGGCAAAAGCAACAAGGCAAAGAAAAAACTTTCTTTGCCTTGTCTGTAAGAAATTTAGCTAAACTGGTTGTGTGTTAGCCTATTATTCCCAACCAGTGCCTTCCTCTTCTTCATGAGAGGTGGAGTTTAACTTCATAGAGTTCCAAATTTGATTATGGATCTTAGATAAACGAGCACTTGGTGCCTTAGGGAAGTAAGCAGTATCAAGCTTTTCTTCGGTTAAGTTAACGCTTGGGTTAGATGCTAAAGAAGGATCTAACTTTTCAATTGCTGTCTTAACAGGGAGGATATAGCGAATCTCATTAGAAACTGAGCTGGCTACATTACCGTCTAATAAGTAGTCAATCCACTTTAAGCCATTGTCAGCATGAGATGCGTTCTTTGGCATAATCCAGCAATCGAACCACAATAGTGAGCCCTCTTTAGGAAAGACATATTCAATATTGTAATCACGCTTAGCTGCTATAGCACGATCGTTTGCCTGGAGAATGTCACCAGAATAACCAATGGCAACACAAATATCACCAGAGGCTAAATCATTGATATAGCGGCTAGAGTGGAAGTAAGCTACATTCTTAGCAAAGTTAGTTAATAACTCTTGAGTTTGTTCATACTCGCTGCGCTTTTCAGTAGCTGGATCTTTCTTTAAATAGTGTTGTACCGCAGAGATAACCTCTACAGGGGAGTCAAGAACAGCAATACCGCACTTCTTTAATTTAGCAGCATTGTCCTTATCAAATAAGAACTCCCAGCTATCAATCTTAGTCCCTGGGCCAAAGATTTCTTCAATCTTTTTAGTGTTATAACCAATACCAAGGGAAATCTCAGTATAAGGTACTGCATAGTCATTGTTGGCATCAACAGTGGCTAAGAGCTCCATACGCTTAGGATCGAGATCTTGGTAATGGGTTAATTTGCTCTTATCAATTTTTTCCAAAGCACCAGCAGCTGCTAGACGAGGAACATAATAAGAGGTCATCATGATGGCATCAAAGCCTGTGCTACCAGAGAGTAAGCGGGCTTCTACTAATTCATTAGAGTCAAACAATACATAGTTAGTATCAAGACCTGTTGTTTGTGAGAAATTGCTAACGGTATCCTCAGCAATATAATCACTCCAGTTCCAAATGTTGACTTTTTTAGCGCCATCATCGGCCTGAGCAGAAAAACTAACGCTCGCAAGAGCTAAACAAGCAAGGCCGCTGCAGTAGGCAGCAATTTGTGTGAAACGCATGTGTCGTTTCTCCCAAAAGGTGGTTTTCTAAAAATATGGTTTGACGCACTTTGCCCTTTAGCTTAGAAAGATAAAACTAAAAGCCTAAAAAACCAGTAAAGGCTTAGCTCAGAGCGCATCCCACTGCAATTATGACTAAGAAGATAGTCGGCTTAGTTTGCTAGTATGCTACTAGGAAAAAAAGCTGCCTTATTTTAACAACCTAATATTAAGAGTGCTAGAAAAAACGTACTAAATATTCATTTAGATGGCAAAGCGTTCCATTATGGACGGCATTCAAACATAAACATTTCATTTTGATCAGATCTGGCAATATTTTTCGCAAAATCGCAGTAGTTTTTCACTAAGCTAAAGCCTACTTTAGAGAGTTGTTTGGTAATCGCCATGTACTAAGCATAGTGGTTAGCGCATGGGCTATTGTGCAAAGTGCAAAGAATAAATAGGGGGGCCAGATATTGTGAACTGGTAGCAAGGAATAGGGATGTTTAGTAGTGTGCTGACCAACTCCCATGGGCAAGCCCATGTGGTTCCTGCGTATCAAGGTTAACCCATTTTCGTCAGTTCTTAACTGCTCTGGTGGTTATTGGCTCTGGGCGCATAGGTATGGGTACTAAGCAGGGCGCTGCTCTAGGCTCTAAGGCCTGGAGCTTAGCCTGGGGCTGGGCACAGGAGCCTGAGCCTTGGGTCAGGGCGCTGCTCTAGGCTTGGGCGATGGGGTGAGAGGGGAATAAATTAAAAGCCAAGATGTAGGCTCTGGAAAGCTTAATCTTGGCTTTGTGGGAATACTAGCTTGCTCATTGATGGTCGAGAATGCTTAGCAAGCTTAGATTAATATGTCTCTTACATGCTAACTAAAGATGGGATATCGAGATGATGGGCATCATCTTTAATAATATCGCCAATAACACGCTTAAAGACATCGACTAATTCTGGATTAAAGAAGCCGCACTGATTGGTGCAAATCATCTCTAAAGCTACTTCATGGGAAAAAGCCTTTTTGTAGCAACGCTCTTGAGTAAGAGCATCGTAAACGTCAGCAATACCCACTACTTGGCTACAAATGCTTAGCTCATCGCCTTTCTTGCCCTCAGGATAACCCCTGCCGTCATAGCGCTCATGGTGATGGAGGCAAATATCGTAGGCATACTTAAGAATGTCTGAGGTGTTGATACCAATCTTTTCAATTAACTCAGCACCACGTACTGTGTGAGTCTTGATAACATCAAACTCTTCTTTAGTTAAGCGACCAGGCTTATTTAAAATAGCATCTGGAATAGCAATCTTACCAATATCGTGCAAGATAGCGGCATAAGCAATATTGTTAATATCCTCATCAGACATGAAAGCACACTCATGGAATTGCAACTCTCTTAGCTTATGTAAGAGGCGATAAGTAATGTTGCGAATGGATAAGACGTGCTTGCCTGTTTCTCCAGATCTAAACTCAATAGCCAAGGCTAAGGTTGAAATAACTTTTACGTTAATTTCAGAAAATTCTTTGTTCTTACGAGCAATTTCACGCTCTTGTAAGAGATTCTTATACTCTAAAGAGCGGTGAATCTTATAAAGCTCAATTTGAGAAGTAACACGCTTTAATAAGAAAGCAGGAGTAAAAGGCTTTGAGATAATATCGGAAACACGATACTCAAAAGCTTCTAATTGCTGATCACGATCTTCAGCAGTAATAATGAAAATAGGCACACCATTTAAAAGGTTATGCTCACGGATCTTTTCTAAATAGCCATAACCATCCATTACAGGCATGGTAATGTCTAGCAATACTGCCACAATCTCGTCGGCATGATCTTTTGTATAGTTAAAAGCTTCCAAGCCATTTGCAAATTGTGGAGTGTGGTAATCCTTATTGAAAATAAAATCGAGGATGTCTCGATTCATCTCGATATCATCAACAATAAGAATGGTATCCTTGCGATCTTGAGTATTCATCACCCCTCCAGTAGAGTGAAAAAACTGCCTTTGGTTTCCTTATGTTTTTAATTAACCCAAAATAAATATTCTCAACCAGGCATTCAAAATACAGTTAAATTAACGACCACCAAATTAATAGATTTTGAAAACTCGTTATATAAGCTTAAGCTTAGGCTAAAAGCTTTTAGCTGTTGCTTACAATAGTGTTTGTTTTGGCTGATATTTATCGACAGTATAGTCGGACGCAAAACACTTTCAAAATGTAATTCTAATTAGTATTTTAAGGCTTTTTTCATAGATATGACTATCTACTTAGAAAAAATTAAGTAAAAGTAGCATGTTTTGATGGTTTAAAGACCTTAAATTAGGTATTTTCTCGTAAAAATACGCATGAATCTTCAAATTTTGCTTTAAGATGAATGTAAAAAAATCATTTTTTTTGCATCGATAATCTTAAATACAGGGTTCGTTGCAACTTTTGCGAAGAACTCAGAGTTTCACAATCTCTATTATTGTTTAGCTTATTTTAGTTTTATAAAAGACTTATAAAAACTAAAGAAGACTACAAGTATGTTAGCTTTGAGGACACTATAAGCCTTAGGCTAATACTTCAACTTGTTGTTACCAAGTACTAGGAGGGAGGTTAGTTAAAAACTTATACCTAGACTTGGTAAACTAAAAAACTAAGCTTACTTAGTCAAGAGTAGCTAAAGCATCTCTAGTTTGGGCTATTTTTGGTTGAATTTGCTCGCATAAGCTGATTGCTAAGGCGTTGTCTTCGCTACGAACAGCTTTAACAATGTCATTAAAGTCATTATAAAGAGTATTGAGGCCTAAGTTGCCACAAATGCCCTTTAAAGTATGAGCGGCAATTTCAATGCCCTTGTAATCTTTATTAGCTACTGCCTCAAGTAATGCATCATAAGTAGGCTCAGTAATAAAGCGCTTTAAATACTTAAGATACATAGCTTCCATATTAGAAAAACGAGCTAATGAACCATCGACATCGATGTCAATAACATTGCGTAATTCTTGTAACTTCATTTCAAAATAACCTCGAAATGACTAAGCTTAAAAAAGTTGTAGCTTAGCCACAATTAGCTAAATATGAATTAGCTATTAACAAGTAAAATACTTGGTTTGTTGATTAAACAAACCATTAGCCATATTAAAATTGCAAACATGACTAATGCTCTTAGAGCGGCAAAGTGCTACTTTAAGAGCCAAAATCTTAAGGACAAAATATCCCTTAGTGATTAATGATGTAATAAAGCTTTATCCTTGGTAACTACTAATAAATAGTTAATATTTGTTTGATTGCTAACCAAGAATAAACCTATCTGACAGATCCCTAGTGCATAGTAGAAAAGATGCCCTGTAGGGTATGAAAAAAATCCGTGGTCATTATCCCACAAAAAAACATGTCTTGCTAATTAATTGATGGTTTTTGAGCAAATTTTCTTGAAGTCTAGGTTCAGAAAATAATTAAATAAGACCAGCTTTCAAAATTAGAGCTGGTCTTATAAGTATTATTTATTTTGCTTGCCATCAAGTAGGCTGCGAGCGTCTGTTTTTTCCTTATTCTTACGCTTAAAGAGGCTATAACTGCTCTTTTCCTTTAGGTAAGAATAGTCAGGATTACTATCCTCAGTAGAGCTCTTGATCTTCATCTTAAAGTTACTCTTAGAGGCTAATAATTCCTTAGAGAACTTCTCCTCAGGATTATTGTTCTCAGCTAAGCTTTGTTGTGCTTGAGTAGCCTTATTATCTACTGGCTCATCATTATTTGGTTCGACACTAGCAGGCTTTTTAGGGGTATTAGGCTCTACAGCAGCTTGTAACTCCTTATAGGCCTTATAGTTTTCAACAAAAGATCCCGACTCAGAAGCTTTAAATTTTCCTAAGTTATCTTGCTTTTGTCCCTCAGAATCCTCCTTACTTGCAGTATGAGATCCTGAGGTTACTGGAACTACTGGTGGCTTGTTATTATTTTCAGCCAAAGATTTGTTCTCAGTTAGCTTACTAATGGCCTTATTAATAGCCATTTTAGCTGTAGTCTGATCTTTATTGGCATCTAAATAGTTAGACTGTAATGCAGCTTTTAGCTGATTAACACTGTCTTTGCTATCATCATTGGCTGAGACCAATTCAGAGCGAGCATTCTCAAACTTACCACCCTTATCATCATTGTCCTTACTCTCTTGAGATGCATCCTGAGTATCACTCAAGTTAACCTCATTAAGTATTGGCTCAGGCTTCTCCTTGCTTGCCCCTAATTCTGCACTTGTATTTGCATCTGCATCTGCACCTACATCAGCACCTGCATCTGCACCTGTGTTGGAAACTTCACTTGGAGCAGTGTTATCACTGGCGCTGGTGCTCTCGCTAGCAGCGGTGCTTGCTGTGTCAGCAGCACTGGTGTTAGAGCTGGCAGGGGCAGGGGTAGCGGCACTAGAGCTCTTACTGTCACTGGCAGGAGCGCTGGCGCTTTCACTTTCACTGTCACTGGCGGCAGTGCTGGAGCTATTAGCGGCATTAGAGGTAGAGCTAGAGGTAGAGCCAGAGGACTGAGCCATGCTTTCAATAGTGCTTGGTGGCAAATCCTCAGTACCTAATAAGTACTTGTGCTTTTGTACTAAGGTGGCTAAGTCGGTTCGGTTAGCAATGAGCTTACCCATAACATTCTCAAGTACATTAAAGTCTAATGGTTTTGAGACGTGAGCATTCATACCAGCACTTTGAGTAGCAGCAATATCTTCAGTAAAGGCATTAGCAGTACAAGCAATAATAGGGATAGTAGTAGCATCTGCCTTACCACTGGCACGAATTTGTGATGAGGCCTCACAACCGTCCATATTAGGCATACGCATATCCATTAAGATAACATCAAAGCTGTACTCTGGTGACTTGTTAAAGATATCAACAGCTTGCTCACCATCCCAGGCGCTAGTAAGAGTTACACCCTTCATACCTAAGATATCGCAGGCAATTTCCATATTAAGCTGATTATCCTCAACAATGAGAATATGCAAGCCATCAAGTTTAAAGTTATTTAAAACAGCATTGGCTAATGGGTTATCACTAGACTCTGAATTTTTAGTAGGAGCACTAGTGCTTGCCTGCTCTTGAGCATCTGCATTATTAGCAATTAAATTATTATCAGTGCTAATGTTTTCCTGGCCTTGGCTAAAGGCAAAATCATTTTCATAAGCACTTTGGATACGATGAGCTGTCTCTTCGTCAGCTAACTTAAATGGGATATTAATAGTAAAGGTAGTACCAACATTAACTGCTGACTTCACTCTAATATCACCGCCCATAATGGAAACCACATTCTTAACAATGGACATACCAAGGCCAGTGCCTTGCACTGAGTTTAAGCGCAATTCACGAGCATAAGGGGCAAAGAGCTTAGCTAAGAAGTTCTTATCCATACCGATACCAGTATCGGCAACCTCAATCATAAACGATGGCTTATGTAGGTGGAGAATTTCACGAATACTAATATTAACTACGCAACCCCTATGAGAGTACTTAAGGGAGTTGGATACTAAGTTATTCAGTATTTGACGGAGCTTGGCAGTATCACCAATAACAACAGAGTGCTTAACATCGCAAGTAAGATTTACTTCCTTACCTTGAGATGCAGCATTAACCTTAAAGACATCAATGTTTTCTTTAACGGCTCTTACAATATCAAAAGGCTCTAAAGTAAGCTTATTTTCCATTTGTGGACGAGCAACTTCCAAGATGTCATCAACTAACGCTAATAATTGGTGAGAAGCGGTAGTCATCTTCTTAAAGACATCAGGTAAGTTTGCAGTGTCACTTTGTCGTAAGTGATTAATACCAATTTGACACAAGCCAATAATGCCGTTAAGTGGTGTTCTCATATCATGAGACATATTGGCAAAGAAAACATTCTTGGATTCTTCGTTCTTTTTGGCTGATTCAAGAGCGTCGGCTAAGAGCTTGTGCTCCTCAATCTCAGTAATTTTTTCATCGTCAATGAGCTTAAAGCATAAAATAGACTCATCTAAGTCTAAAGACTCATCGAATAAGATACGAGCATTAAACCACTTGTAATTATTGTCATTACTGAGCTTAAGCTGATAGTCATGACCAAAATCACGAATGGATAAAGAGGCTAAATTACGTAAGTGATTTAAAGAGAAGTTTTTATAAAAGTTATTCCAACTCTCTGGTAAGACCATATCATAGAACACGGTCAATAAATCATCAAAATTATTGCGTGATGCCAGGCGAATGCGCATATTATCAGGCGCTTTTAAGGTCGTAAAAGTGCCCATCTTAAAGTTAACACGCAAAATAATTTGATAGGAGTTACCTAATACCTTTAAGGCCTCATTAGTAGTTTCAATTTGTGAGGAGAGGTGATACTCACGCCATACCATCCATACTTCAATAATAATAAAGATTACTACCATCAATAAGAAGAGATTAGAAATCATGTGGTAGTTAAAGAGTATGTCTGAATATAGGGTAGTGGCAATAGTGTACCAACCTGTTTCAGGGTTATAAATTGAGTAGACGTTACGCTTATCACCCATTAAATCAGTAATAGGCTCCTCAGTGCCACTAATGTGTTGCTTAACATTAGTTTCAAAAAATGAGCTTACATAACGCTGAATTTGTGAGTAGTTAGCATTAAATGGGGTGTAATAAAGAATAACAGTACCCTTGCTATCTACTAGGTAGAAGCAATAGTTTTCAGATACTAAATAGGCAAAAGTAGAGGACTGGGAGGCGCTCTCTAAATATAAATCAATAGCAAAAACATTATTGGTATTACCAATACGAGCTGACACAGTAGTAATAACAGTATTGGTAAAGATGTCAGTATAAGGGTCTAAAATAGCGGCTTTGCCAGGTTCAGCAGCCATAGCAGCCTTATACCAAGGACGGGCTTCGGTAATTAAAAAGGCATCACCATCCCAGTAAGTAGGGGAAACGATTTGTCCATCAATGGAGGCATAAATATCAATACGCAGGTCTTTTTGCTTTGCTTGAAGTTCAGCCTCAGTTTTCTTCATCCATAAATCAAAGGCCGCACGACCGCCATCAGGATCATCGGCATGATCTTGCAAGAACACATCAGCATAATGAGCAATAAATTCAACGAATTGTTTTTGCTTTTGGAACTCAACTTGTAAAGAAGAGTCCAAGCGCTGAACTACCTCATAACCTACAGTATTTGAGTTAGACAAAATATTCTGACGCATCAAATACAATGAAGCGATCAAGAATACTGAGAAAATCATAAATAGTATGGTGCCGTAAGATAAGATTAACTTCTTAGCTTTACGAGTACGAGTGCGCAAAAGCGACGCAGCACCAGCGTTATTTCTGAACATAAATATGCATCATACCGTTGTGTTAAAACGTGCCCTGGTTAATTAACAAGCAATTAAATTACAGTCCTACCTGCTCGTTTGACGACTAGATTATTTGTAATTGTGTTTACAAAAATTCTTACTACCATGTTGCTAATGATAGTATTAAGGACTATGGATAATCTGCTATACAAGATAGATTATAGCGATTGAGCTCAAATATTGTAAGTGTGCCATAAGTCTAAAGTATTAGATTTGCATTTTTTTGAGAGCAAAATCAAATCCACTAAGCAACAAAAGCAAGCTTATTGGCAACAATAAACTGTGAATAATTACTAATATTACAGTGTGCATTATCGAACTTTACATATCTATGAGCAAGTATTAAATAAAAAAAATCACAAATTAAGCTTGATACCAGTAAATAGCTCAAAGGTAGTTGTAAATCAGATAATCATTCAAGGTTTTCTGAAATATTCTTAACTAATAAGGTAT
This sequence comes from Anaerobiospirillum sp. NML120448, assembly GCF_023050945.1. Taxonomy (GTDB): domain Bacteria; phylum Pseudomonadota; class Gammaproteobacteria; order Enterobacterales; family Succinivibrionaceae; genus Anaerobiospirillum. The sequence continues at coordinate 44,375 of NZ_JALKIM010000010.1, read as the reverse complement.
AAAGTTAGCGAAATTTCAAGTTTTAAGTTCATTTGCTTTGCCCTTTAGCGCTTTTGTGCCTAAAATATAAGGACAAAGACTAAATCTTTCAGGTACAGTTGAGAAGCTAGAGGCAAGGTGTCTTTAATGAACAGCAATTCTTTAGTATTAGCTATTGCCAATAACAAGGGTGGAGTAGGTAAAACCTCTACAGCCTTGAATCTAGCTTGTGCCTTTGCTGGTACTAGGCGCAAGGTTTTATATATTGATCTTGATCCTCAAGGATCAGCTAGCGTTTCTATTTTAAGAACTAGACCTATTTCTATTATTAGCTCTGGTAATGCCTTAATCCAAGGCTCCTCTTTAGTGCCTTGTATTGTTCCTTATCAGCTAGCTAAGTTTGATTTAATTCCTGCCTCAGATGATCTCACTGCTTTTTGTATTAAAAAGGCTGATGATGAGCATAAAGAACATTGCCTGAAAGAAGCTTTAAAAAGTCTGCGCTTAATCTATGACATCATTATTATTGACTGTCCACCTGCACTAAATTTGCTCACTATTAATGCTTTATGTGCCGCCGATGAATTGGTGATCCCAACTACTTGTGATTATTTTGCTGTAGAGGGCTTAGGCTCTTTAATGCGTGCTTTTGAAAGCTTAAAGCGTAAAGGCCTCTCCACGGTTCATTTAATGGGTATTGTGTGCACCATCTATAATCAAGGTGAGCCTTTATCCCAAAAAATTGCCAAGGACTTAAAAAGCAACATGGGGCAATTGCTCTTTAACACCGTGATCCCTTATTGCTCCCAAATTAGCGAGGCCCCATCCGTAGGCAAGCCAGTCATTCTCTACGACAAAAACGCCATCGGCTCCAAGGCCTACCTAAGCCTCGCCGCCGAAATCCTCTCCCGCTACCAACAGCAGCACCAGCAATAGCCGCCACAGCTGCCGCCACCACCGCTGTTGCAACAGCAACAGCAACAGCAGCCGCAGCCTCTGCTACAAAAAAAGTAACAACAGTAGCACCAGCTGCTGCTGCAGTAGCTGCAACAGTAGCAACAGCAATCCAATGAACGGCCCCTTATAAGCCCGCAAACCTACCAAGGCCCTTAAAGAGTACCAGCCTCACCAGGGCCTAACATCAATCCTGCTGCAAGTTCCAGTCTCTATCCCAAGGCCCTGACCGTTTTATTGCTCTGGCCCACCTTTGCTTTAAAGAACACCAAACGGCGTAATTAGGCCAATTTGTTTATCCTGCTAAGCTGTAAGTTTTAGGTAATTATAAGGAGTAGGGGCATGTACAAAAGGCAGTAGCTTGCACAAATGGCAGTGGCATTTATATGGGCAGGACATGCTCATAAGCAGTGGGCAGCATCAGCAGCTGGTGCCAATGGCATGGACAAGGCAGGTGCAGGCTTTAGACAGGGCAGATTCTGGGGCAGGTTTGCTCTCTTAGGCAAGTTATAACCTACTTGGTAGAGCATCAATAAGCCATTAAACAAAATCAGCAGCCCTAGTCATAGAACATAATTTTGCTCCTAACAAACAAAAACCCCATGAGCTCAGCTTATGGGGTAATGGTTAAACTAAAAGATAAAGAGGGCTTTGTCTTAGCCTTTGCCTATTTTCATTGGCCTTACCAGGGCCTAAGCCTTGGCCCAGGGCTGGGCTAAGGCCTTGCCTTGCCTTGGAGCTGGGCCTCAGGCAAAAGAACCAAGGCCCAAGACTTAAGTTAAATCAAGCTTTGATGATTACTGAATTGGGTTGCCATCAAAATCTAACTTGTACTCTTTGCCAAAGAACTTAAGAGGAATGGAGTCCCAACCAATATCTTGAAGGAGGCCAATAGGTTCGTAGATTTCAAAGCTATATTCTGGATCTTCTTCAAACTCTTGGAAATAGGTGTAGCAACGCTTCTTTTGCTTGGCAAAGATTAACATGTAATCTTTTTTACCATAATCGTCCTTATGGAGCTTAAGGTAGTTGTCGGCAGTGTTAATTAAATTAAGGCCTTGTAGTAATTCAAGATGATTCCAGCCGAATTTCTCAAGTTGAACACCAAAGTTCATTAAAACCCTAGGAGAAACTTCTCGAACATAATCTTTTAGCTGCTCTCGAGATAAAGAGGTTTGATCTTGCAGGTACTTATAGCCTTTGTTTGAGAGTAGATCTGGTAGGCTATAGGAAAACTCTAAAACATGCAGACTTTGGAGGCATTGTTCTTGATCTTCGTATGCGGTTGGTAAAGAGTTAATGGCCTCCATAGCTACTAAAGGATCAGTAGGATTTTTGTAGGCTGTAGCCAAAGCCATATTGTTGATAAAGTTTAGAGCGTCTTCTGCTTCTGATAGAGCATAAGAAACAGAGTTAATACTGCCAGCCATTAACAGGCTAGCACCAAGAGCAAAAGAAACTAACTTGCGCATTTGTTGTCCTTAAGGCTAAAAAAGTTTGTCGATTAAGTTAAAAAAACTCACTCTCTAGCTCGGTTAAGAGACTGAGCTTAACTTCTCATTACTGCTAACAGGTTGAAAACTATTGGGCTTAGTGTGGTACCACCACCTCTACCAATAGAATTTCAACAGCAACAAAAACTATAATACCATAAAAAATTATCTAAAGATAAAAATTATACAAATAATTTCTTGAAACAAAATCTAGCCACCAGAGCAATGAGATATCAACAGCTCTTGCAATAAGATTAACCAAGGAAGCTAGCTAGCTTGCTATCTTGTTAGTTTACTAGCCCTGCTAGTAGCTAAGCTGGCGCAGGCATTAGTACTTATATTGGTGTTGGCGCTGAGCTCCTGTGCTCATGTCTTTGCCTTAGCTTAGTGGGCTAGTGGTTAAATTGAAAACCCATTACATACTAACGAACCAAAGTGGCACCTTAATTTGCTAATTGTCTTGTGCTTTTCCGCAATTTTACTGGCTGATTAGGTTAGTGGTATTTGTGCAATGAGATTGCAATTTAACCATTAGGCTAGATTAGCCTACGCAAGGTTAGGTTAGGTTAGGTTAGGGAGGGCAAGTACACGCAACTGTGTATTTAAAGTGCAGGTGCGTGTACCTTATGAGGAGGGAGAGTGGTTGCTATTGAGCTTGCTCTTGGGAGCTATTTTGATTTGAGCTACGTGGATCAATAGCCTTAAATTGTGGTTTACAGCTGTAGATTAGTAGGGCACTAATGGCTGTTAGGCCAGATAGGAAATAGAAAATGCCTGATAAGTTTATATGGGTGGCAATAAAACCTAAGAGGGCAGGGCCTAAAAGTAAGCCTGTATAGCCACAAATAGAAAGGAAAGAAATAGCAGGTACTAATGGCATATTCTTTTGTGCGCCTGTTGCTGAGGTGGTAAGCGGACTAATATTAGACATACCAATACCAATAGCAAAGAAGCATAAGGTGATGATGTAAATATTGGGTATGAGAACCATAATAAATAGGGCCACAATCATCATCAGGGCACCAAAGAAAGCACAATTAAAGGTGCCTAATAATTTAATCAAGCTCTTGGAGAAGAGACGACATAAGAGCATACAGGCTGCTACTATACAATAGCCATAGGAGGCAAAGTTTAAAGGTACGCCTGCATCTTTGGTAACGTATAAACCTGACCAATCTAAAATAGCACCACCAACCATATAGGTAAAAGCAATAATTAAAGCTAGAGAAATGACTGGTTGTACTGGGCGTACAAAGGTCTTATTTTCCTTTTTGTCAGCTGACTTAATAGAAATAATGACAGGAATATAGTAGGCAGAGGCTACATAAATAATAGAAATCAGGCTTAAGATGGCCATTGATGGGGCAACATTTAAGGTTAGTAAGAACATCATCATTAGTGCTCCTACTACTTCACCCATAGAGTAATAGCCAAATAATACTGACATCATCATAATGCGATATTTCTTTTCGATATAGGCAGCAAACACATTGATTACCACCTCTAAACAACCAATAGAAATACCAAAGACAATGAGTGCGCCAAACACTATTTCATAATTAGGCATTAACGCCAGCAAACAAATTGAGGCTGCGGTGGTAAAGCAAGAAATAGCGTAAGTTAGTTTAAAGCCTATCCATTGGAGTAAAAAGCCTGAAATTATCATGCCTGATACTGAGCCAATACCAAAGGATAACACTAATAAAGAAATAGCCTCAGTAGAGAGAGATAAATGGTCTTGGATAATAGGAATGAGCGGAGCCCAGCAAGCAACAGCAAAGCCGCAGAGAAAATAGCCAATACGAGTGACATAGACTTGGTGCCTTGCAGAAAGCCTGCGCATATTATCCTCCATCAATTTAATCTAAAGATAAAGCAAAAGAGCGCAAACATTATTTGCGCTCTTTTGCTATTGGTTTTTTAAAATAAAGACCTAATAAATTAGACGGCTACCTGATCGCCTTGGTGCTGATCTTTTTCCAGCTCACCTTCTAAGTCCTTATTAACAATATTAGCTACAGTAGCATCTGACCAAACATTAACTGCAGTTTCAATCATATCAATCACTGCATATACAGGTAAGATAATGCCCATGAGTAAAACTGGAACATTCATAGAGCTTAATAAGGAAATAGTTAAGAAGTAGCAGCCCATTGGTACACCTGCATTACCTACAGCAGCAATAGTAGCAATGAAGATCCAGGCAATTACGGTACCTGTAGTGATCTCAATACCTGCATTTTGCATTAAGAATAAAGAGGTGATTAAGATAAAGCCTGCGCAACCATTCATATTAATGGTGGTGCAAATTGGTAATACGAAACGTGCTACCTTTGGATTAACACCGCAATTGTTCTCAGCTGAGGCCATAGTAACTGGTAAGGTACCAGCAGATGACTTAGAGAAGAAGGCCACTGCTACAGCTGGTAACATGCCACGAGCTACCTTGAATGGGTTTAAACCACGTAACACTAAGAACAAAGGTAAGATGATAAACATCTGAATTAAGTTGGCGCTGATTACTACGCTAAAGTAAGAGGCCACCGATCCTAATACTACACCATGCTCAAGCTCTGTTACTAATTTAGCGGTAAAGCCCATAATACCAATTGGTAATACGGCAATAATCCACTTAATGAGCATAAAGAGCACATCTTGAAGTCCTAAAATACCATTTAATAAGGCATCACGGCGCTCATTTTTAGGCATTACGGCTAAGGCAATACCCACAGCAGCAGAAATTAATAATACTGATAAGACATTACCAGCAACAAAAGGCTGCAAAATGTTATTTGGAATAACACTAAGAATGTGGTCTAAATAAGTGGTTTTCTGAATATCACCAATATTAGCAGTACCTGCAATTTCAGCTGGCACATTAGCAGGGGCAATGATCTTATAAAGTAAAGCACCTACAATAGCAGCCACAATAGTAGTAGCTAAAGTGTAGAAAATAGTTTGCTTAAAGATTCTGCCTGAGCTTGAGTCCTTGCCTAACTTAGCTAAAGTGGAAATTAAAGCTAAAGCAATAATAGGTACGGCAATAAAAGAGAATAAACGAGTGAAGACAGAGGCAATAAAGTTCATGAGCTCGTTTAAGCTTGGGTTATTGATAAAGCCAAAAGCTACACCCAATACCAAACAGAGAGCATAAAAAGCAGCATTAATTAAGCGGCGCTTCTTTTCTTCAGGGCTTAACGAAGCTCGAGCAGCTTCAAGAGTCGAGGTCTGTCTTTGATTTGTCATAAATTTTCTACATTATGTACTTGATAAGCCATGCAAGCGCAAAAGCACAATATATAAGAACACTTAGCACTTTTATTGAACCAAGTCTATATAAAGCTGATGGCACCAGCCCGTGACTTACTAGCAGGGATAATGTCTCCTAAAAAATTATTAAGTGGTACAACAAAACTTTTTACTAAAAACAATTAGTAGTTTGCTGAAAAACCTAAGGTTGCCAAGACTAATGTTGTTAGCTTGTATCTTAGTGATGCGCCTATGCGCCTCAGTCTAAGATGTGCAACCTGCCATTGGTTAGTTTTCCTAAGCTAAAAAAAATAAAGCTTAATAAAATTAACCCCTCACTGGATTAATTGGCCTGCATAATAGCAAACAATGAGGAAAAACTTAAATTTTTCGCCAATAATAAATACCAATGAGCCTAGAAAGCAGTCAGCTAGAAAAAAAGTGAGAGTTAAATCAAACTTTTTAGCGACTGCCTAAATTTTTACCATAGACAGACCCAATCTCCAAGCCTTGCTCCAAAAATACCAAGCATTTGGCGCTTTTTGCTCACTTTTTGCACTTTTATTGAGATAAATGAGCAATATTAGGTGTGCTAGTGTGCTTTTTAGTTAAAAAGTTCGAATCAGCACGTTAGATCATTGCTCATATAAATATTGTCAGCTAAAAAAATTCTGTTAGGATTGATGGAAAACTATTTTAGACAAGTACGTTAGGAGTATTGTTAGTAATGGAAAATTTTGTTTTTCATACCCCAACTAAGGTTCATTTTGGTAAGGGCACTATTGAGTCATTACACGATGAAGTAGTTGCTATCGGCAAGAAAGTATTATTAGTTTATGGCGGTAGCTCCATTAAGCGCTCTGGCTTATATGATAGTGTGTTAGCAAAGCTTAATGATTGTGAAATTTTTGAGCTCTCAGGTGTTGAGCCAAATCCACGTATTACCTCAGTACGCAATGGCGTTCAAATCTGCAAAGATAAGGGCGTAGAAGTTGTGTTAGCTGTAGGCGGTGGCTCAGTATTAGATTGTGCTAAGGCCATTTGTGCTGGTGCCTGCTATGAAGGTGATGCTTGGGACTTAGTTCTAGACTGGAACAAAGTAAAAAAGGCACTACCATTAGTCACCATTTTAACTTTATCAGCCACAGGCTCTGAGTTTGACTATGGCTCTGTAATTTCTAATTTAGAAACTAATGAAAAGCTTCCTTTAATTAGTGATCACATCTACCCTCGTGTTTCTATCTTAGATCCACAATATACTTATTCTGTACCAGCTAATCAGACTGCTGCTGGCGCTGCTGACATCATGTCTCATATTTATGAGCAGTATTTTTGCAAGGATAGCAATTTAGTATCTGATGGTATTTGTGAGACCATTTTGCGTACTATTATTGCTTGCGCTCCTCGCTTATTAAAAGATCCACAGGATTATGATGCTCGTGCTCAAATGATGTGGGCCTCTTCTTTAGCCTGTAATGGTATTTGCTCTTTAGGTAATGGTATCCGTCCATGGCCATGCCACGGCATGGAGCATGAGCTTTCTGCTATTTACGACATTACTCACGGTGTAGGTTTAGCTATTTTAACCCCACATTTAATGCGCTATGCCTTAAATGATGATACTGTTGAACGCTTCTGTCATTATGGCAAGGCCGTATTTGATATGCCAGAGCAAGCAGATCGTTTTGCTATGGCTAACGAGGCTATTAACAAGACCGAACAATTCTTTACCTCCATTGGTCTCCCTAACAATTTAACTGCTTTAGGTATCGATGATAGCCACATTGATGAAATGGCCGAGCACTGCATCAAATTCAACCCAGGCCTCGATCAATGCCCTCGCCCTCTCTACCTCGAGGACGTAAAGCAAATCTATCGCAACAGCCTCTAAACCAACCCAAACCAACTAAACAAAACCAAACTAAACTAAACCCAGCTAGCTTTCGCCAAAGCTTAAGCTTAAGCTTAAGCAAAAGCTAAAGCTAAAGCACACCAGAGCCATTAAAGGTATAAGTGAGCTCCAAACCAGCCTCCACTAATACCAATCTTGGCAAGGCCAAGCTTTGCCAAGCATCGGCCAAAGCCCATACTAGCTAGGTTTACATACTAAAAGACCTCATAGGCCTAAAAAGCCCATGAGGTCTTTTGTTTATTGGTTGATTTATAGCGCCCCAAAACACCACAGCCCAGTCCAGTCCAGTCCAATCTAGTCCACTTCGCTCCAATGCAATGCAATGCAAAACAACTAACCAGTCCCATAGCTAACTTAATACAACAGCAAAAAAGTAGGCACCATCTTTTATTCCATTAAGATTAAGCTTGCAAACTAGCTATTAAAACGGGGCAGTAGGAGCAAAAAACATGATTTAATTACAATTTAAGCAAAAATACTTGCATGGCCGAATAGATATTAATACAATGCAGGCCAGATAGTTGACATCTTTTTTCACCTCCCAACTATCCCCAGTTATCTATTACGTTTTCCCATGATTTCCTAATTAAGAGTATTGAGCTTTAATTATTCTATTTTTTTAAAGGAAGCAATGGTAGTTCTGGTAAGGGAAAGCAGATCTCAGGACAGTTAAATAGTCTTTTAATTTCATCTAAAACAGCATTCATAGATCTTAACTCTTGAATCTGTTTTGTTGTATTTTTGGCCTTTTTAATTAAATCTGGATTATTCGATAGTAGCTTATAAGAATCATTGATTTTTGATTCAACACCAAAAGCAAATAAAACAAGATCTTTATAAAGTTGACTAAAACACGAGAATTTCTCTAATCGTCTAGTAGATATTTCCATATTAAAACTTAAAGACAATGATCGCCTAAATATAGACTTAAGTAATTGAGAGGTTAGGCTAGCCCAAACAAAAGTTAAAGATAAGCTTTTGCTTGTTGTCTTAGCTGCCCTTAAATTGTTATATCCTTTAAGATCACGGAAAAATAACTCAATCTGCCATCTTAGCTTTAGTAAAGCCTTTATGATATTGCCTGTTACACAGGATGGTATGTTGGTTAAAATAAAGCCACACTTACCTTTATGAGGATCAAAAAATCTTATTATGCGAACAATAATATTGTTTTGCATCATTTTAGTATTACCATTAGAATCCACAAAGGCAGTTTTATCCTTGCCTTTAAGAGCAACCTTCATATCAATATTGATGGTTTCTGGTAAATTTTTAATGCTTTTAAGGCTTTTTCCTGCTAAGCTTTTATCAATAATTCCGTTTACTTTTGCTTCTAAAATCGTACCTGAAGTATTTGAGTAGCCCTTAATAATAAGTAATGCCCCTGCCTTTGTAGCTTCATCAAACAATTCATACTTTATATACCCTGCATCACAAATATGGATACACCCTTTTTGAAAACATAGATAGTTACGCTCATTTGCTGTTGCGCTAGTTATTGTTAAAGAGGTTATTGTCTCGGCAGTTAAACTTAAGGCTGTTTGCAATCCCATTTGAGCTGATTGCTTAGAAGACGATTTTCTTGTAGCTGGAAAATCATTGCATAGAGAGCTATGTACTATTTTGTAGCAGCCATCATGTAAGACTATATCGCTTATCTCAAATCCTAAACAATTAGATAACTCAGATTTAAGCTCGCATATTTTTTCACGATTTGAATCAAAAGGATGTTTTAATAACTTCTCAAAGACAGTACGCATCAAAACGGTTAATCCTGGCTTATATATTTGAAAGTCAATATCTTTTGCAGAGACTTTTACCCCTCCAAGCTCAGGATATTTTTCAATGTATAAGTTGTAATAAGAGGCTATTTCGCAAATATCAAAGCCATTATCTTGACCGTCTGAAACATTTCGAATCGAACACAAAGTTAAAAGAGCCATAATAAGAGCTTCAGGACATAACTTACGTACTCTTTCTATAAAGCCGACTTCCTTAGAAAGTTGTCTTATATCAAATGATTTGATGATATTAAAAAGTTCTTGAGTTTTGGCTGGAAGTAATTGACAATTGAACATGGCATAACCCCTTTTTTTCTGTGTATGTTTGGTTATGCCTTCTATAATACATAAAAATTTCTCCCTTCTCATAATAAGTTATTTGTCAGCTTTTTTAGCTTGACCGTTCTTAATTAGGAAATCATGACGTTTTCCATTCTCTCTTCATAAGAGAAATCCTGGCTACTAAAGACCTTTGGTCTTATGCACTATAGTTGCTTTGAGCCTATCTTTAGCAACTCTAATCATTTTCTTCCCATATGATATTTGGCCTTTAGGCCAATTACAGTAGTCTTAGGATAATAATAATATGAGTCAACAGAATAATAAGGAAAGAGCTAAAACTAGCTCTAGCTCTAGCTCAAGTAAAGGTTCAGAATTAGTATCTGCTTTATTTGGTTTATTACTAATCGCTGCCTTCTTTGGCTATTTTGTGTGGCTAAATGGTGGCACCTTTGCTCATAGCGCTAGCCGCATCTACAACTACATTACCACCCCAGTGACTTCGCTTGCTTCACAAGGTGAGGTAATTGGTAAGTTGCCTGTGGTTAATTGCACTGGATCTTACATCAATACCCAGCTAATCCCTTCTGAATTAGACATAATAGCTGAGGACTTTTTTGGCCCAGAAGAGCCTTTAGAACACACCAAGCGTTTTTGTAAGCTAAGCACCAATACGAGCTTTACCTCCTTCATGGTAAGTTCTAATTGGAGTGAAATTAATCGCTTTGAGGGCCATGATAATGCAATCATTAAGCTCCTTACCTTCTACAACAAAGAGTCTTTAGAAAATCTTAATTTAGCCTATCGTCTTGGTATCTCACAAAAGCAATATTCGCTTTATATGTTTGACAAAAAGAATAGGGCAGTATTTTTAGGCTCAGCAACTGATGGCCCTTCCATGTTGTTGTATACCTTCACTTGGATCGTTAATGCCCCTCAAAAAATTGTTAGTGAAGCCTTAGCTGTAATTTTTGCCTCCAAAAGCTTTAAGCAATTTACGGGCTCGCATACAGGCTCTTTTTGTGTGTTCGTAGTATTAGCCTTGGACTTCTTAGTAGGTTTAGTTGGCTACATACTCGACTTATGGCTAGCCCTTGGTAATGCTGTAGTTGGTGGTATTGTTGGCCTGGTAATGCATCCTCTTAATAGCTTATGCTCAATTTTAGGCATGGTGTATTTTGGTGCTTTTGCCATTTGGTCAGGTTTCATTGAAGTGTTGTTTGCTATCTGGCAAATCTTCTAGTCTCACAAGCAAGCTGCAACTATTTTAGTTGCAGCTTGCTCCTAGCAGCTTGCAGCTTTCAGCTTGCGCCTTGCAGCTAACACCTTGGGTACCCAAACTATGATTTCTTTTCCTCAAGCACTAAAAATTTGTATTATCAAAAAGCCTTTCAACTGGAAAGATCGTGCCTCTCGTTCTGAGTTTTGGTGGTTTTTTCTTTTTATGAATTTGATTTCTATTTTTATCTCGCCATTGGCTGAAATAAACAGTTCGACGAACATGATAATGAGTTTTTTTAGCATTCCATTATTGTGGCTTCATACCATGGTGTCTATTAGACGCATGCATGATCTAAACAAAAGCGCTTGGTGGTTGTTTGCCCCATACCTATATTTGCTACTAGCAATTATTATTTTAGCTTTAACTGTTGATCCATGGGCAGATGAAAAATCACCTGTTCATATAGTGCTAATTCTAGGTGTGTTTGCTGTACTTATCTATTTTTTGGTGCTGTTGTGCTGGTTCTGCAAACGTGGCACTGTAGGTGCAAATCGCTTTGGCCCTGATCCTTTAGAGCTTGATTTGCTCTCCACACATAATAATTTTGCCCAATACAATCAAAGCCAACAGCCAATTAAACCAACCATGAGAACCTCTAACCAAGTAGAGAAAGGCTTCAACCCAACTAATAATGGCTTCAACCCTAACCAGCAGGGCTTTAACCCAGCTGACAATGGTTTCAATCCAGCACAGCAGGGCTTTAATCCAAACAATAATGGAGGAGATGGCAAGTAAGCTCAGAGTGATAGGAGCTCTGGCATAAAGAATAATTAAGCCTCCATATCAGATTTATCTTACTTAAGTTAAAGCGCTAGCCTTAGTAGTTGTTTGCTGCTAAGGCTTTTTAGTGCCTATTAGTGCCTAAAATTTGGCTGCTGCAAAGAATTAGAGAGCTTGGTAAGGACAAAAAACTACTAGTGCACATAATTGGTGCAAAATAAGGAAAATGAACAAAAACTAAAAGCTAAATCACCTTTTTAGTAGGTAGACAATTGCGTATTAGCTAAACTACCTTAATAATTATTTAGGTATTCGGTTTAGCTTTAGCTTTAAGGAGTGCTCTTTAGGAATGACTTTTTTGCAAGCTATCACTCAAGCTTTTATTAAAAAGCCATTACACCTTACAGGACGTGCCTCACGTGCTGAGTTTTGGTACGTGTTCTTATTGTTTTTCCTAATAGAGCTAACAGTCATATTCATAGTGATCGCAGACATAGTCTATATTGATGAGTTTTGGAGCTATCTGACCTGGGCAATTACTGGCTTTATGTTTGCATTAACAGTTAGACGACTACATGATGTGGGCAGAAGTGGATTATTGGTGATCTTTCCCGTAATTCCAATCCTGATAGATCTAGTCGTAGGTGTAGGCTATGAGTATGGCTTTATATACCAAATTGTAGATGATGATCTTGGGTCAATCATATTAACCCCACTTAATATTATTGCGTGGGTAGTTAGTTTCTATATTTTCTTTTTAACTTTGTGTGAGGGTAATAGAGGCCCTAATAAGTATGGCCCTGATCCTTATGAGGGATTAAGAGTTTTTGCTGAGGAAAATAACAATAACAATAGGCACTTTGACTTTGAGTTAGCTCAAGAGCTCTTTGATCAAGAGCAACTAAGAGCAGCTAACAAGTTTCATGGCTATTCGTCTTATGTAGCCAACAACAAATAATAATACCAACCCCATAAATGATATGTGGTTGTTCTAGGAAAAAATGAGCATATCTAAAAAAGTGAAAGAGCTGTAAGCTTTCCACTTTTTTAGCTAAAACTGAGGAGAAAAAACATGCTTACATTCGTACAGGCAGTTAAAATCTGTGTCTTTAAAAAACCTTTCAATTGGAAAGATCGTGCATCACGTTCAGAGTTTTGGTGGTTTAACTTATTTGCTTTCTTAGTTGAGCTGGCACTAGGTATTCTATCTGTGATTCCTATCTTAGGCATAATTGTAGGTTTTCTAGGCTTCTTTGTTTCTATTGCCCTATGGTGGCTCTCTTTAATGGCAAGCATTCGTCGTTTACATGATAAAGATAAGAGTGGCTTTTTCCTGCTATTACCAACTGGTGCCTTATTATTAATCTTGGTCATGTCGATGATAGTAGTGTCAACTCGTTCTGAGACCTTAGCAACTATTACCTATATTACCTTCATCTTACCTTTTGCTGCCTCAATTTATCTCTTAGTGTTGTTTGTCACCCGTGGCACTATTGGTCAAAACCGTTTTGGTCAAGATCCTTTAGAGATTGATTACTCTGATATTACTAACGATTTCTCTTTCCAAGAGGCTAAGAGAATGTTTGGTGATGCCCGCAACCAACACCGCAACAGCAATAACCAAAACTACAACAACTTTAACCAAAATCAAGGCGGCTTTAATCCAAATCAAGGCTTTGACCCAAGCCAAAACAATGGTTTCAACCCAGCTAATAATGGCTTTAATCCAAATCAAGGCTTTGACCCAAGCCAAAACAATGGTTTCAACCCAGCTAATAATGGCTTTAACCCAAATCAAGGCTTTGACCCAAGCCAAAACAATGGTTTTAACCCAGCTAATAATGGCTTTAACCCAAATCAAGGCTTTGACCCAAGCCAAAACAATGGTTTCAACCCAGCTAATAATGGCTTTAATCCAAATCAAGGCTTTGACCCAAGCCAAAACAATGGTTTCAATCCATCAGAAAATAGCTTTAAGCCAGATCCAAACAATTATGATCCAAACAAAAACTACGGTTTTAACCCTAATGCACAGAATGATCAGAACAACCAAAATAAGCAATAGGGTTGGACTTAAAGCTTAATACTATGTAGAAGCTCAGTATCAGTAGAGCTTTTAACTAAATAATAGGCCTAATGTTTGCACTACAACATTAGGCCATTTTTTTTGTAAAACGGGTCAAGCATTTGCATAGTGTTATTGGTTAACTCTCAGTCCACTAGTGAGTAGCTTGTGAGTTTCAATATCAAACAAACAGGAGCAAAAGCCCAAAAGCCCAAAAGATAAGCAAAATGGCATAAGAGAGCCTTTGCTGCTCGCATCACAAAACATATTTTGTCAATTACGACAAAGAAAAGATATATAGATTTTCATGGATGTATTACAGCAAATTTGACCATTGGTAAATTACCAATTGTTGCTCAAAGCCAAATTGATAATGAAATCTTGGCATAAAACCGCATATATATGTGCTTTTCGGCTGATTTGCTAGGCAAAAGTCTAATTTTCACTATGTTTGCTGTTACTGAGTTAAGCAACCAATAGCAAACACATTCATGACAAAAGATTTAAAATGCAAAAATAATAGTGGTTAAATGCTTCTTTAAGAGAATAAATCTAGCAATAATCTAAATTATTACAAAACAAGCATAATAAAATCAGCTGTCAATTATAGTAATCACCTGTATTGATAAAAAACTAAAACTTTATGACAATAAAATATTGCATTGTCAGTTAAATAGTGTATAATTTGTTTTGCCACAAACGCAGGTTCTCTGTAAGCTAAACAACTGATGTGAACTGACTAGCTTACCTAAAGGGAACCTGTTTCAATTTACCTCCCCTTAAAAACCCCTTTCAACGCAAGCTAACAAGCTAACAAGCTAACAAGCTAACAAGCTAACAAGCTAACAAGCTAACAAGCTAACAAGCTAACAAGCTAACAAGCTAACAAGCTAACAAGCTAACAAGCTAACAAGCTAATGGCCCTTCTTGAGTTCGATATTGCACCTGTTTTGTTTTTTAAAGGCTACTGACTGCTAGATTTTGATGCTACTTGTTTAAAAAACATGGTAATTGGCTCCTTGGTATTAGGAGCTTTATGTTTGTTTCTGAGGCATAAGGAGCTGTCATAATTGCGATAGGGCTGGTCAATTTTAAGGTTGCCACTTTCCATGAGAAGGCGGGCAATTTTGCTTTAGAAGTTCCCGTTTTTTATATGGTGGAGCAAAGTAGTAGGGATTTGCTCTGGTTGGGTATGCCTATTTCTTTTGGTCATTAGGGCGAATTGTGGGATAATTTAGAGCAAGCTATAGCTTTAGCATCAAGGGCTTTTGATGATAGTACTCAAAAGCTGTTAATGGCATAAGCTAAGGGCAAAGCGGGTAGTTTACTGCCATGCCCAGCCAGCAAGTAAAGCACTGCCACCCTGAATCTGCATTGCACGGCACTGCATTGAATTGTATTGTATTTCATTGCCGTATATTGCGTTATGAGGCAGAGTAAGCCGTGGCTAGGGACGGCATGCTTGCTATGGCATGGGTATGCCATGTATGGCGTGTCGTGTCATATCATGTCATGTCATGTTGTGTCATAGCGTTGCATGGTATGGCAGCAGGGCAAGAGGCTAGATAATAGGGGCAGAGCCTGATTATTTGAGCTTTAGGCTGTAGTGCTTGTGCTAGTGCCAGTGTAAGCAGTAATAGTAGTAGTAGTTTTAGATGTGAGGATTATTGATTATGGCTCAGGCAAAAGATAAAAATGCGGCAAAAGAAGCTAGTAAAGATAGTTATTTAGTGCCTGATTTAAAGCCTGGTCAGTATCACGTTAATGAAATTGTAATTAAGCGTAGCCGCTTTATTACTACTATTGCTCATACTGCTAGTGTTGATGAGGCTAAGGCTTTTATTGAGGAGATCTCTTTGCAATATAAAGATGCTCGTCATAATTGCTTTGCTTTTAATGCTACAGCTCCTAATTCCACTGCCTATTGTGGCTGTTCTGATGATGGCGAGCCTAAAGGTACAGCAGGTCAACCTATGCTCAATGTTGTATTGCATTGTGGAGTAGGTGAGTTAACTGCCGTGGTAACACGCTATTTTGGTGGCGTGCTCTTGGGTACTGGTGGCTTGGTAAAGGCCTATCAAGGCTCAGTACAAGAGGCCTTAATGACTTTGCCAACTACAGAGCGCATGATTGCTGCTAAGCTTAGCTTAGGTATTGAGCATCGTTATATTCCAAAGTTCCAATATTTATTGCCACGTTATCGAGCTACTGTAGTTAAAGAAAACTATGCAGAGGTGGCATATTTTGATGTGGTCTTACCTTTACATGAGGCAGATAATTTAGAGCGTGAGCTCATTGATCTGACCAAAGGCTCTTTAAAGATCATTGCCAAGTCTTAGAGCGCCTTGGTGTATCTTAGCGAATCTCAGAGCGTTTTAGTGAGGCTTAATGCGTCTTAAGGCTACTACTTGCATCGTGGTACGTCTTAGTAAGTGCTAAACTGGTGCAAAATTAGAATAATCTCTTATTAAATGCTTGGTTTTGCCCTGCAATAGTTCTTTGCAAGGGCTAGTTGTAGTTTTTGCCTGGCCAAAATCAAATTAATTTGGCCTTTTGCTTAAATTTTTGCTATCTTTGAGACAAGTTTTTTGGTTTAGTTCAGCTAAGAATAGCAAACTATTATTCTTAAGTAGGTATTTAACTTTACCTTAATAATTCAATTACCAACACACAAACACCTCTAAAAGCCATCATCTCCCAATCAGACATTTATAGACATAAGAGCTGGGTCAAAGACAATGCGTTCTTTGGCTTAGTATGCTCATGTCTAAAGATTGGTAGTAATTTAGGATACAAGAGAGCTAATATTTGCCAGCATGTGTTAGAAAGCAAACTTAACCAAGCATTGAGCTTAAAGATTAGTGCAAGTTCAGAAGCTTGCAGACACATTGCTTATCTAAAAAATCTGTCCTTACAAGTACCAAAGGAAAGATAAGAGGAAACAAGGCCATGGCCAAAGATCTAAGAATGGATATTACAGGATTAAGAGCAATTGCCGTCCTGTCTGTGACTATATATCATTTAGTTCACGTTTTAACTCCAGAGTTTACCTACTTTAGAGGTGGCTTCTTAGGTGTAGATATTTTCTTTGTGATCTCAGGTTATTTGATGACCATGATCATCATGAAGGGCTTATCTCATGATAATTTTAGCCTCTATGACTTCTACAAGCGTCGTGCCCAGCGTATTTGTCCTGCCTTAATGGTAACAATTGCTGTCTTTATGATTTTAGGTTACTTGCTCATTGGAGTTAGTGATCTTAAGCGCATGTGCTATGAGGCTTTTACTGCCTTATTCTTTGTCTCTAACATGTACTTTGCCCAAAAGACTGATTACTTTGCTAATTCAGCCTTAGACCAAGCCTTTTTACATACTTGGTCATTATCAGTAGAATGGCAATTCTACATGTTCTATCCTTTGCTCTTAATCTTGCTCCGCAAGTTTATGAGCACTAAGTCCATTGCTCGTACTGTTTTAGTTTTAACCATTTTCTTCTTAATCTTTGCTTGCTATTTAACTAATAACTTCCCTCGCTACTCCTACTATATTTTGCCATCACGTGCCTTTGAGCTCATGTTTGGTGCTTTAGCTTATTACTATCCTTTAAGCTTCTTTAGAGGTGTAGCCAAGGGCCATCTCTTACCAGAGACCTTACGTGCTCGTATTTTAGCTATTACTCCATTAAGAGCCGAAGCAGCAGGTCTTATCATTATCTTTATTTCCCTTGCTGTCATTGATGATGCTCATGGCTGGCCAACTTTATGGGCAGTAGTGCCATTATTTGGTACTTACTTATGTATTGCAGCAGATAATAAGAAGTCCCTCTTACGAAATATCGTTTTTCAAAAATTAGGTCTATGGTCTTATGCTATTTATTTAGCTCACTGGCCGTTAATAGTGTTTATTACCAAGCTAGGCTTTAATGTTTGGTGCTTAGAGCTGTTAATACCAATCTTTATCTTGGGTGTGCTCTTACACTACTTGGTCGAGCGTCGTCGTAATTTTGGTTACGTATTTTTAGGCAGCTATTTTGTAGTTGCTTTATGTGCTTGGTATATTTCTATCAATGGTGCTAAGTTCCGTTTAGATCATGAGGTTACTCGCTACGCTCAATATGGCGGACATTCCGTGCCTTTTGAAGGAACAATCAATGCTATTGGTGATTTAGAGCGTAAGCCAGATTTTATTTTAATTGGTGATAGCTTTGCTCGTCATTATGCACTTGATTTAATTGATCGTGGTTTGCATGTGATTACTGTTTTTAGAGATGGTTGTTATTCTTGGTTAAACTACGTTAACCGCCGCTCTGAGGGTCATATCGATGAAAAGTGCGCTATGCGCTATAGTGAGGCTAAAAAAGCGGTAGATAAATATCCTGATCTGCCTATTGTAGTAGCCCAAGATTGGCCACGCTATCAAGGTAGCTTAGTACGTCGTTCTAATGATTTTCAAGTACCTGAGCATTTGTTTGAAAAGGCAGTTAAGCGTGATATTCAATCTATGGCTGCACGCTTTAAAAATCGTAAGCTCTATATCATTGGCACTCCTCGTCAAACTGTGTTTGATGTGGGCAGTACCTGTATGTATTTACATGCTTTGCAAAATCCTTTAAGCCGCTTTATTCGTGCTCACTTTACCTGCACTAAGAGCAAGGAGTTAAATGCCATTCCAATGAATGATTTCTTGCAAAGATCGGTGCTGGAACTACCACAAAATCAGCATTTAACTGACAAAGACCGTCCTGTTAAGTACATTGATCCTAATGAGGCTATTTGTGTTGATAGTAATTGTGAAATCTTAGTAGGCAAATACATTCCTGTTTACCAAGATGGCTTACATTACTCATGGGCAGGCTCAGTAAAGATAGTTTCTTATATCTTGTCTCAAATTGGTGTTAAGCAAGGTAAGGTCAGAACCAACTTTGAAGACGAAGTAGTGGGTCAAACCCCACAAGGTAAAGACGTGGATGAGGAAGAGGGCTACGCCGATGGCCCCTTACTAAACTCCTCCCAAGCCCCAGCCCCTGCCCCAGCCCCTGCCCCAGCTGCTCAAGCAGCTGGCACAGAGGCCGAGCCAGCAGCGGCGGCAGCTGCGACTAGAGCTACAACCACTCCAGAGGCTGCCTCCAAGGCAGTCTCAGAAGCTGCCACTAAAGTAGCTCCTAAAGATGCACCACAACCTACAGCCACAGAGGCTCCAAATTTGGTCAAAAAAGAGTCTCAGTCTAATCATAAGGCCCCATTAAGTGAGGCAACTAATACTCAAGATAATTTAACTTCTGTATCTAATGCTCTACCATATGAGGTAGAGCCTGACAATAATGCAATAAAGTCAGATACTCACATTGATGCAACTGCTGCCATTACTGCCCCAGCTGCTTTTCCACACACTCAAACTCAAACTCAAACTTTAGATCCAGCCCCAGCTTTCGTAGATTTGGAATTGCCAAACGAGCTTGCCAAGGAGCTTAATCAGGATTTAGATTCAGAATTGGCCTTGCTCTCAGCCACAACCACCGCTACTACAAAAAATCAGTCCTCTGTTTTCTACCCTAATGAAGAATACAATAAAGAGCATCTTAATTTTTCTTCTGAGCAAAATGTATTCGTGGTACATAGAAATAGTAATATCTCTAATCCTCGTCTACATTTAGAGCACATGTACAACGCTAAAAAATACCAAGAACTTAGACCACAGCTAGAGTGTTTGCAATTTGCGCATGAGCACAAACAAGAGGATATTGATAATGTAAGTATGGCTCATCATATTGGTGAGCAAATTTCATATTTGTACTCACAAATATCATCAGATCACGATAGACCTCAATTAGCTGACCCTCGCGAGGAGTATAAGTATTTTGAGGAAGTTAAGAGTACCAAGTGTAAGCTCAAAGACAAGCAACATTACCTAACTCCAGAGGAAATTCAGCACCTTGAGGACTTAGGTCTCCTTGGCAATTATAGCTAGAGCTATGCTTGCTTATTCCAGGTCAAAACAACATTAAACTCAAGAACATGAAAAAGCTGTTCTCCCCAGCTCACAGCTAAACATCGAATTATAAGCACTTATGTGTGCTACATAGCAGATGGCTATATTGCATGTAAGCTGCGCTGCTGGAATTTTTGCTTAGCTAACAGCTACAGTTCTAACAGCCTCTGTTCTAAGCTAAACAGCCTTGGTGTTCGGTGCTGTTTTGCAGCGTTTTGCCATGCTGTACCACACCTTACCTTATCTTGCCTTACTGTACTACACAGGGTCGCAAAGTAGCATCAAAGTGGCGTTAATAGGCAGTGCAGTGCAGTGCCGTAATGTGCCATGCCGTGCCGAGCTGTACTAAACAGCCAATAGGCGGCTGCAAAGATTTTATTAGGGCAATATTTTGGGCTTAAGGGCAAAGGGAAAAGGGAAAAGGGTCGGGGGCTTAAGCTAATAAGCGCAGCTCATAAGATGGCTAATCTGTTCAAGGGCCTGATGCTCAATAAGAATATTCACTCCTATTGAGATTAACACTATAGCACCTAAGAGATTAAGGATAGGGTCGATGGCTTTAAAGGTACTTAGCACTTGACCTAAAAAATAGCCCAGTAGGGAACAAATAAAGCACACTATACCGATGATAGAAGCACAGAGCATAATGGCATCACTAACTAAGCCATAAGACACACCTACAGCTAAAGCATCAATAGAAGTTCCAATAGCCATGGATAATAATGCTATTAAGCTTACTTGCAGTAGCTGGTTGGAATTACAGTGGCCGCCGCCACTATCATCATCATCAGAGTGTTGCTCACGATAGGAAGTGTAGGCCTCTTTAAGCATATTAGCACCTACACCTGAGAGCAAAATAAAAGCTATCCAATGATCAAAAGCAGCAAGCGTCTCCTGTAGTTGTTTGCCACCTAAAAAGCCCAAGATAGGCATGAGAAATTGGAAAAGGCCAAAGCTAAAAGCTACCGTAAAGCCTGTGATTAATCTAGAAATATTATTGCAGCTGGTTTTGCCTGTAATAATGGAGCACACCAAAGCATCTACAGACAATGCTAAGGCAATAATTAACATTTGCGATGAAGACATAAAAACAGATCCATTAACAAAAGCACAGCCACAAGCAGAGACAAAATTATTCTCTTAGTCCTTACCAAGCAACCTCTAGCAACAGCTCATCCCTAAGCTCTCATAGCTCTGCATAGCTTGCAGTTTTTAGCTCGCATATCTAAGCCGTCAGCTCTTAGCTCTTAGCTCTTAGCTTGTAGCTACCAATACTGCTTTATCATAAGTTCTCAATATACTAAAGGTTTAATCTCGGTCAAGGCCATGCTAACTCAAGCATAAATTACATAGCTTACACAGCTGAGCTTAGACGGTACAGCCAAGCTCATCATAGCCCCTTAGCAGAACATGGCTAAGCACCGCAAAATACAACTAAACACGGCTGGTCATAGTTTCAAGCTGCGATTAAGGCTTCGCTAAACAAAAGCAAGCTCAGGCATAGCAAAATGTAGCTTAATTAAGAGCAGAACAGTCAGTGTTACTACTTAGTTTGCATTGCTAATTAGGCCTATAGCCATAACCATAGCCATGGTGATGGCAAAGGTTAGGGACTTGCTATGGCCGTGGCAGTAGCAAGCTAAGAGTAAAACAAGGCTTTGGCAGCTAGTCTTAACCAAGCTCAAGGCTTAAGTATATGGGCTTAGCTATTAGGAGCAACGTAGTCTAATAGTTGTCTAATAGAGCTCGTTTAAAAGGCAGATACCTTACGTGCATAGCTGAGCAATTTTTGTGAGCAATTGATTATAAAGAAAGCTCACTAAGAAACAAGGCTTTTATTGATAGTGCTCAATAGGAATGATATCAAAGTAAGTTATGACCTCTGATATAGGCTAGTAGAACACAAAAAATTCTTATGACAGCCAATTAGATTTGTACTGACACCAATTGATGTATGTAAGCTCTAAGCTTACATTTACATTTATGAGCCAACTGTTAACTGTAGGTTTAGGCACTTTCATAATAAAGAGTAGGGGAAGCGGGAGCTTTTGCTTGAACTTGAGTGTAAGCGTGAGCGGGCGCTGGAGCTTAAGCTTGAGCTTGCGTTTTAGCGTTAGTGCTTGCGCTAAGGCAAGCCTTAGCACTAGGGAGTGGAAAGTTTAGGTAAATATTCACAACAGGTACAAAGATTCATTCATGATTTAAAGCATCAGGAACTTAGTAGCTCTGTAATGAACTATAGCTTTTTCTAAGAGCTATCAATGGCATTATTAGCAGAGCGGCATTAGTGGTATGCGTGTTAGTTAGTTGAATGTCAAAGAACAATAGGGGCTGACAGAGGATGCTACAAAGCTAACATAGCGGGGTAAAGTTAGGGATTTTGGTTAAAAACAAGGTCAATTATCGGGGCTTTTGTGAAGTAGATCATAAATTTATGTAAAGATAATTTTTGCTAAAATTTTAGCCAAGCACAATCTCCTCATCGTCTTGTTGGGGAGATAAAACAATGTCAAACGTTGATTCTAAGCCGTTTTATAAGCGACCAGCTTATTGGTTTGCTTCTAGCTATTCATTTTGCTACTACGCTTGTGCTGCCTTTGTGTTTTCTTTCTATGCCATTTGGCTTTCTAGCGAAATAGGTCTTAGTGCTGAGCAAACTGGTATTTTGTACTCATCTAACTTTACCTTTTCTCTATTTTTCATGTCTTTTTATGGCATTTTGCAAGATAAGTTAGTGCTTAAGAAGCACTTAGTGTGGTTCCAAAGTATTATCATGACTTGCTGTGCACCTGCCATCATCTATGTATATGAGCCATTACTAAGAGAGAGCTTTTATGTAGGCGTGGTCTTTGGCAGTGTCTATTTAGGCTTAGGCTGGGTTGCTGGTATGGGGCTGGTAGATAGCTTTTGCGACAAAATCAGCCGTGCTTGCTCTATAGAATTTGGCCAAGTACGTACCTGGGGCTCCTTATCCTATGCTGCTGGAACCTTTATTGCTGGTCTATTAATGAGTGTTGATCCTCATCTAAACTTCTATATGGCCTCTGCTGTTGGTGTGCTGTATATGGTGCTTAATATTGTCTTTAAGCCAGAGAACATTTCAGCTGAAAATATGGCCAAAATTGCCAATAACAATCAATCTTTAACCTTTGCTGAAATTATCTCTGTCTTTAAGTTAGTACGCTTTTGGATCTTTGTACTCTATGTGTTAGGTACATATTCTTTGTACAACATTTTTGACCAACAGCTTTTCCCTGTGTTCTTTACTCATCTTTTTGATGAGAAGTCCAATGCCTATCAGATTTATGGCTATCTAAACTCTGCTCAAGTATTTTTAGAGGCCGCAGTAATGTTCACTGTGCCTTTTGTAGCTAATAAGATTGGTGCTAAGAATGCCTTAATTTTTGCTGCCTTTGTATCTTTCTTACGTATTTATTTAGCCTCAGTTGTAACCTCAGTTGAAATGTTTGCCGTAATTAAGCTCATGCACTGCTTAGAAATTTCTACTGTATTAGTTGCCGTGTTCAAATACATTCAATGCAATTTTGACAAGAGACTATCAGCCACTGTGTTCTTAATTGGTTACCAAGTAGCTGGTTCTATAGGCGTGATTGCCTTCTCCTCTACTGTAGGCTCATTTTACGACTCTTATGGTGCGGGCGTAACTTTCCACTACTTAGGTTTAACCGTATTAGCATTCATGATTTTTGCTGTTATTTTCTTAAAGCAAGATAAGAGCTTCAAACAAATTTTTAAAAAAGACAAGCTCACTGCGAGTGCAGCTTAGTCCTAATTAAACCTTAACCAACTAAACAATAACCAGTATCCAGGATAAAGACTAAAGGCCCAAAGACCTAAGGCTAAAGAGCCAAGAGCACAGATTCAAGATTCAAGTTTCCTGCTCTGACTACCAAAGTGCTAAAGTGTCTTAGTGTCATAGTGCTCGATTGAGCAAGAGTAAACCATCATTGCATCAGTAGTCCCAAGTAATCCTGGATGCTAAGTACTAACAAGTTTTTACAACTAATTAAACCAACAATTACATTTCCAAGTAAAAGCCAGCACTGGTAATGATAGTGCTGTTGATTGGGGTAAAAAAATGAACAATTTAGACTACTTAACTACTTTTCATGGTGAGCAAACCCGCTCTATCTCTCCAGAAAATTTAACTGGTGAAAAAGGCAAATCATGCATGGCAGGCAGCCACTTAGGCCCAGGCCGTAAGGGTAGTGGCTGTATTAAAATTAAATCACAAGAAACTGTGACTATTGCTGATATTACTGGCCCTGGTGAGATTAGACATATTTGGATCACCTTGACTGATCGTACCGTAAGAGGCTCATTTGTCTTACGTGATGTAGTGCTTAAGATTTTCTTTGATGATGAGCAATATCCATCAGTAATTTCTCCAATTGGTGATTTCTTCTGTAATGGTTTTGGCATGCGCTGTGATATTAATTCCATGCCAATAGTAGTAAATCCAACAGGTGGTTTTAATTGCTACTTTAAAATGCCATTTAATAAGAAGTGCCGTATCGAGATTGTTAATGAGCATGAGGCTGATTTAGAAAACTTCTTCTTCACCATTAACTATGCTCTATTACCTCATGAGATTGAGAACCCTCTTTATTTCCATGCTCAATGGCGACGTGAGCGTACTACTACCTTAGCTCAGGATTATGTAATCTTGGATAATGTTAAGGGCCCTGGCTATTATGTAGGAACCTATTTAGCTTTAACTGCTCTTGAGCGCTACTGGTGGGGCGAGGGTGAGTTTAAGTTCTATATTGATGGCGATAGCCAATATCCAACTCAAAACTCTACTGGTTCTGAGGACTATTTTGGTGGTGCTTGGGCTTTCCATAATCGAGATGCCAATGGCCGTCCAAAGGCCAAGTGCTACCAAACTCCATTTATGGGCTATCCATACCAAACTAATAGAGATAGCACTCGTGATTTCTTCCAAACAGGACAAGCTAACCCTGTACATGGCTTTGGTGATGATGGCTTACCATCTCATGGCTTATATCGTTTCCATATCCCAGATCCAATTGCTTTTAGCTCTGACTTAAAGGTTACCTTACAGCAGATTGGTAACGACGACATTAGGCTGTACGAGCGTCAAGACGATGTAGCAACAGTAGCTTACTACTATCAAGCCCCAGGCCTAAACAGCCCATACACTCTACCTGATAGAGCTTATCGTCAACCACGTTAGCGCAATGCCCAATATGTAAAGTCAGTGCTAACAAAAAAGTTTTTTATCCTCACACCGTCCTGCTCATGCTGCTAGAGGCCTAGGAAAAATCTAGAGGTAGCAGTCCAAGCAAAAGCTAGAGGCTGCAACCCAAGCATATGCAAAGCCATAAGTAGAAGCATATACAAAGCTATTTGTATGAGTAAGGAGCATGGCAAGAGCAAGTAAAGCTCAATGGCCATTAAGACAGGTGAGAGCCTAAAAAATCAATACAACAATACACAACATCTATGCTACCAAGATAGCCTTATATTGATAGGGCTATCTTTTTTGCTTTTGGTAGAACCATTTAAAACCAAGCATTGGGCATCCTTTAATGATGTTGTTGCTATACTCATAAAAGCAAGCAAGCAAGTAAACAGACAAACCATCACTACGGGTATGCAAGAAACGAAGTGTTGAGGTAGCAATACAGCTTAGTAGGGGTAGGGTGAAAATTTACTGATCGTGGAAAATATTGAAAACGACATAAAGTAGAATAATCATTGCCCAACAATTAAACTAAAGGGATAGCAATAAGAAGTACCATCAGCTTTAATAGCTTTGATTTCAAAGGGGATTACTATGGGTTCAGGCATGAATTTAAGCAAACTAGCAAAATTATGCAATGTATCGCCTTCTACAGTGTCAGCTATTTTCAATCGGCATCATAAGAAAATGCGTATTAGCGAAGATACCTTTAATAGAGTGATTGCTATTGCTAAGAAGTATGAATCCGATCCTTTGGTGGCAAGATTATTGGCTCGTGCCCAGTGCTCTAATATTGTAGGAGTGATTGTTCCAGACCTCCTAAATTACAGCTTCTCCTTATACTTAAATGAGCTTGAGGCTATTTTTACCAGCAATAATATCCAACTTATCATTGCTTGTTCACACTATGATGAGAAGCAAGAAATTAGCGTAGTAACAGGCTTGCTTGAGAAGAAGGTAGATGCCTTATTAGTTTTTACTTCCCATAAAACTAGTGCTTTTTACGACAAAATTGCGGCCAATATCCCTGTAGTTCTTATTGATCGTTGCTTTGAAGATAGTGCTTTGCCTTATGTAATTACTGAGGCTAAACAAAGTAGTTATCAGTTTTTAGTAGAGCATGTACCCGCTGCTAGTAGTTGCTTCTTTGTAGGAGCAGATTTATGGTTGTCCTCCATTAATGATCGCTTCTTAGGTTTTAGCTCTTGGGCACAAGAACATGGCTTTGAACCAATGGCCTATAGTTTTCATGATGATTATGAGAGTATGGTGGGGGCAAAACTAGTCTCTCAAATCCTAGAGCGCTATCCTCAGCAAGAGCATTACTATTTGTTTTGCTCCTCTTATATTGTGTTTTTAGGAGTCTTAAGCTTTATTAAGCAGCATAAGCTCTCATTCGATAAGTTCACCTTATTAGTTTTTGACTCACTAAATTCTTTGGCTCTCATTGATGCTCAGGTGCATTACTTAGAGCCTAATTACCAGGAAATTGCCCATGCTTGTTTTCATTTGGTAGACAAGCTCTTGGACGGTGAGACCATGGAAAACACCCATATCTTAATACCAGCCGTATTAGGAGAAAAATAATACCTAAGCCCTCCATCCCCAGGCACACAACACAACACACCACCTCTTACCTTCAACAACTCAGGTGTGCCTTAACATTGTTCAGTTGTGGTGCGGGCGGGCTTTAACAGTAGCTTGCTTTAACAGTGGTGCGCTACAACACAGCTAGCCTAAGTTTGGGCATCCCATGGCCATAGACCGCTACAACTGCCAGTCCAATGGTCGTGGTGTGCAACAGCCATAGTGTGTAATGGCCATATTGTGCCATGGGCATGCTGTGCTACGGTTATGTAGAGCAACAGCTCTGGTGGACAAGGGCTTAGGCATGCTTCAACCCTGTTTGGTACTGGCTCTGGTGCAATAAAGATTTAGTTTTCAATAGCCACAATATGCTACAGCCCATGTTTATAGTTTAGCTAAACTAAAGCCTTGATTTACTCTTAGTTAGATAGGCTTAACTGCTATTGGGCACTCATAGAGCTTTAATTTGGCTTAGTAGGTAGTAGCATTCGGACAACAAACAAGGTAGGCGAAGCGATAGGTAATGGGAGATAGTCTTATTCCTAGCCATAGTATGCCTGTGCAAGGGGCATGATAACTAAAGGGCATGATAGCGTAATGGTGTGCCAGTGCCAGTGAGTACTGCACCAAGCCTAAATTTAGTGTCCTTAGTCAATGCTGCTGCTCTGAGGGCTTGAGCCTTTAACTTGATTGCAACTTATGACCTGCTCCTCTTATAAGTAATAGTGCTGGCCACATAAAAAGAGCTCCCTTCAAGCATCAAGCATCAATCATTTAGCCTTAAGCAATTAAGTAGGCTTGAGCAAAACAAGCCTATCCAAGCCTATCCAAGCCAAGTAAGTCTTAGCCAAGCTTAGCTTATTGAAGCTTATGGCCAAGCTGGCGCTTTAAAGAAGCGACAAGTTTGTAAGTGTAGAGGAATAGACAAGTTTTTGAGAGCTTTACCCATATCGCTTTAGGGTAATTTTGATTAAGCTATACAAAAAACATTTGATAGTTAGTTAAGGTCTAAGGCAGCAGCAAGGGCGGGCGATTCAAGCTTCAAGCTTCATCCTTGTGGCTGCAAGTTGAGTGGCTAAATTAAAGTTTGTTTTGGTAGTTTTTCTATGAATAAGATAATAGCTGATCTCTCTTTTGATCAAGAGCGTGCCTTATATGGTATGAGCGATATAAAGGTTCTTAACTGTCATTTTGGAGGCGAGGCTGATGGTGAGTCAGCTCTAAAAGAATGTCATGATTTTGAGGTACAGGACTGTACTTTTGCCATGCGCTATGTGCTATGGCATGCCCAAAATTTTGTATTGCGTAATTGCAAACTAGATGAAGCAACAAGAGCTCCACTATGGTACGACTCTCATGGCTTGATAGATAATTGTCAGCTGCATAGCGTGAAAAATATTAGAGAGTGCCAAGATATTACTTTTGTAGATTGTGATATCGACAGTGAAGAGTTTGGCTGGAAAAGCGCAGACTTAAGCTTCAATAATTGTCAGATTAACTCTGTCTATGGCTTTTTAGACTCAAAACGTCTCACTATTAACGATGCCAAGCTTACTGGTAAGTATGCTTTGCAATATGTAGAGGACTCTACTATTAGCAATAGCCATATTGAGACCAAAGATTGTCTATGGCATGCCAAAAACGTCACCGTTAGCAATAGCACCTTAGTTAGTGAGTATTTAGCTTGGTACTCAGAAAACTTAACCCTGATTAATTGCCACATTGTTAGCTCTCAGCCTTTATGCTATTGCAAGGGCCTCAAGCTCATTAACTGTACTTTTGAAATTGGTGATCGTTCTTTTGAGTACTCAGACATTAGTGCCACCATTAAAGGTCATATCACCTCCATCAAAAATCCTCTTTCAGGCCGCATTATTGTCGATAGCGTAGGTCAAATCATTACTGAGCAAGACCTAAAGAATTGCCACTGCCAAATTATTGTTAACAACAACAACGACCAGCAAAGCTAAGCTTCGGGCCCCTAGATTAGATGAGACTAGGGCTATAAAGCAACTTACAAAGGAGCATTGCTCCTTTGTAGGTTAGTAGCACTTTGCTATCACTGCCAATAAGCACCTCGAGCTATTCATACCCCAAAACCATCACACAAAGTCCCAGTCCCAATCTCAATACTCACCACAAACACGGCTATAGCCTCATATAATGGCACTATAGCTTACGACCTTAATCATCACCTAAATTAGTTGACATCAGCCTTTAATTAAGCAGTAGTAATAGGTGGTGAGGTATGAGTGTACTGTGGTTTTTTGCCCTTATCATACAAGTTAGAAAACAAGTAAGAAATGCTCCAATTGCATAGAAGAGCAAGGCGTAGGTAAGCTAAGTAATTAATAGACTAATACAAAATTTTTTGTTTTTAGTTAAAAATGGCTTGCATTTTTGCATAGATATGAATATTATACCCTCAGGCAAGATGATAATGTTTATCAAAAACTAGCATCACCTAAAATTGCTATATAATTTTAGCAATCTCTACTCTATGCAGCCTGTCTTACCAGGTCTACCCAAAAGATTGAGTAGTTCAGCTTAATCTTTTTTCGTTGTAGTGCGTCTGTGCATACTAGGATATTTTGCTTTGGCACTTTAAAGCACTTTATCCCTATTCTTTGAAGTTTAAGGAAGCATCTTTTGCCTCCAACAAACACTATCTCACTAAAAAAGAATTTTATTTTTTTATTTAAGGACAACTTTCATTAGCTGTGCCTCATTGCGATGCCACTGTAATGATTGGGGATACTTTCAAACAAACATAATTAAGCCTTAACGCTAATAGATCTTTAGTGTCTGTTAGCTCTATTACCGATTTCGGTTTTGACACAACCGCTACCTACTGAATTAGCCTTTCTTATTAAGGGTAATCGATACGACTGTCCAAAAAAATCAGTAGCGATCTTGTTTTGTAATCGTTGCTTAGCTAGGCCTGATTGTGCCTATATTATTTTAGATATCAGGAGAATTATCATGTCTTCTTTTGTAGATGCTGTCAAAGTCTGTGTTGTGCAAAAACCATTTAACTGGAAGGATAGAGCTACCCGTTCTGAGTTCTGGTGGTGCATGCTGTTCGTTTTTTTAGCTAATATCGTAATTGGAATTTTAGGATTAATTCCAGCTGTAGGTGCTATTATTGGATTTGTAGGTGGTGCTGCTTTAAGTTGGCTCAATACCATTGTTGCCATTCGTCGTCTTCATGATCTTAACAAGCGTGGCTTTTGGCTTGCTGGTGTATACGTACCTCTGTTTATTGGTACAGTTTTATATTTGGTAGGACTGGAAGAGCGTGAGGAAGGCTTAATTTATGCTGGCTCAACTTTATGCTTAATTGGTATTGGCTTCTACATCTACTTATTTGTACTCTTTTGTCTAAGAGGCACTGTAGGCCCAAATCGTTTTGGTCCAGATCCATTAAATGGTGTTCCAGGTGCTTTCCCTCAGGCTGCTCAAAACTTTGCCCCTAACATGCAGCAGCAGCAACCTGCTCAATTCTTTGGTCAAAACCAAGGTTTCAACCCTAACCAGCAGGGTTTCAATCCAAATCAACAAGGTTTTGCTCCAAACCAGCAGGGCTTTAACCCAAATCAACAGGGTTTTGCTCCAAACCAGCAGGGCTTCTATCAAAACCAACAAGGTTTCAACCCTAACCAGCAGGGCTTTAACCCAAATCAGCAAGGTTTCAATCCTAACCAACAGGGCTTTAACCCAAAGCAGCAAGGTTTCAACCCTAACCAGCAGGGCTTCTATCAAAACCAACAGGGCTTTAACCCAAATCAGCAAGGTTTTGCTCCAAACCAGCAGGGCTTTAACCCAAATCAACAAGGCTTTGCTCCAAACCAGCAGGGCTTCAACCCAAATCAACAAGGTTTTGCTCCAAACCAGCAGGGTTTCAATCCAAATCAACAAGGCTTTGACCCTAATCAGCAAGCAATGCCAAACACCGCTGCAGCCCCAGCTCCTGCACAGGCCGTAGCACCTGAGGCTGCTCCTGCTCAAGATGTAGCTCCTGAAACTGCTCAAGATGCCACCGTTGAGGCAGTACCTGCTCAAGAGACTAAAGAAGAGGCTGTAGAGCAAAAAGAATCCAAGTAGAAATTATTGAAGCGATGTAAGAGATTGCGCAGAGCGATAGGGCTAGGCGCAATCTTTGTTTTGCTTAAGACTGAAATAATAATAATTTCACTTGCTGCTACCAGTTCATATTTTCCTAGAATGTAGCTGGCTTATTGTGAGCCAGCTATTTTTTTGGGTGCTGCGCAAAAATAAGTCACAAGGCATTCAATTGGGATATTAGTGAAAGAAAACTCAAGGGTTGCCATTGTTAGCTAAACGTTGTTTTGCGTAAGGTATCTTAACTTGGCTTAATGTAGCTTTGCTAAGATGAGATAGGTCAAGACTTGGTAGCTTGATGGCTCATAGAGAGGGTCTTTAAGCCACATCTTGCTCAAGGTAGAAAGGGTATGAGCTGTTTAGGTCTGCTCAGCTTTGCATAGCTTAGCATAGCTTGGCTTAGCTTACCTCTTATAGAGGTAATAAAAGAGCATGGTGCAGTAGCACAAGCTGAGGCTATATTGGCTTCTGATTAGCAAAAAGGCCCCTGGGCAGGTATGAAGTGCGGGCGGGGGCCTTTGTTGTTTGTTTAGCAGCGAAACATAGTGCTAAGAAGCACTGGTAAGAGGGCTGCTTATAATGAGCTTTTAGGAATACTACTCGAATGGATAAACAATATTCCACTTAGCACGAAGCTCATCCATTACGTGCATTACCTCTAAGGTCTCTTGATGGCTCATTTCTGGGCACTCTAACTTGCCAGCCTTTAAGGCTTCAAGACAAGAAATGACTTGGTACTCATAGCCAGTAACTTGCTTTGGTAATGGGAGCTCTTCTACGAGCTGGTGGTCTTTATCAAAGATCTCAACCTTTTCTGGATTGTTGATGTTAGTAACCACCATATAGCCCTTATCACCATAAATAATGCCATTACGATCAGCAGGGCCATAAGCTGTAGCATGTAAAGAGGCCATCTTGCCGTCTTTGAATACTAAGCAAATATTGTCTAAGAAGTCGACACCAGTTTCACTCTTAACACAGGTACCAGTGACACTCTCAAGCTCATGACCAAAGAACATCATGGCAAAGTTAATTGGGTATACACCTAAGTCAAGTAAAGCACCACCAGCTAACTCTGGCTTAAAGATACGATCCTTATGGGCAATTGGATAGCCTAAATTAGCTTGAATAGAGTGAGGAGTACCAATCTTACCATCAGCAATAGCCTTGGCAATAATAGTACGTGAAGGCATATAGCGAGTCCAAATAGCCTCGGTTACTAAGGTGTTTTGATCCTTGGCATAGTCAAGCACTTCTTTAGCCATCTTCTCATTAGCAGTAAAAGCCTTCTCAACTAAGAGAGCTTTCTTATGCTTAAGGCATAATTGAGCATGGATATGGTGTTCAGAGTGTGGGGAGGCAATATAAATAAGATCTACATTAGGATCAGCGGCTAACTCTTCATAGCTGCCATAAGATACAGGAATGTTAAATTTCTTAGCAAACTCACTAGCACGTTCTGCACTACGTGAGGCAACAGCATAGAGCTCAATCTCTGGATGATTTAAGCCATTGAGAGTTTCTGCCATTTTGGCGGCAATACCACCAGCTGCTAAAAGACCAACCTTCATAAAATAACTTCCTAAGTAAAACTACAAAACAACAAGACTATAGGCACGTGCCCACAGTTCTCAATATTAGCACACAATCTAAAACAAAATATTTACCCCAGGTCAAAATTGCCAACAGCCCCAAGCCCTAGGCAGTTACTCACATTTCCTCTTGCTTTACAGCCATCCTGTAAGCTATACAGCAAGCAACTAGCTATTAGGAAGGGTGGTAAGTAAGGAGGGCATGCAAGGAAGGAAGTAGGCCTGCTGGTCAGTCAGTTTGCTAATTAACAGGACGATAAATCAACAGTGGCATGGGATTGCACTATTCGCTAACTTTTAGGTTACAAGATTGAATGTAAGTTGATGGTAATACTGTAGGAAGTTGGGGCTGCAAGACCTTAGTGCAAACTAAAAATACCTAAAATACTGTGCTTGGATAAATGACCGTTGTTTAGCTATGAGACTTAGCAAACTGATAGCTTCAACTATTCTAGTGCAGCTATTGGGTTTAACTACAAGAAGTACACATGACGACAATGGCGGGTGCTTGTAAGCTTCATGACACTAATAGGTTCATGAAAGGTAGATAAAAAACCTTGTTGGTGGGGTAGTGTAAGACAGATTACTTACATAAAAAGAATAAAGGCAGACTTACGTCTGCCTCTAAATATAAAGAGAGAGATTGTTATTCTTATTGACCTAATAAGCTAAGAGCGATGGTAGGACGCTGGTTAGCCTGAGCAAGCACTGATTGAGAAGCCTGCTGAATGATATTGTTCTGTGTAAGAGCAGCTGTCTCAGAGGCAAAGTCAGTATCACGGATACGGCTACGTGCATCAGCCTCATTCTCTGAAATATTGGCCTGATTACGGATGGTGCTTTCCATTCGGTTCTGGATCGCGCCTAGCTCGGAGCGGCGTGAATCAACTAACTGGATGAATGCATCGATATTGGTTAATGTAGCTGTAGCAGCATTTGCAGTGCTAACACTCCAACGTGCTAAACTTTTATTTTGACCGCCAGTCATTAAAAGACCAGTCTTACTAGCGTTAGCCTTATCTGTTTCCAGCTTAATGTTTGATTGGGTAGCGATACCAGTCATAGTAAATGGCTTATCCCATAATAAGGCTAAGGTGTCACCAGCATTAGCACCAACTTGGAAAATTAAACTTCCACCAGATGGAATCATACTCTTTGAGTTCTTACCGTTTGCACCACCAGCACCGAGGTTTTGCTTGCCATTAAGAACAGTGGCACCTGCAAAGGTGGTTTGCTTGGCAATACGAGTAATTTCGTGTGAAAGGCTTGTAACCTCTTGCTGTAATGCCTTGCGATCCTCGGCGGTATTGGTGCCGTTTGCAGCTTGCACGGCTAGGGTACGAATACGTTGGAGCATATTGGTGGTTTCGTCTAAGGCACCTTCAATGGTCTGAGCTAAGGCGATACCGTCGTTAGTATTGCGGTTGCCTTGGTTAAGTCCATTGATCTGAGAGGTAAGACGATCGGAAATTTGTAAGCCAGCAGCGTCATCTTTTGCAGAGTTGATGCGAAGTCCTGAGGCTAGACGCTGGTAGGATACATTCAGGCTATTGGTGGCATTGGTAAGCTTTCGCTGGGCATTAATTGAGCTTACATTAGTATTAACGTAAAGTGCCATAACAATTCTCTCGGTAAATGATAAAGTTACAATTTGACTTAATCGATAGAGTTATGAGCTTAAATGGACTTTAATAGTAAAAGTTTGTGCTCAATGCTATGTGATTTCTTAATGACTTTTAATAAACCACATCTCTATCATATAGTAATACCTGTAGCTCTAAGCTAAAGGCTTGGTTTTACTAAAAACAATTAGCAAATAAAGTGCCATTGCTTAATTCAAAAAAACGACGCAACTTACCAATCATTAAATAATGGCCTCATAGATTGCAATGATAAGCAGGGGCAAGATAGGTATTACTTGGAGGTAAAAGCTTATTGGTTGCTAAGGGTATTCTTAATATATTGCAACCATGCACTCTTGCCATGAGTAGTAATAATCTTGGTAGGTGCATGCCCATAATCACGTCCATGCTCATACTAATGGTTAAGTAGGCAAGTAGGGAGGTTGGCAAGCAAGTATGCCAACTATTCTGTCTAACTATACAAATACTAATGCTTAGGAGACAATGAGTGGCCTTAAAGGCAAGTTCACATTAATACAAGCCCATGTCATAAGTCATACCATACCCATACGTTTATGATCTCTATAAGGTCTAAAGATTAGACAAATGAAATAAAGCTAACCCATGTCTGCTAAAAGGCAGGGCCAGAGTTGTTTGAACCGAGGTATACCAGCTCTTAAGGGAGCAATCAGGAGTGCTTAGTGGCTAAGTAATTAATTAGACTATGCTCAAAGGCAGAGGCTGCATAGGTGGCTACAGTACCTCTTCTTTTCACTAAACAGATGTTGACTTTGGTATTGTTGGGAGTTTTAGCAAAAGGTTTTTCAACTATGAGGGGATTGTCTAATTGGTAGGAATAGTCAAATCCTACAGCAAGAGCGTTAGTTTTTAATATTAGTTCAGTTAAAAGAGCCTCATCAGAGGTCTCAGCAATGATATCTACCTCTTCTTGATATTTGCTTAAAATCTCATCAAAAGATTTAGTAAAACAGCTATAAGAGCGACCTTTGCCAATAATCTTTTGGCCCAGTAGGTCTTGAGGAGTAAGCAGTTCTTTGTTTGCTAAAGGATGGGTAGCAAGCATTCTAACTGTATATTGGGTATCGAACAAAGGTATGGACTCAAAACGTTCTTCATCAAAAGGGCCATACACTATAGCTAACTCACACTTACCTGCCTCTAAAGCTAATAAAGCATTTTCGTCAGTACTTTCTACTACACTTAAGGTGATTTGTTTTTCTTGATTAGCAAACTCGACCATAAAGTCAGAGCCAATATAGGAAAAAACATGATCTAAAGAATAAATCATGAGCGGGCGACGTGGTAGTAGCTCAATATTTCTTAATTTTCTTATAGCTGCAAGCTCTATGGCTACTTTTTGAGCATGCTCTTTAAATACATAAGCAGTGGTAGTTAGTGTAATGCCTCTAGCTTCTCTGATAAACAAAGCTGTTCCTAATGAGCTTTCTAAAGCATTGATAGCTTTGCTAACTGCTTGACGGGATATGCCTAATTTATCGGCAGCACCTTGTAAGCTACCTGCATGGCAAACGGCTAAAAAGATTTCTAAATGATGTAGGTTCATATGCTTTACCAGCAACCAAATGGTTGCGTCTAATTTCATGTTAGTTGCTTTTCATAGTAATGATCGATTTATAGAATTTTCGCATCACTTCATAGCTGTTTTCGTTAGTGAGGAAAATGTATGTTAGTTCAGCAGATTAGAACCTACTTCCCTGAAAATATTGTACGGTATCAGTAAGCAGTGCAAACTATACCCAATTAGACACCAACATATCCAACTTAGCACCAAGAGCATATAAGATTTCTTTTTGAATTTTGGTTAAGGCATTATGAGTAAACCACTTATCTCCTTGTCTTATGAAGGAAATTGATTTTAAGCGTTCTATTGCACTATCGATTCCTATCTTATTTCTAGTAAGAACAGGTCTTAAGAGTTGCTCTAATCGAACTCTTATAACCAGTGCTATGAATACTAGGAACATCTTGCCTCTAAGTGTTGATGAACTCTTTACTCGGAAACGCTCATGAAGAATATCGTTTTTAACTATACCAAAGGACTTTTCCACACAGTCTTTTGATCGATACTCTTCAAGAATAGCTTTCACACTCATGTCTTTTCTGGATGATAGAATTGCAAAACAACCACAAAGAGACAAGGCAGCGGCCTGAGCTTCAACGTTATCAGTAAAGGTAAAGGAGTTGTCCTTTTCAACGTTTATGTGAAAGAACTGAGAATACCTACGCATGTTGCTAACAGGTGGGTTCTTTTTAGTACTTAGCTCTTCACGTAACTGAGCAATATGGCATAGTAGTGACTTGCTTTGCTTACTGTATGAGTCATCTGACCTATACATAATTAATCGCTCTTGTTTGCCATTGATATCATATGGAATCTCATGGTATCTGATTAAATCGCCATGAAGCTCAAAAAACTGAAGTGAGTAATAGCAGTTTCTAAACACGCTCTGTGTTTGAGCTTTGATTTTTGGAAATTTGCTAAGAGGCATTCCTAAAATATAAGGCATCTCTGCTAGTTCTAGTAAGGATAGTGTTTTAAGGTTGGCAAACCCTCCATCCATAACAAGAGTCATCTCAGTTGTTGCGCCCAATCCTAGTAACCTAGCCCTAGAGAGCACATTAGGGAAGTTTGAAAAGTCATTTATGCTGCCGCTGTACTCGGCGTAAAACAAGGGAATCTTAGATTGCATGGCACAAATCAACCCAAGGTTTACCTGTTGAAGAGGCTCATGATCTCGGTTATACCCCATTTCCACCAACTCAATATCGCTTGAGTAGCTTGAAATGGAGGTAATGTCATAACAGACACTATTACTGCCATGCAATGCAATCCATTGTCTAAAGAAATCGTCCTTACAAAAACTGTCAAGATCTTTGTATAGCACGCTTAGGTCTTGGGTTGACATTTGATGAAATCCAAGTGCAGCACCTAATGAGGTAAAGTCGTCAATGTTACTAAGTCCTCCTGGAGCTCCTAAAGACAAGAACGCAGCGGAAGACATAGTATCGTTAAACAACTTAGAGCTCATACAACCTTTTAGGATGTCAGTAAGTCCAATCTCTTTTGCAACTAGACTGGTTGTAAGAATATGACCTTTACCATCCTCTAAATGCAAAGAGTCGCTTTCATTATTGGACTGGGATGACATTATGCTTTTTGTTTTATCGACACAATGGTTAGCTTGAGAAAAGCCATTACTAATTTGCTTTGGCTTACGTCCTCTTTTAGCAGTCCTACTTACTTCTGATGAAGGAATAGGAATGTTTTTAAGCTTAAAGTAGTTATCATTAGGGTTGAAATGAGGCTGATCACTGTCAATATTTGTGGCTATCTTACCTATAAGGATGCGATCATGTACAAGCTTACCATTAACCCTTTTACTTCCGTTACGGAAGTATAAGTAAGGTTCAGTTCCACTTCTTAACAGACGCAGCTCATATGTTTTAGAGTCTGGGATAGGAAAAGTTATGTCTGTATATATCATAATCGTGATACCGTACAATATTTAGTGAATTGTACGGTATCATATTTTAGGCAAAATATAGGAAAAATAAGGGGTATTTATGATTAAATCATGATACCGTACAATATTTTCAGGGAAGTAGGATTAGAAATGCTACTGTAAAAATAGTCTATCAGAATAAGACTATACTAATAGACCCATGGTTAGCTCCTCAATATGCTTTAGGCTCTATTGCACAGATGGTACCTAATGTATTTAAGTTGCAAGATAAGATGAAGGCTAATATTCCTATGCCTATTGCTCCTTTGCCTATGAGTGTTGAAGATATTTTACGTGATGTTGATGCCATTATTATTACCCATATACACCCTGATCATGTAGATATGATGCCTAATGGTCATATAGGTGATTGCTTACCTCACGATCTTCCTGTTTTTGTACAAAACGATGAAGATGCTAGCATTCTTAGTCAAAATCAGTTTAAGGATGTTAGAGTTTTGTCAGCACAAGGCACTGACTTTGAGGGTATTACTATTACTAAAACCCCATGTCGTCATGGAACAATTGAGGCTTGTGGTCAAGCTAGTGGCTTTTGTCTTGAGTCCTATCAAGAGCCTAAGTTTATGGCTTGTGGTGATACTGTTTGGTATCCACAGTTGCAAGAGGCACTACGTAAACATAATCCTGAGGTTGTACTGCTAAATGCATGTGCAGCCGAACTTGAGGGCTTTGGTAGGCTAATTATGAACGATGAAGATGTAGCTTGTGTTGCTGCAACCTTACCTGAGGCTCATCTTATTATTTCTCATATGGACACAGTTGCTCATGCCTCTATAAGTAGGTATGAGATGAGAGGCTTGTTAACTAAGAGACAAATAGCAAACTTTATTATCCCAGAAGATGGAGAGTCTTTAAGCTTCTAAAATTTCCATAAATCCTTTGGTACTGTTTAGCTTGGCTGGGTTTGGCCTGGTCTGGGCCTGACTTGGTTTGGCCTGGTTTAGCTTAGCTTAGCTTAGCTTGGCCATCCTAATTAAATACCTGTTTTACCAAGTGCTTTAAGGCTAAAGATATAATCAAAGTACTGTGAAAACAAGGTTAGCTATCAGAGCAAAGTGTTTTAGTGAGTGATTACCTTGGTTAAAGGAAAGATTAGTTAGGAGACCCTAGATCCTAAAAGACTTTTAATTGCAGCAGGGGTATGACCTGAACTTAGTGAAAAATATCCCTTAACTTGCAAAATTTCCCTTGTAAATCAGCTTTAAGAGCACAAAGAGCATTTTCGATTAAGTGATAAATATCCCTTTCGAAAAAAACAACAATCATGATATATATCGGATTTGTGTCAATAAGGGGTAATTTTCAGCAAATTTAGGTATGACTTGATAGGGTACTCTTGTATAGAGTAATAAGGCCAAATCATATTTATTCAAGCCATAAGGCTTTTACTTGCAATTAATGCTTTGTTTAAGTTTACCTCCAATTTAGGCTTGTATTTGTAGTTTGAGTTGTAGTTGTATGTGTAGGTGCTGATATTATTGCCTACACTAGCCTTAGTCTTAGATTTATCCTGAGACTGAGGCTATTTAGATTTAAAGAACTTGAAAATTAAGTAGGGTTGCTCTCATCAAGTTGCTTTAGTCCAAATAGTGCATATTAGATCTAGAGTGCCAAGAAATTTACAGCATCACACCTGCTATCAGAGCTGCAAGAGAATTTTGCTGCTAAAAAAGATGGGTAGGCTATGGCAAGATGGCAGGCAAGAAAAAAGGAATAGCTCTAATAAGATTGGGGCTATTCCTTTAATTTTGACATAGGGGAGACATTCAAGTATTTACGTTAAACTAACAGTTTTGCTGTATGTTGAGGGGCATTTATACGAATTTATTACCTCCCCAACGCAAAATCTAAGCAAATTTTGATAAATAACCAACTGTCTTCCATATGTCTGTAATTTGGTAGTTAAGATAGCTCGTTGATATTTCTATGGGAGCTATCTTGTAAAAAGCTAAGCAGGTATCTTAGTTGAGCTTGGCTCTTGGCTCTTGGCTCTTAGCTCATTAGAGCACTGGAACATCAGACTCTACTGGGGAGTTTTGCTCTAGCTCTTTTTGAAGCTCGGAGTTTTGCTGAGCATCGATGGTAGCTTGTTGCTCTTGGGTGGTGTCTTGCTCTGCCACAGCGTTTAAGGCTGATTGCTCTTGGCTATTAGCCTGTGGTGCAGCCTGGGTTGCTGCCTGGCTGTTGGTAGCTGGGGCTTGCTCAGACTGGCTTGCAGTTGCATCGTCCTTGGTAAAGGATGAGAGGTTAATGCGTGGAGTTACCACCAAGGTTAGCTCATCGATAGGGCCTGAGGTAAAGGTAGTTTGATATTGGTAGCCATCAGTTTGTACTGTGGTAGGGGCAAAGACCTTATTATCCTCATTGGCATCAAACTTAGGAATAATGCCTAAGTTGTTAAGCACTTCATCTACCAAAGCCATATCAGCTTCACTATTGTAAAGACGTTCGTTAGCTAAGATAAAGGTCTTAAAGGCCTTTAAGCTCTCAGGTGGGAAAGCATCAGGATAGCGAGTTTGAATTTGTACACTTTGTAACTCTTTGGAGTTAGGCTTAGCCATACCTTGCATTTCTACTGAGGTAGAGAGCACAGCCACAAAACCCTCAGGAGTATCATTGGCATTAGCAGTTGGCAAAGAAGTGTCTTGCTCATTAATTAAGGTATTAAAAGTCTGTCTAAAGAGTACAGGATCTTTTAATGGATTTTGTAGGTTGGTAGCGGTAGTAGCATTTTGCTCATGTTGAGACTCTTGATACCAAGAATAACCAGCACTAGCAAAGTAATAACAAGCCAATACTAAGGCTACAATGCGAAGATTGCGTCTAACCTTATCATTCTTAGCCTGCTTTTCATCTTTAATCTCTTGCTCAGTTTTTGGTTTTTGAGCATTACGCAAGTCATGAACTTTTCCATCTGGAGGAATTGGCTTGAAATCCATTTAAACTATCCTATAGACAATACACATAAGAGCACTATTTTAGCATGCTCTCAACCTGGACTAAAATATTTGACCTAGGTATTTGAGGTAGCTCAATGCTCTTAGGTTAGGCTTATAGGCAATGACTATAGGCTAGGCCTTTTAATATAGTTTTGGGAGTTTTAGATTTATTAGTATCAAGTTGCTAGTACTGTAATAGCAAAATTATTTCAGGGGCGCATGGACAAGCCTTATTCTATCTAGTTTTTTCAATGATTAGGTTAGCCTTCCATCAGCTTAAATAGGTATGCTGGCAAACATAGTTAGGCAATAGAGGCATGAATTTATAGTAATGATTGGCCGTAATCTAAAAGCTTGTAGATAGCCACATAGGGATAGAAGTAGTTGTGGCGCCATATGCGGATAGCACTTTAGAAGGTAGCTTCCTCTAAAAATATTGTGGGATCTACCAGACATAGGGGAGACAATTGGTTATTTATCAAAATGTTCGTAGCTTTAGTGGTTGAGCAGCCACAATTCTCTATAAATGACCTCCAAAAGGCTAGCAAAGCTGCTATTTAACGTAAATATTTGATTGTCTCCCCTATGTCTGATCTACAGGAAAACTTGCCAAGTACTTTTATAAAGTTTAGCTATCAGAACAAGGTGTTTTAGCTATTTATTATCAGTATTAAGTTATCCATTAATTTGGAAATCTCTAAAAGAGCTCATATGATTTTGTAGATCACTTTATGGAGGGGGATTGCCAAGTATAAAAGCACATATTACTCTTTGATTTATGTTGCTGCTATGGGAGAGTAGACAGCTAATAGAAAACAGGGACTAGCAAAATACAAAAAACAGCCAACAAAATAGACAAATAAGTGCTATTTAATGGTGTTTTCTCGGGGTAATGCGGTTTTCTTTAACTATAAAAAAATTGACCAGAGAAGATGCCAAACAACCTTAAATATAAGCAATTACTCAACAACAAAATTGAGTTTACAGCATTTTATTGTCGAGTTTTGCTTTTTATAATTAATGTGAAATGCACTAACCTACTGTATTTTGAAAGATAGGTTTTATGGCAAGTAGCTTCTTAGAAGCTACTAATCATTTGGCGGTATTTAAACCTTTGATATTAGAATTTTTAAGAGCTCTCCAATGTTGTTTGTCAATAAAACATTTCTCTTCTAAAAGGTTTAAGCAATGATGTAATATTATTGCGGTTTTAACATCGAGGTTATACAGAGGTGAGTCTGTTCGATAATATGGCAAACTTTTGTACAAGTGTAGCTTAAACTTTAAAACAGCTTGTTCATCAGGTAAATATATGTCATCAAGATCTGATTTAAAACCTAGCTCTTTGAGTATCCAATTAGATCTTTCAATTAGCGATTTATTAGTTATGGTTAATCCAAGCAATGAACTAAAAAAAGGATCAGCTAGAAAATATTTATTTTCAAATAAATTATTGACGCAATTATAAGATACTCCATTATATTGAGGAAAATTTAGGTGACTTTTAATAAAGTTAAAAATATAGAATGTTAATGGGGTATCTGCTTCTGATGGCCAAAGAGATTGTTTAACATTATCTAAATCTTCTTTAAAAAAACTATTTCCTAAACAATGATTAGATAAATAATCACTGGACAACTTTAGCAATTGCTTGTTAGTTTCTAAAAATTCTTCGCTAAGCAATCCTGTGTTATTTTCTATATCTTGTGATGTTTGTAAAAGAAAATGATATTGTCCACATAATTTTAATTCGTTTACGCTTAAGTGTTTTGGGTCAATATTTGAGCCAGGAAAATATTCTACAGTTTTAGCATAAGAATAGTTGAAATAAGCTATAAGTGAAAGAAGCGATATAGCTAATGCTAAAAATTTTTTCAAGTTCATATTACGCAAATAAATTAAGAAATATAAAATAAACTTATATTAAAACTTTCCTGGTTCTTGGAACTAAACTGGGACACAATGCATGTTTTATAGCATTAAGACAGCATTATTTAAGATTCCATAATTGAACTATGCCTAAGCAACTATTATGTACCCCATGCATGATACTAAACATGCTGATTCATCAAGGCTTATAAGCTATAAGTTATAGTGGATTGCGTCTTGGATATAGTTAAACGAATTGGGAAAGTTTATTATATAATAATTATTTTTCAAAACAGTTACTGTGATCAATACACTATCCTGAGCTCTGCATACTAAAGTAACCTTCAAACAACAAATTTGAATAAAACCCCATATATATCTTGTTTCCAAGGGGCAAGACTAGAGGTTAACCTATTGTTAGGTAACCTCTACAATTTTTTGATAAATGCGATATATAAGGCAAATCTACTTTGAGGCATACTTTAGTATGCAGAGTTCAGGACTATCTTAAAAGATTTAAAATAGCATTATTAATTAACTCCTGACTATTATCTCCGTCGGAAGAATTCTCTTTTGATGATAAATCAATATAACACTTATTTAGATTAATACAATTTATTGAAGCATTTGAAATACGATCATTAATTAACTCACGACTAGCTACGTCTAAAGCATTCTCTTTTGATGATACTTCAACATAACACTTATTTTGATCAATGCAATGTTTTAAATCATTTAAAGCATTTAAAGCTGAAAAAGCATCTAAAGCATGCTCATTAATTAATTCACGTCTAGTATCTTCGTCGGAAGCATTCTCTTTTGATGATACTTCAATATAACACTTATTTGGATTAATACACTTTATTGAAACATTTGAAATACGATCATTAATTAACTCACGATTAGCTACGTCTAAAGCATTCTTTTGGGCTAATACATCAACATTACTCTTACGTTGATCAATACACTGTCTTAAAGCATTTAAAACATGATCATTAATTAACCCACGACTAGCTCCTGCAAATGCCATCTTGTTTGCTAATAAATCAACACTCTTTGAGAAAGCAACAATAGCCTTAGATGTTTTTAGCCCCATAATGCCATCTGCATTTCCTGCTTTATATCCTAGTTTATTCAAAATTTCTTGAGCTTCTTTTACTTTTGATTTATCAAGGATAATGTTAGGCTCATAAGCGATAAGATCGTCAGATTGTTTAAAGTATTTTTTTAATAAATCAAGTGATCCG
Organism: Anaerobiospirillum sp. NML120448; assembly: GCF_023050945.1. GTDB lineage: Bacteria > Pseudomonadota > Gammaproteobacteria > Enterobacterales > Succinivibrionaceae > Anaerobiospirillum. Next base: position 902 of record NZ_JALKIM010000010.1, on the reverse strand, counting down.
CTGTCAACTGAAAAGTATTTAGTAGTAAATAAATTGAAGTATTTACTTGGGTAGTTAGCATTTTCACATAATTTAAAATCATTTTTTACAGGTAAAAAAGAATACAATGATTCTGATTTTGAAAAAAAATCATAGTCGACAGTACCAGGACATGTTTTTTCAGGAACAATTGTAAAAGAGATCAAGTGTTGAAAAACAAGCCCTCTTATGTTTGCATATTGAATATAGTCATCGCACTTTTGTGCTTCTTCATAATTTAATAATCGTGTGTTATTTCTTACATCAGAGTCATCAAAAGTCATTAACTCTTCTACAGAGTATTTACCCATACCAGCATATTTAGTTTCATAAAAGCTTAAGTCAGAGTTATTTGCTAATGTATAACCACTAAAGATTATATTCCAACATATTATAGAAAATAAAAACAAACGGATATTCTTCATAATACAGTTATTATTATAGGTACGTACATCGCGTAATATAAAGATGAGCGAAAATAACTTGATAAGTTATTAAACTAAAATTTTCCAAATTCTTGGAACTAAATTGAATAGGATGCTTGATTCTGCCATTAATTAAATCTTTCCCAGTTCTCGGAACTAAAATGGGACATAATGCTTGTTTTATAGCATTAATACAGCGTCATTTAAGACCCCATAACTGAGCTATGTTTGAGCAACTCTTATGTACCCTATGCATGATAATAAACATGCCGATTCATCAAGTCTTATAAGCTATAAGTTATAGTAGATTGCGCTTGGACATAGTTCAAAGAATTGGGAAAGTTATTAATTAATTAATACAGCAGTATTTAATTATTATTTTATCACAATCTATTATAAACGTGAATTTTTGCAAAAATGTTAATTATATTTTGGTACAACTAATTTATATGTTTGTAC